>CAWFZU010000037.1:0-6478 GCA_963820195.1 uncultured Acidobacteriaceae bacterium | reverse complement strand
GTGGATGTATACCTGCCCGCCCTCGGCCGTGTAGACCTTGTGCAGGCCGGTTACCGCCGCGATTCCGGTGGCATCGCCGATATACGGCTCGATCATGGTCACCGTGTTTTTGGTGGTGTTGACCATGGTCAGGCAGCCGTAGGATTGGCCGGTGGCGGCGCGCACGCCATTGGTGCACTGGGACATGCCGATCCACAGCGTATTGTCGTCTGCCAGCAACATGCGGCTGATGGCGCCGGGGGCTCCATCGCTGATGGGGATGGAGCTGGAAACCGCAGCGGGGCTCTTGGAGTAATCCACCACCGTCAGTTTGCCGGCAAAGAGGGTTTGGCCCTGCACCTGTTGAGGCTGCTGGCCGACGACGTAAGCGTGGAGGAATCGACCAGGGCGTTGCTGGCGCCTCCGGGTATGGCGATGTCCCCTGGGCGTCGCGTCCTCACGATCTCCGATCCTGGTTCGGGCATAACTCCTCCATTTTTTATCTTTCTGGGTTGGTAAGAGCAGGCTTTAGGGTAGATGGAAATTCCGGATTGCGTTGATCTCCTTCTCTACTATGTTGAGGCGAAGCAGTTCTGTCTCGACTGTCGGAGCTCCCTCCTCCTGCGTCTTCCGGGCATGCGCCAAAGCGAGTTCCGCAATGCGGCTCACTTCGTGCAAGAGTTTACGGATCTCGGCTTCCAGGCGGTTGCGGCTCTCCTGCACCCGGTTGAGAATGTCGTTTTGCACCCGTGAGCTATTGACTTCGAGCAGCCATTCCAGAAATTCCCTCGCCTCCCGGTCGATCCTGCTCCGCAAGCCAAAGAAGCCGAGGCAGAGATCGGCCAGCCAGCGCAGTGGCGAGGCAGGCTGCGCGACCCCGATGAACTCTTGAAAGTAAAACTCGGAGCGAACGCGGAAGCCCCGTTCCGTGTCAAGGGCATGGAGCAGGCGGTTAAGCTCGGGGATTTCAGCCTGCACCAGCTTACTCAGGAAGTCGTTGCCCATCATGGCAAAGCGGCGAGCCACAAGGCGATACTGCTTCTCTCCCTCCTCCTCTTCGGGCCGCAGCCACGGAATAATGTGGCCACGTACGATCTCTTGCGCCTCGCGCATGATATGGCGGCGATAAGAGGGGCCGAGCGAGTGAGGAGCCGCTTGCAGTGCTGCTTCCAGTTGCTGCGCCGCGTCCGGCCTGGTGGCGGCCAGATAGGCTTTGCGGCGATCAAGAAAGAAATCGGAGAGCCGGTGCTGCTCGCCCATCAGAAGATAGCCCAGCTCCCGCATGGATCGCTCCGCTTCCGCGATGGTCTGCTTCATCGCCGCAATGCGCTGTTCGGATTCTTCAACGGGACGCAGCAGCGCGTCGCGTTCTTCGCACACGCTTGCCAGCAATTCTTCGCTCAGGCGCTGGATGCCGCGCTCGCCCGCGGACTGGATGAGTTCGCGGCCGGAGCCTTGCACCAGACGTTGCAGCGAATCCACCAGCTTTCCCCAATCGCGTTCCGGGCCGCGTTTCTCCAGCCGTTCTGTCGCACTGATTTCGAAGACATTTTCGGAGGGCTGGTGCAAGCGCTTTGCCAGCAGCCGTTGGGTGAACGCGGTGGCCGCGGCCCTCTCTGGCGCGCTTGCTTTATCCGCCTTGTTGAGAACGACGATCAGATGTTCGACATGCTGGGCCACGGATTCGACCAGTGCTAACTCTTCTCCGGCCAGCGGCGGGTCGGATCCGGTCACCACCAGCGCTGCATCAATATGGGGAATAAAGGCCTGCGTGGTTGCCGTGTTGCCTGAAAAGACCGATCCCAGGCCGGGAGTGTCCACCAGGCACATGCCGGTCGCCAGAAGCCGGCAGGGAACAAACACCTCGGCGCCCGCGATCTGCTTTATATTTTCCGGGTTGTGCTCTTCTGAAACGTACTCTTCCAACGCATGCAGGGCAATTGTTCGCCAGGTGCCGTCGGCGGCGCGAATCCTTGCGCTCCGCGTGCTGCCATAGCGGATCACCGTGGGCACGGCGGTGACGGGAATAAATCCGGTGGGCAGAATCGACTCGCCAATCAACGCGCCGATCAGGGTCGACTTGCCGCGTTTGAACTGGCCGACACAGGCAACGAAAAAGCGGCCTTCGGCAAGGCGTTCAGCCAGTGCGTTTGCTTCAATGGCAACATCTTCACGATCAAGTTGCGCGGCCAGCCCGGCCAGATCCTGCAATCGCGTGATTCCATCGCCACCTGCTGCCGGCTCCGATTTTGTCCCGTCTTCCACCTGAAGATCCATTTCCTATCTCCAGCAGCGTCGTCGCCAACGCCTAACCGGCGTAGAGCAGTCGTTCGCCATGAGCAGGAACACTCAATTTGTCATTCAGGGATCAAGCCGGGAGATAACTCCGCAACAGGAAACCCTGTCAGGAGTCATCATCTGTCCAGCAGAAAGGAGGGGACAGCGGTTAAGGGTGAACTCCTTCACCACAACCAACACTTAGATTGTAAGGCTATGCGTGCCCGCTTGTCGAGGCACTGTGTTATCCCACCCTTTCGTGAAATACCGTAGAAGGATAGGGCACCCAGTTCCTCGAACTGATAAAAATCGCTACCGGTCTGTGCACGAGTAGCACGGATCGATCGATGCCTGAATCAGCGGCGTGTCGGCCAACCGCGCTCCCTTCACCATCCAGCGGATCGCCGGCATCACGGCAAAGGTAGGCGTGCGCACGTGGACGCGAGCCGGGTTCCGCGATCCCTCTTTCCAGGAGACCGAGTACATCACCTCGCCGCGCGGCGCTTCGACGCGGGCGGTGGAGGTTCCGGTGATGAAAGTGAACTTGTCGTCTCCCGTGTGAATCTCGCCCGGAGGCAGCTTGGCCAGCGCCTGGCGAAGAATCTTGCAGCTCTCCATGATCTCCAGCGCGCGGACCAGCAATCGAGCCGTCACGTCGCCGGCCGGCCGCACTGGCACGTCGAAGTCCATCTCCGCGTAGGCCGCATAGGGTGCAGCCTTGCGCAGATCCTGGGGCAGCCCTGAGGCGCGCGCCACCGGCCCCACAACGCCGCAGGATAGAGCCTTTTCTGTGGTCAGCACGCCGATGCCCGCGCAGCGCGAACGAGCCGTTCTGCTTGTTGTGAATATAGGAATCACGGTGCGGCCCATCTCCGCCTCAAGCGCCTCGACCAGCCTGAGAATCGCCTGCGGGTCGGTGATGTCGCGATTGACGCCGCCAATGCGGTTCATCGAATAGTTGACGCGATTGCCGCTGATCGCGGCGAGAATGTCCATCACCTTCTCGCGAAGTTCGAAGCAGGTCATGAACATCGTCTTGAATCCCATGAGCTTGGCGGCGATGCCGGCCCAGAGCACGTGCGAGTGCAGCCGCTCCAGCTCCGCCATGATGACGCGAATGTATTGCGCGCGCGGCGGCGGCGTCAGGCTGGTCAGCCCCTCCATCGCCCGGCAAAGCGTGAGCGTGTGGATGAATCGAGCAGATGCCGCAGACCCGCTCCATCAGCGCGATGACCTGAATGTGGTTGCGCGTCTCGGCCAGGTGCTCGATGCCGCGAAAGTTGAACCCGATATGCAGCTTGGCGTCGATAACGGTCTCGCCTTCGCAGATCATGTCCAGCTTGTAAGGTTCTTCAAGAGCCGGGTGATAAGGGCCCATGGGGATTTTGTAGCTCATATTTTCTCCTTGACTCACGGCCACGGCGTCGCGCAGGTTCACGCCCGGCGTCTCTCCCTGGCGCAGAAGCAACGGTTCGTATTCGCGGCCCGTGAAGTCGATGCCATATTCCTCGTGAATCTCGCGCTCAATCCAGTCCGTGGCTTCAGTGAGATCAAAGATGCTTTCGATGGATTTACCGGCAAGCTGAAAGGAAAATCCCAGCAACTGGCCGTTGAGGTCCCAGTGGTATTCCAGGCGAAATCCTTCGTCCTTGGGAAGCTGATAGGCGGTGATGGTGATAAAGCGCGCGTGTATTTCGTTCATCGTCTTGGCCAATTCGCGCACCTTCGCTGCGTCCAGTGCGAGCCATTGCACACCGCCCATTTCAACAAAGGATACTGTGATGCCGAATTTTTTCTGAATCGTCTCAAGCGAACTCATTATGCGCCTCCATTGGACGGGTTCTGGCCGCCTGCTCTGCGACAACAGCCGCCGGAACCACAGCCGGCTTGACGGTCTGCTTGCGGGCAACGGTGTAGGATTTTTTCAACTCGCCGGGGTCAGGTAAATCGGCGGGCACTCCGAGTCCTGGCTCAGCGCATGTTCCTTGCAACCCTCCACGCAGCGCCCGCAGAAGGTGCAATGGCCGGGATCGTAGCTCCAGGTGAACTCGCCTTTGCCGGCCCTGAACTCGATGGCGCGCGCGGTGCAGCGCATCTTGCAGATCGCGCAGCCGGAGCAGAGCGCGGGATCGAAGCGCACCAGGCCGCGGTAGTGCTCACTCACCTTGGGGCGCGCGGGAAAGAGCAGCGTCCGCGAGCCGCCCCACAGGTTCTTCCACAGCATGGTCAGAATGTTCATGCTCTAAACCTCATGAAAAGCGCGGACGCAACGGCCAGAACCGCGAAGATCAGCGTGCATTGCCAGTAAAAGCGCACCGTGGTATCGATCTGCAAGCGCGCCGTAGCCGCCGCCACCACCGACAGCAGCAGCACGAGGACGAAGGAGAGCGCGACAAAGACCAGAGCGGCAACCCACCAGAGCGTGAGGGCCGGAGCAATCAGCGTCGCCACCAGTCCGGTCGCCGCAACCCACTCCAGCCCATGCGAAAGCTCCCACATGGCCAGCTCGGGGCCGGCGTATTCGGTCATGGGGCCGGAGTAGATCTCCTGCTCCGCGTTGGGCAGCGAGAAGGGATTGAGATGCAGTTTCGCGGGCAGGCAAACCAGAATCGCCACAATGCCCAGCCAGCGCAGCGGCGAAGCAGGAAGTTGCGCCAGCGCCGAGAGGCTGAAGGTGTGCTGCGAGGCGGCGATGGAGATGATGGCCAGCAGAAAGACCACGTTGTAGGAGACGCTGAGAACGGCTTCGCGCGCCGAGCCGATCTCGCCGAAGATGGAGCGCGAAGTGAAGCCCGCGGCGATGATGCACATGGAGGGCAGCTTCCAGCAGCGCCAGCAGCAGAATCAAGTCGCCCTGAAAGCCGCCCGAAGCGGGCAGCACCGGCAACAGGCCCACCGCGCCCGCCGCCGCCGAGACGGCAATCAGCGGCCAGGCCTTCATCAGCAGGCCGCCTATGCCGCTGCGCGGTGGCGTGCTCTTTGCCCAGCAGCTTGATGAAGTCGAAAAACGGCTGCATGAAGGGAGGGCCGATGCGCCCTTGCATCCGCGCCACCGCCTTGCGTTCCACCCACAGGAAGAACCACGCGGCGGGCACGGCGAAGAGCAAGCCGGGAAAGATGAGCAGGCGCGCTAAGGCAGTGGTCAGACTGTTCCAAATCTCTGGTGTAATCATGCCTGCACCTCTTCATTTTTCGTTTCCGTTGTGGCCGCGCATGGGCAAGCGCCATCGCATCCCGGCCCGACTAAGGGCATAACGACCGGCGCGACGGGCAACTTCTTCGCGGCTCTCTCGGCCAGAATCTCCGCCGCCTTGGCCACGCCCTGAATAATGGCGTCAGGCCGGGGCGGGCAGCCGGGTACAAAGACATCCACCGGAACGTGCCGGTTGAGCGGCCCATCCAGCGTGCGGCTGTCGATGAAGACATTAGTCGTCGCCGGGCAAGAGCCGATGGCCACCACCGCCTTGGGCCCGCAGACCTGGTCGTAGACCGTCTTGATGGCGTTCACCGCATTGTGGGTAACGGGGCCGGTGATGCAAAGAATGTCGGCGTGCCGTGGCGAGCCTTCCAGGCGCACGCCCAACTGTTCGGCATCGTAACGTGGCGTGAGGCTGGCGATCAGTTCAATATCGCAGCCGTTGCAACTGCCTCCATTCATGTGGAAGAGCCATGGGCTGTGGCGCCGGGAGTAGCACATCAATTTATTCCAGAGGTTCATGGCCTACCTCCCAGCAGCATTCCGAGCGCGTCCGGCCAGATGCCGCCAGCCAGCAGCAGCACCACCAGCGCAATAATCACAGTCTGCAAAACAAAAGGCTCCTTCATTGGATGCGATGGCATTGGCGGCGGACTCGGCTCACCCGGCGGACCCCACCAGACGCGGGTCAAAGCCAATGTGTACGCGATCAGTGCCAAAATCGAAGAGACAATGAAAACTCCTGCTAGCGGCCAGCCGATCTGCACCGCCGTCTCGTAGAGTCTCCAGCGGCCGATGAAGCCCATCGTCGGAGGAATGCCCAGCATCGCCAGCATTCCAAAGAGGAAGCCAAAGGTGCTGACCGGGTAACGCACAGCCAGTCCCTTGTGTTCACCGTCGAGCGCGCCATCTGCCTCGGGGCCAGCAATGCAAATGAAGAGCAGTGCCTTGGCGAGTGCGTGAGTTGAAGCTGCAATCACTGCGCCGTCCACTCCAAGCCAACTGAGGGAGGCTACTCCCAGCATC
>CAWFZU010000036.1:0-14559 GCA_963820195.1 uncultured Acidobacteriaceae bacterium | reverse complement strand
ATGTATTGCCACAATGTGCTCGAGGTCTCGCAGCTTTGGCGCGACACGGTGATCGAGGTGGCCAAGGAGTTTCCCGATGTCGACCTCGAACACCAGTTTGTTGACGCTATGTCGATGCACCTGATGAAGCGTCCGCGCGATTTCGATGTGGTGGTGGTGGAGAACACCTTCGGCGACATCCTCACCGACGAGGCTTCCGTGATTACCGGCTCACTGGGCATGTTGCCCTCCGGGACCGTAGGCGGCAAGATTAATTTGTATGAGCCGGCCCACGGCTCCGCGCCCAAACACGCCAACAAAAACATCGCCAATCCGCTGGCCACTATTCTGACCGGCGCCATGCTTCTGCGCCACTCCTTCGCTATGGATGCCGAAGCCGACGCGATTGTGAAGGCTGTGCGCAAGGTGCTCGAAGCCGGCTTCCGCACGCAGGATCTGGCGCGCACCAACCCCGAGGGATTGACCGTGCTCGGAACGCGAGAGATGGGCGCGAAGGTCCGCGAGATGGTGAAGACGCTGCTGAAGTAGGTTGTGGTTTCCCACCCTTGCGCCGGTAAAAGGCGCAAGGATGGGGCACCCAACGTGTAGATGAGTGAAAAGCAAAAGCAGGTCCTTCGACTTCGCTGCGCTTCGCTCAGGATGACAAATTGTTTGTGATTGCAGGTAATACTACGAATTCCGATGAGGATGATGAATGAGTAGCGAAGCAAAAACATTATTCGAAAAGGTCTGGGAGCAGCACGTCGTGGTCGAGCCGGAAGGCGAGCCGACCCTGCTGTACATCGACCTGCAATTGCTGCACGAGGTCACTTCGCCGCAGGCCTTTGAGGGGCTGCGCCTGGCAGGCCGCAAGGTGCGGCGTCCCGATCGATGTATCGCGACGGTCGATCACAATGTGCCCACGACGATCGAGGGCCGGCTGAACATTGTCGACCAGATTGCCGCCACGCAGATCGCCACGCTGCGCAAGAACTGCGCGGAGTTCGGCATCGAACTCTATGACGTGGACTCGCGCGAACAGGGCATCGTGCACGTGATCGGGCCGGAGCTGGGCATGACCAAGCCGGGCATGACGATTGTCTGCGGCGACTCGCACACTTCGACGCACGGAGCCTTTGGCGCGCTGGCCTTCGGCATCGGCACCAGCGAAGTGGAGCATGTGCTGGCCACGCAGACGCTGCCGCAGTCCAAGCCCAAGACCTTTCGCATCGCGGTCGAAGGCGAGCTGCCGCAGGGGCGTCACGGCGAAGGACATCATTCTCGCCATCATCGGGCAGATCGGCACGGACGGCGCGACGGGCTGCGTGATCGAGTACGCAGGCTCGGCGATTCGCGCGCTCTCGATGGAAGGCCGCATGACGGTCTGCAACATGAGCATCGAGGCCGGCGCGCGCGCGGGCATGATCGCTCCCGACGAAACGACCTTCGCCTACCTGAAGGGCCGCCGCTTCTCGCCGAAAGGCGCGGCGTGGGACGAGGCCGTGGCCGAGTGGAGCAAGCTGCCGACCGATCCAGGCGCAAAGTTTGATCGCGAGCTGGTGATCGACGCCGCGACGCTGGTGCCGTACGTGAGTTGGGGCACGAGTCCCGGCATGGTGGCGCCGATTACGGCCGCATGTGCCCGATCCGGCCGCCGCGACCAACGGAGCAGGAGCGCAAGGGCCTGGAGCGCGCGCTTGAATACATGGATCTGAAGGCGGGAACGCCGCTTGAAGAAGTCGACGATCGACCGCGTCTTCATCGGCTCCTGCACCAACGGGCGCATTGAAGATCTGCGCGCCGCGGCACGGATCGCCGCCGGCTACAAGGTGTCACCACACGTGAGCGCGATGGTGGTTCCCGGCTCGCAAGCGGTGAAGGCGCAGGCCGAGAACAGAAGGCCTGGACCGCATCTTCCGCGAGGCGGGCTTTGAGTGGCGCGAGCCGGGCTGCTCGATGTGCCTGGGCATGAATCCCGACATTCTTTCGCCGGGCGAGCGCTGCGCCTCGACCAGCAACCGCAACTTTGAAGGCCGCCAGGGACGCGGCGGGCGCACGCATCTGGTTTCGCCGGAGATGGCCGCGGCAGCCGCCATTGCCGGGCACTTCGTCGACATTCGCAATTGGGAAGTGCGCGAGGAGGCGATTCATGTTTGAGCTCGCCCAGATCAACATCGCGAAATTGATTGCACCGCTCGACGATCCTCAAATTGCCGAATTTGTGGCCGGTCTTGCGCCGATTAACGAACTTGCGGACCGGAGCGAGGGCTTTATTTGGAGGCTCAAGTCGGAAGCAGGCAATACAACCTCGCACTCCGACGATCCCCTGGTCATCGTCAATATGAGCGTTTGGACATCTCCGGAGGCGCTCAGGAACTTTGTCTACCGGTCAAGACATGTGGAGTTTTACCGCAAGCGGTCGGAGTGGTTTGAGCCGCCGAAGGCAGCTCCCGTATTGTTTGTGGTGGGTGCCTGCCGGCCATCGTCCCACAGTGGCTGAGGGCCTCCAAAGACTGGAAAACTATCAAACGCATGGTCCGTCGCAACATGCGTTTTGGTTTCAACATCTATTTCCTGCGCCAGATCTCGTTTTGGTTTAAGAAATCGATCCCTGGAAAGGCATTTCAATGCAACCATTCCGCACACTGACCTCGCTGGCCGCGCCGCTGGACCGCGCCAACGTCGACACCGACCAGATCATTCCCAAGCAGTTTTTGAAGCGCATCGAGCGCACCGGCTACGGCGATTTTCTGTTCTTCGACTGGCGCAACACACGCGGCCGGGCGAGCCCGATCCCGCTTTTGTGCTCAACGATCCGCGCTACAAGGGCGCACGAAGATTCTGATTGCGGGCAAGAACTTCGCCTGCGGATCGAGCCGCGAGCATGCCGCCTGGGCGCTGGAAAACTACGGCTTTCGCGTGGTGATCGCGCCGTCCTTTGCCGACATCTTCTTTTCGAATGCGGGCAAGAACGGCATTGTGCTGGTGCGCCTCAGCGAAGAGCAGGTGGCCGAGTTGCTGAACAACGCGAAGACCATTCCGAACTATCAACTCACTGTCTCGCTTGAAGAGCAGACCGTGACCGATAGCCTTGGCTTCAAGGCAAGTTTTGAGAGTCGATCCCTTCCGCAAGTTCTGTTTGATTGAAGGCCTCGACGACATCGGCCTGACACTGCGCCACGCAGCGGCGCTGGATACATTTGAAGCGAAGCACGATCAAGCGGGATGGTTGAAGGCGAAATAATAACTGTTCACTATCCACTGTCCACTGTAAAGGAGTTCCTCATGGGAAATGACGCCAACACGCAAGCACTGAATCACCCGCCCGCGCGCCTGACCGGCGCAGAGATTGTGTGGGCCACGCTGGTGGGCGAGGGCGTCACTGACGTCTTCGGCTACCCCGGCGGCGCCATTTTGCCGGTCTATGACGCGCTACGCAAGTTTCCCATTCACCACACGCTGGTGCGGCACGAGCAGGGAGCGGCGCACATGGCCGACGGCTATTCGCGCGCCTCGGGCAAGGTCGGCGTGGCGATTGCCACCAGCGGACCCGGCGCGACGAACCTGGTCACCGGCATTGCCACCGCGATGCTCGATTCGATTCCCATCGTCTGCATCACCGGCAACGTCTCCAGCAAGGTGCTGGGCTCCGACGCCTTTCAGGAAGTGGATATTACCGGCATCACACTGCCGGTGACCAAGCATAACTTCCTCATCAGCCGCGCCGAGGAGATTGCGCCGGCGCTTCGCTCTGCCTTTCAGATTGCGCGTTCCGCGCGGCCCGGCCCGGTGCTCGTTGACATCACCAAGGACGCGCAGCAAGCCACGGCGATCTTCGACTTTGAAGCCGCCAAGCCGCGCCCGGTGCGCAAGCATCCGATGCGCAAGGTCGAGGAGTCCGGCTTGGCGCAGGCGGCGGATTTGATCCGCAACGCCAAGCGGCCCGTGATCCTCGCCGGCCACGGCATTATCGAATCCGGCGCCATGGAGCAGGTGCGCACGTTGGCCGAGCGCGCGCAAATTCCCGTAGCTCTTACGCTGCTGGGGCTGGGTGCATTCCCCGCCTCGCACGCGCTCAACCTGGGCATGATGGGAATGCACGGCGAGAGCTGGGTGAACCACGCCATTCAGGATGCCGACCTGCTGATCGCCTGCGGTATGCGCTTCGATGATCGCGTAACTGGATCTGTTTCGACCTATGCCACCAAGGCCAAAAAGATTCACATCGAGGTGGACCCGGCCGAGGTCAACAAGATCATCAAGGTGGATGTGCCGCTGATCGGCGATCTGCGCGAGGTGCTGGAAGCTCTCTTGCCTCAGATCAGCAGTCGCGATGGCGCCGCATGGCTCAAGACCATCGACGGCCTCAAGGGCGACTCGGCGGTGCGCGACATCAAGAACCTGCCCGACCTCGGCCACCTCTACGCGGCGCACGTTATTCACGACATATGGCGCATCACCGGCGGCGACGCCATCATCGTCACCGATGTGGGCCAGCACCAGATGTGGGAGGCGCAGTACTATCATCACGAACGGCCGCGCACGCTGATCACCTCCGGCGGCCTGGGGACGATGGGTTTCTCGCTGCCTGCGGCGATTGGGGCAAAGTTCGCCTGCCCGGAGAAAGAGGTCTGGGTGATCGTCGGCGACGGCGGCTTCCAGATGACAGCAGGCGAGCTGGCTACGATTGCACAGGAAGGCATCAAGATCAACATCGCAGTCATCAACAACGGTTACCTGGGCATGGTGCGCCAGTGGCAGGAGTTTTTCTACGAGAAGAACTACGAAGCCACGCCGATGGTCAGCCCCGACTTTGTCAAACTGGCCGACGCGCACGGCATTGCCGGCCTCACCGTCCGCACGCGCGGCGAAGTGGCTGAAGCCGTCAACACCGCCCGCTCCGCTCCAGGCGCGTTTCTGCTCAACTTCAAGGTCGAAAAGGAAGACTCGGTCTACCCGATGGTCTCCGCCGGCTCTGCACTGCACGAGATGATTCGCCGGCCGGAGAACTAGAGATCAGAGTTCAGAGATCAGAGTTCAGAGATCAGTTCAGTGGAGCTGAGGAGAATTCGATGGCGCATTCGTTCCGGGACTTGATTGTTTGGCAGAGAGCAATGCAATTGACGGTTGCTATCTATCGTTTGACGCGGGCATTTCCACATGAAGAAATTACGGGCTTACGAGCCAAATCAGACGCGCAGCAGTATCTGTGCCCAGCAATATTGCAGAAGGGCATGGACGACTCAATTCAGGCGAATATAGACAGTTCCTGGGCATCGCCCGAGCGTCTAACTTCGAACTGCAAACGCAATTGGAAATCGCACGCGCCCTTGAATTCGGAAATTCCAAGGCGCTAGATGAAGCAGAAGGTTTATCGCACGAAGTCGGAAAGATGCTTTACTCAACCCTGGAATCTCTCAAGGACTAGGGCGCAACAACTGATCTCTGATCTCTGGAAAGGCCTTTATGATGCACACATTTGTTGCTTACGTGGAAGACCTGCCGGGCGTGCTGACGCGCGTGGCTTCGCTCTTCCGCCGCCTGAACATCAATATCCACTCGCTCACCGTGGGGCGCAGCGAGCAGGCCGGGCTGTCGCGCATGACCGTGGTCTGCGAAGCCTCGGCCGAGGCCGGCCACCGCATCCAGGCCAGTCTGTATAAACTGGAGAATGTGGTGGAGGTGGACGACATCGCCCAGGCGCCGTCGGTCACGCGCGAACTGGCGCTGATCAAAGTGGCCGCCACGCCGCGCTCGCGTTCGCAGGTCTTCGAGCTGGTCGAGGTCTTCCGCGCGCGCATCGTGGACCTGGCGCCGGAGTCGCTGACCATAGAGATGACCGGCGTAGAGAGCAAGATCGAAGGACTGATCCAGGTGCTCAACGAAGGCGAGGAACGCATTCTGGAGATCTGCCGCAGCGGCAAGCTGACGATGCGCCGCGGCCATCACACCAGCGGCGTGCTGAAGGCCATGAATGTCGGGGCGGACGAGCCGGCGGAAGAGAGTGTGGAAGACGGCGTAGCCGAGCCGGAATAGGAATGCCGCTAAGTTGCGGCTGATTTTTCAGATCAACATTTCACTCACACGCAAAGGAAAAGAGAAACAACATGGCAAAAACTTACTACGATCACGATGCCGACCTATCTCTGATTCAAGCCAAGAAGGTCGCCATTATCGGCTACGGCTCGCAAGGGCACGCTCATGCCCTCAACCTCAAGGACTCCGGCGTGCAAGTCAAAATCGGTCTGCCCGCCTCGGAAGCCGAGTCTGTTGCCAAGGCGAAAAAAGCAGGCTTCGAAGTGGTTCCGGCGGCGGAAGCGACGAAGTGGGCCGATGTGATCATGATCCTCGCGCCCGACCAGATTCAAGCCAAGATTTATGCCACCGATATTGAGCCTAACCTCACGGCGGGCAAACTGCTGATGTTCGCGCACGGCTTCAATATCCACTTCAAGACCATCGTCCCGGCCGCCGGCATCGACGTGGGCATGGCCGCGCCCAAGGCTCCCGGACATCGCGTCCGCGAGGTCTTCATCGAAGGCGGCGGCGTTCCCGGCCTCATCGCCGTTCACCAGGATGCCACGGGCAAGGCTCACGACCTGATCCTCAGCTACCTCAAGGGCATCGGCTGCACCCGCGCCGGAGTCCTTGAGACGACCTTCAAGGAAGAGACCGAGACCGACCTCTTCGGCGAGCAGGCCGTGCTCTGCGGCGGCATCAGCGCCCTCATCAAGGCGGGCTTTGAGACACTGGTCGAAGCCGGCTATCAGCCGGAGAGCGCCTACTTCGAGTGCATGCACGAGCTCAAGCTGATCGTCGATCTGATCTATCGCGGCGGCCTGGCCTATATGCGCTACTCGATCTCCGACACCGCCGAATTCGGCGACTACGTCAGCGGGCCGCGCGTTATTAACGAAGAGAGCCGCAAGGCGATGCGCGCCATCCTCAAAGAGATTCAGGATGGCAGCTTCGCCAAGCGCTTCCTCACCGACCTGAACACCGGCAAGAAGGAGTTCACGGCCTTCCGCGAAGCCGAAGCCAAGCACCCGGTCGAGATCATCGGCAAGGAACTGCGCGCCTCGATGCCCTTTCTCGATCCCGTCACGGTCGAGGAAATCTCCAAGAGCCGGTAGAAAAACAGCCTCCAGCTACTAGCTGCTAGCTTCTAGCTGGAGGCCCTTCTGATCGACTACTACCACTTGTCGCTTTTTACTGCTGTTTTTCCAGTGGACCGGCTGAAGATTGCTCAAGGCACTTGGGCGGCCACGAGTATCTGCGACTATATGGTCCACTTCCCATCCGTACTTTGTAGTTTGTCCATATTGGTTCCAAGCAATCACGGTTCCGTAGCTATCCATCCTGTATATATTGGGGTCGTAGCCTTGGGCGAGTTGAGCCTTCACCCAAATAGCACTAAGTGTTGAATGGTCGTATTGTGAATTTATTGCCGTTTCTCCTCCTTCGTGTTCGATGCTAGGAATCACGACCCGCCTCTGCCCCCGCTCGGCCGCCAGCCGTTCCGCCAAAAAGACCTTGAGCAATGATTGGTAGGGCACATCGCGTTTGTTGGCAAGAATCTTCAGGTCTTCGATCATGGAGACCGGCAGGCGCACGGAGATCGTTCTGAGCGATGGCTTCAGGTTGGGGAAGCGGGCACGCTTCGCCTGCGACCAATCCAGGAACTTTGTCGAGTCCGCACCCTCGCCCGTTGAGGACCAGAACTCGAACTCTTCGGCTTCGCTCTTGAACTCAGGAACCGCTTTCTTCATGGCGCTGGTACTCCTCATCTTCTCTTTGGCTCATATCTCGAACTGAAATCACACGGATCAATGTGTCTCTAATGGTGAATGCCACAAACAATCGTCGCTCCTGCCCGGTCTTGCCCAAAACCCGATACCGCTTCTCTCGTTTCGAATGACCTGGATCGGAGCGGAGCACAAACGGATCGTGAAAGAAAACATCTTCGGCTTCCTCCGGAGTCACCCGGTGGCGCTCCCAGTTCTTCTCGACATTCGCCTCGTCCCAGTCGAAGCCGGTACAAGCGGCAATCGGGTCATTGTCACTCATAATCTGTATATATCACAGATATACTTAATTGTGAAATCCAAACCAATATACTCACGCACCATATTCAAGGTTGACTTCACATTTTCTCTTAGCTAATATAGATTAGCAGGTAAAGAAAATGCACAGCGCTACGATCTTCGAAGCCAAAACCAACCTCTCGGAACTACTGCGCCGCGCGCAGCTTGGGGAAGAGGTGCTGATCACGTCTGGCCGGGAGCGGAAGCCTGTCGCTCGCCTGGTGGCCATCGATCCAGTTCCGGCGAGCCGTCGAGTTGGTTTTTTGGAGGGGCTTGGCGATGTTGGGCCTGAGTTCTTTGATCCGCTCCCGGAGGACGAACTTCGCCTCTGGAACGGAGAAGGTGAATGAAATACCTGCTGGATTCGCACACTCTGTTGTGGGCGGCCTTCAGACGGGATATGCTCTCTCCCCATGCGCTGCGCATTCTTACACAGTCCAAAAACGAAATTTTCATCTCCGCAGCTTCCGCGTGGGAGATCACGACCAAATACCGACTGGGGAAACTCAACTTTGCCCGAGTCTTAGCGGAAAATTTTATTCCGCAAATCACATCCGTGGGTTATCGCCTGCTTCCGATTACGGTAGAACACGCCGTAAGAGCCGGCCAGCTCTCCGGCGATCACAAGGATCCTTTTGACCGGATGCTGGCAGCGCAGGCCATTCATGAGAATATGCCGCTGCTCAGCAACGATTCGCAGTTGGACGTTTTTGGCGTGCGCCGGGAGTGGTAAGCGCTATTGGATCGAAGACAAGGAAGTCTGGTTTCCGGGCATATCAAGCGAAGAGCGGGCAGAAGCGGGCAAAAAAACACCCCCGAAGGATCTCTTCTCTTCGGAGGCGCTTGTGTATCACAAGTTAGAGGGGGACCAGTAGCCGGCACTGGAGGTCGGTAGTACACGGCTACTGGTGATCCCTGCACAAACGAAGCTAGCTGCGGCTTCCCCTTTCCACGGCTACTTCGTGTCGCCAGGCTCAAAGAGGCATTCTTACGTGCGCTCCAAGCCATGTTGACTATTGGAGTGTCTCTTATACGGACAAAGCCGTTCCGTGACGGTCGTCACAGAGCTGTGTGAAGCTTCCAATTTGGGATACCGGCGACAATGACCCCTTGATGAACCGGGTTCGCCAAGCAATCCTGAAGAAGTTGCGACGGCGGAGTGCCGGCTGCAGGCTGCAAAACACTTTCTTTTCGAGGCTGAAAAAGGAAGGTTGACAAAGCGCGTCGCGGCTTTGAGAATCGGTAATCAGTTCCCTCCGAGGTACGACTCCACGTGACAGCACTCCTGAAAACGAATCTGGGCGACACGCCGCTGCTGGGCCGGGGCAAGGTGCGCGACCTATACGCGGTAGGCGACGCACTGCTGCTGGTGGCCAGCGATCGCATTTCGGCCTTCGACCATGTGCTGGCGACTGGGATTCCTGGCAAAGGAATCATCCTGACGCAGATTTCGTTGTTCTGGTTCGATCTGTTATCTGAGTTGGTTCCCAACCACCTAATCACGGCCGAGGTGAGCGAATTCCCCGCGTCGCTGCAGCCTTATGCGGATCAACTGGAAGGCCGCTCGATGCTGGTGAAACGGGCCAGGATGCTGCCGGTGGAGTGCGTGGCGCGGGGCTATCTAACGGGTTCGGGCTGGAAGGAGTACCGGGCGAGCGGGACGGTCTGCGGGATTCCTCTGCCCATGGGGCTCCTGGACGGCTCACGGCTGCGGGAGCCGTTGTACACTCCCTCGACCAAGGGTGAGGCGGGCGTGCACGATGAGAACATCTCGTATGCGGCGACCGAGGCGGCGGTAGGCGCGGCGGATGCGGCGGAGCTGAAACGGCTGACATTAGCGATCTACCAAAGAGCCACCGAGCACGCCGAATCACGCGGGCTGATCCTGGCCGACACCAAATTCGAGTTTGGCAGAACGGCGGAAGGAATGATCCTGGCCGATGAAGTGTTGACGCCGGACTCTTCGCGTTTTTGGGAGGCGGCGGCGTGGAAGCCGGGTGGCGCGCAGCCCTCATTCGACAAACAGTTCGTGCGCGACTATCTTGAAACAATCCACTGGAACAAGCAAGCACCCGCTCCGGGACTGCCGGACGAGGTGGTGGAGCGGACACAAGCCAAGTACCTTGAAGCCTTCCGCCGCTTGACCGGGCGGGAGTTGAAATTGCAGGGAGTGGATGGGGCTCACAGAACGTAGACGGAGTGCAGCGTGACTTGGGTGGACTGGGTTATTGTGTTGGTCATTTTCATGGCCGTTCTGGCAGGGCTGAGGGAGGGCTTCTTCCGCTCCGCTTGCTCCGCGGCCGGCCTGCTGATCGGCCTGGCTCTGGCAGCCTGGAACTACGGCCGGCTCGCGGCGTGGCTGATATCCGTAGTGCGCATCGAGGCGGTGGCGGATGTGATTGCGTTCCTGGCGATTGCACTTTTGGTAATGGGGTTGGCTGGAATTGCCGGCCAGATGATGGCCAAGACCGTGCATGGATTTGGTCTGGGCTGTCTGGACAGGATTCTGGGAGCAGCCTTTGGGTTCTTGCAGGGCGGGCTGCTGGTGATGGTGGTGATTCTTGTGGCTCTGGCTTTTTACCCGCATGCCCGCTGGCTGGCCAGGGCCAAATTGCCCAAGTACTTTTTTACGGCCTGTCATATGACCGCTCGCATGAGTCCGGAAGAGATGGCTGATCGCATCCGGCACGGGATCATCGTGCTGGAAGATGAATCGCCGCAATGGCTGCACCCCGGCAAGGGCGGAGTGTAATTTGCGCAGGCGCAGTGCAAAGGAATCGGTCAAGATAAGCTAATAGGAAGTAGTCGAGGTGAACGTGAGACGAGAACTGGATAGCCTGGTGACACAAATGCACTCCAGCGGTATGGGCTACGAGGAGGCCGTGCGCGAGTTCAAGAAGCAATACCTGCGCGAAGTATTGGTAGCGCACCGGGGGAACCAGTGCAAGGCGGCCGAAGAGATGGGGATGCATCGCAACACGCTCAGCCGCACCATGGCCGATCTGGGACTGCATCTGGCCGAGGTGCGCGCCACACTCAAGCGTCCACCACGCAGCGAACGTCCTGTATATAGCGCGGTGCGCCAGGTCTACCGGCGGGGCTGACGGCGCTTTTCAACATTCATGCAAAATACTCCTACGAACCCAGAAGCACGCGTACACATCGAACCGGGCTTTGCCTGGGACGAACAGGACGCGTACCTCTTCGACATCGACGGCACACTGTTGCGCAACCGCGACCGTATCCATCGCGATTCCTTTGTGATCGGCGTTCAGCGCGTGACGGGAGTTGATCTTGAGCCGGTTCTCTTCCTCACTCCCGGCGGCACGGACCCAGTGATTCTGCGCGATGCCTTCGAGAAGACGGGCATTCCGCGTGAGGTGATCGAGCAGCAATGGGATGCGATGGTTGAGGCGATTCACAACACCTGCGAAGAGCGGCGGCGCGAGATGGAGATACGCATCATGCCCGGTGTAGAAGCGGTCCTGGCGCACTTGGCACGGCGCGGCGCGCTGCTGGGCGTGGCCACCGGCAATCTGGAGGCCATCGGCTGGATCAAGCTGGAAGAGGCCGGATTGCGCGAGTGGTTCCGTTTTGGCGGCTTCAGCGATCATTTTCCGGTGCGCGCTGAGCTCGTCGCGAATGCCGTGCGGAAGGCGCGGGAGATGGCCGGCGCCGGAACGCGAGTCTGCGTGGTCGGCGATACGCCGCGCGACATTGAGGCGGCGCATGCCAACGCGCTGCCGGTGATTGCCGTGGCCACAGGCAGATTCAGCTTCGAGGAGCTGCTCGAAGGCCGGCCGGAGGTTTGCGCTTCGTCGCTGGCGGATCTGCTGGCGCAGACACAGGTCGCGCCATGAGATCAAATCCATTGGCAAAGACGACGTTCAAGCAATGGACGGGCTTCTGGACTACCTCACTGTTGCTAATGGCCGTTCCGGGAATCCTTCACGCGCAGGCGGCGGCTCCGGCAACGTCCGGGCAGAGCACGGCCACAGCTCCGGCATCAGCGACGGCTTCAGTCAATGACGTAAAACAGGCTCAGGCAGCGATGCCGGCCAAATCGGTGCGCAACTCCGACCGGCGCAAGGCGGCAAAACTCTACCTTGCAGCCAGCAAGCAGTTTGTTGGCGAGCAGTTTGAAGAGGCGATGCACGGCTATGAGCAGGCGGCCGCGCTTGATCCTGGCAATGCCGACTACCCACTGGCGGCAAGCGTGGCGCGCAGTCACGCGGTGACGGCGTTGATTCAGGCTGCGGCCAAGGACCGGATGCGCGGCGATGCGGGAGCGGCGCGGGCGGCCCTGGCGCACGCGCTCGAAATGGAACCAAACAATTCACAGGTGAAGCAGCATTTGTATGAGTTGGGAGACGATGCCCTGCTGGGGCACACCAGGCCCATCTACGAGCAGGGCGCGGGAAGGGCCGGCGATGCGATTGAACTCGCGCCCTCTGCCGAAGTCCACAGCTTTCACCTACACGCAGACCAGCGCCAGATCCTTCAGCAGCTCTACAAGTCCTACGGGATTGAAGCCACCGTGGACGAAAGCGTACGCAGCACCCAGGCTCGCCTGGATGTGGACGACGCCCGCTTCGAGACGGCCGAGCGCCTCGCGGGAATGGTGACGGATTCTTTTTATGTTCCGCTGGACGCGCACCGCGCACTGGTGCTCCGCGACACCAGGGATAATCGCCAGCAGTATACGCGTCAGGAATACGAGACGGTCTATCTGCCGGGGTTGAGCACTGAAGAGCTGACCGACATCGGCAACCTGGCCAAGAACGTCTTCAGTGCGCAGCAGGCGGTGACCGAGCCCTCCTCCGGGACGATCACCCTGCGCGCCTCGCAAAGTACGCTGGACGCCTTCAATGCCACAATGAGCCAGTTACTCGACGGCCACAGCCAGGTAATGCTGGAGGTGCGCATGATCCAGCTTGCTCACATTAGCGCGCGCAATACCGGAGTGCAGCCGCCACAGAGCGTTTCCGCCATCAATGTCTACTCCGAGGAGCAGTCCATCCTGAACGCCAACCAGGCACTGGTGCAGCAGATTATCTCTTCAGGTTTGGCCGCGCCCGGCGATACGCTGGCGATTCTTGGTATTCTGCTGGCCTCCGGCCAGGTCTCCAGTTCCCTGCTCACTAACGGTGTAGCCCTCTTTGGCGGCGGTCTCACGGCGTCGGCTCTCGCTCCGGGCTCAATGTCGGCCAACTTCAGCTTAAACTCATCGGACTCGCGCGAGCTGGATGAGATCCAGTTGCGCGTGGGCGACGGCGAGGATGCAACGCTGAAGAACGGTACGCGTTATCCCATACAGACCTCTTCGTACTCAAGCATTGCCGGCAGCGTGCCCACGATTCCCGGACTCACCGGCGCGGGAAGCTCCAGCAGCCTTTCTTCGCTCCTGGCTTCCTACGGCGGCGTGCCGAATCTCCCCCAGGTGCAGTACCAGGATCTGGGGCTGACCCTGAAGGCAACACCCAAGGTGATGCGTGGCAGCGAGGTAGCGCTCAAAATCGACATGAAGATTGATGCGCTGGCCGGAACGTCAGTAAACGGCAATCCGGTGCTCAGCAATCGCGCCTGGTCCGGAGTGGTGACGGTGAAGCCGGGCGAGGCCGTGGAGGTAGTGAGCGAGCTGGACAAAACCGAGAGCCGCGCCATCAGCGGAGTACCGGGAATCAGCGAGATTCCGGGCATGAATAATCTGACCGGCAAAGACATACAGAAAAACTATGCGACGCTGCTGATTATCATCACGCCCCATGTGATTCGCGGCACGCAAGCCGCCGGCCACTCGCCGATGCTGCGCGTGGAGCGCGGACAGACGGCGCGTTGATGCAGCAAGGCGCCGCAAGCGACCTTCATGTAGACTGGAGAGAGCGAGTCCCGCCGCCTCCCGGCAAGTTATTGTACGCAGAGGTAAGCGAGCGGCCGCGACGTTGAAGCCGCGCGCAGTTGTTTTGCGCGTGTGTGCAGAGACACCCCGAAGAAGGAGAACTACCCTACCGATGGCCAAGATAGCCAAAACAGGTGACCGCAAGAAGGTAATGGACACGACGAAGTCGACCGACTGTCCCAAGTGCAGCAAGCCGACGCGCATCGTCAAGCGCGTGAAGGACCGCGAACGCGGCGTCCCCGGCGGCGTTTACATCTCGTGCTCGGTTTGCGATTTTTACGAGAAGCTCTAAGCGCCCGGTTTGGCGCGGAAAAAAGCCCGGCAGCCGCCGGGCTTTTTACATTCGGCGCTATACTTCAACCTGAGATGGGTTCTTGCGCGCCGTGCGAGCGCGCAATCGGGGAGAGAGTGTATGAGTGCAACTGTGGCGAAAGATAAGCCGGGACGTGCGGCTCTGTTGGCAGCGATTGTTTTATCTGGCGTTTTGTTTTGCGGCTGCGGCGGCGGCTCAACCGTCTCCAGCATCGGCACCGGCACGACAACCCTGTCGCCGACGCCAACCATCTCCACCACGCCAGCGCAGAATGGCGCCGTCAT
>CAWFZU010000035.1:0-12623 GCA_963820195.1 uncultured Acidobacteriaceae bacterium | reverse complement strand
CTCCAACTCGGTAAGTTTGGCCGCGAGCTCCTTGTGGGTGGCGAGCGTCTCCCGCAGGCGCAGGAAGGCGCAAACCACGTAGATGCTCATCTCCACCGCACGCGGTGAGTTGAGTACGCTGGCGGCCATGATGGCTCCGTGCTCGGAAAACGCATAGGGCGCGTAGCGGCGGCCTCCACGGCTGCTCTTTGAGGTCACAGTTTGTGACCTCAAAGCCTCGTTCTCTTCCGCCGTGAGCTTAAAGACGAAATCCGGAGGGAAACGCTCCTCGTTCCGCTTGACCGCCTGATTGAGCGCCTTGACTTTTACGCGATACAGCGCTGCCAGGTCGGCGTCGAGAAGAACCTTCTGGCCGCGAACCAGATGGATCTGTTTCTCAATGGAATAGGGTACAAGGGCGCTTTCGCTGGTCATTCCGCCTCCTACAGCCCCCTGCGCATTTTCGCGGCGCGCACGGTGTTGGCCATCAGCATCGCTATCGTCAGCTTGCCCACGCCGCCAGGTACGGGCGTGTACGCTCCTGAAATCTCGAAGGCCTTCGGATCCACGTCGCCCATCACCACCGAACCATTCTTGGCAAAGGCCGCCTCGCGCTTGGCATTGCCCGCGAAGAAGCGCTCGAACTGGGCGAACTCGGTAATGCGGTTCATGCCCACGTCGATGATGGTCGCGCCCGGCTTGACCATCTCCGGCGTGATGAAGCCGGCGCGGCCAATGGCGGCCACCAGAATGTCGGCCTGGCGAGTGATTGCGCCCAGGTCGCGGGTCTTCGAGTGGCAAATGGTCACCGTGGCGTTCTGATGCAGCAAGCAGCATCGCCGCCGGCTTGCCCACAATGTCGCTGCGGCCCACTACCACGGCGTGCTGGCCGCGATAGGAATCTCGCTGCGCTTGAGAATTTCGATGATTCCAGCAGGGGTACAAGGCACAAGCGCCGTCCGCCCTGCCATGCAAGCGGCCCGCATTCACCGGGTGAAAGCCGTCCACATCCTTGGCCGGCGAGACCGCGTCCAGCAGCGCCTTCGTATCCACCTGCGCGGGCAGCGGCAACTGAATCAGGATGCCGTCGATCTCCTCACGTGCGTTGAGTTGGGCCACCAGCTCCATCATCTCTTCAGTGGTGACGGTGGCAGGCGGCGTAATAAGGTCGCTGAAAATGCCCAGGTCGGCACAGCTTTGCACTTTGCTGCGGACGTAGATCTCCGAGGCGGCCACGTTGCCCACCAGCACCGCCGCCAGGCCCGGCTGGATGCCGCGCGCGGCCAGCGCCCGGACCTCTTCGGCCACCTCCTGCTTGATCGCCGCGGCCAGCGCCACGCCATCGAGAATTCTCGCCATCTTGCGCTCCTCAGATTCATCGTATCGCCTCTCGCCTCTGCTGCGGAGCATGCAGCGCTTCCCACACTGAAACGAAGAGACACTCCGTTCCGCCCAGCACCCTGCATTCTGCCCTTGTGTGATTTCCCTCACATACAACCATGCCCTTCCTTCGCTTAGGGTGAAAGTGGCGAACGGTGATCTGGCTCACATTGGATGCCGATTCGCTTTCGTCCCCGTCCGCAGTTTTTTAGTGAGGGTTGCATGAGCGTCTTCAAAGATGCAGGGCATCTTTTCCGATTTGCGGGACTCTTTGTCCTCGCTTTTCTGATCTTTCTGGTGGTGCGCCACTACGTGGTCCCCAAAAGTTTTGGGCAGTATGGGCACTATCGCGGAGCGGCTATCGGCGAAATTGCGCAGCACCCTGCGAAGTTTGCCGGGCACGAGACCTGCGAGACCTGCCACTCCGACGTGGCGGACAAGAAGAAAGCCGGCAAGCATGCGCACGTGAACTGCGAAGCCTGCCATGGCGCGATCTTCGAGCGCTTGCCTGTTGCGGAGCAGCCCAGGCCGAATCTCTACCAGCGCGCCGTGGCATTGATTGTTCGTCCGATCCCGCCAGACCCGCCGCTCCTCCGCCATGCCGAGGATCCAACCGTGAAGCCGGTCTTGCCGGATACCGCGGTGCTCTGTGCCAGTTGCCATACAGCCAGCGCCGCCAAGCCCAAGGGTTTTCCGCAGGTGGTTCCCGCGGAGCACTCGAACGGAATGCCCTGTGAAACCTGTCACAACCCGCACAGTCCCGGAATGGATGCGCCGGTGGCGGCTGCGGCCGGAGGTGCGAAATGAATCTATCGCGGCGTCAAATGCTGATTCTGTTGCCGGCGGCGGCGGTGGCGTGGAAGTCCGTACTGGCTGGAAGCCCGGATGAGTCGCCCAACTACAAGATGAGCGACCACTGGTGGGGCATGTTGGTCGACATAGACAAGTGCATCGGCTGCGGCAACTGCGTGCGCGCCTGCGCCACCGAGAACGACGTGCCGGACGGACACTTCCGCACCTGGGTTGAGCGCTACCACAGGTCGGACTGGCCGATGACCGAATCCGAGGAGGTTACGGCCAACCCCTTGATTGTCCCCGAAGTCATCTCGCCCGATGGCGGCAAGGAAGGATTCCCGGTGGCCACCGACGAAAAAGGGAAGTACTTCTTCGTTCCCAAGATGTGCAACCACTGCGCGGATTCGCCCTGTACGCAGGTCTGCCCGGTGGGCGCGACCTTCATCAGCCCGGACGGCGTGGTACTGGTGGACCAGAAATACTGTCTGGGCTGCGCCTATTGCGTGCAAGCCTGCCCTTATGGCTGCCGTTACATTCATCCCACCAAGGAGGTGGCGGACAAGTGCACGCTCTGCTACCACCGGATTACCAAGGGGCTGACGACCGCTTGCTGCGAGGCCTGCCCCACCGGCGCGCGTCAACTGGTCGATCTGAAGAATCCTAACGATCCGATCCACGAATTCCTGAAGACGCACAGCGTGCAGGTATTGAAGCCGCAGATGGCCACCGGCACGAAGCTCTTCTACAACGACCTGGACGGCTCGGTGCGGTAGAAACAGCTATCAGCTTTCAGCTTGTTCGTGCTGCTTGAAGCTGAATGAGATTTGCGGAACAGTTATGAAGGTTTGAGAGACACAAGGGAATTGAAGAAGCGGGGTAAAGCTGACAGCTGATAGCTGAGAGCTGCCGTCTTGAGTGAGGGGTTATGAACGGTGTTGAAGGCTACATGTATCCCAACGAAATCACACTCTATTGGAGTGTGCTCATCGTGTTGTATCCCTTTATCACGGGGCTGGTGGCGGGCGCATTCATTCTGGCGTCGCTGGAGCGAGTCTTCCGTGTCGAGGCGGTCAAGCCCACCTACCGGCTGGCGCTGCTGACGGCTCTGGCCTTCCTGCTGGTTGCGCCCCTGCCGCTGGTCTTGCACCTGGGCCACCCGTTCCGCTCGCCGGAGATGTACTTCACCCCCCACAGCACCTCGGCGATGGCTATGTTCGGCTATGTCTATCTGTGGTACCTGATGGCCGTGCTGGTCTTGGAGATTTGGCTCGACTACCGGCGCGAGATCGTGCTGCTTTCGCAGTCCAGCAAGGGACTGTTGCGCCTGGTCTATCAAGTGATGACGCTGGGTTCGACGAACATCAGCCCGCGCTCGCTGGCCATCGACGAGCGGGTAGGCTGGATTGTCACTTTAATCGGCATTCCCTCCGCCTTTTTGCTGCATGGCTACGTTGGCTTCATCTTCGGCTCCATCAAGGCCAATCCCTGGTGGTCCTCACCGCTGATGCCGGTGGTCTTCATCTTCTCGGCGATGGTGTCGGGGATTGCCGGGGTCATGCTGCTCTACATGGCAATTACCAAACTGCGCAAGCAAACCATCGACATGCGCTGCGTGGACTCCATCGCCATGTACCTGTTCTATATCTTCATCATCGACTTCAGCCTGGAGATGCTGGACCTGGTGCACCGCATCTACGAGGCCGACGAATCCTTCAGCAGCCTGAATTTCATGGTCCATACTCAGCTCTACATCTCCGCATATCGTGATTCAGATCTGCCTTGGCACGCATGACGCCGCTGATTCTGCTCTTCCTGACGCAGGTGGTGAAGCTGCCGGAGATCGCCCGCAAGCGCATCTACGTCATCTCCGGATGCCTGGCCCTGATCGGCGTTCTTGCCATGCGCTGGAATGTGGTGATCGGCGGGCAGTTGTTCTCCAAGAGTTTTCTCGGCTACACCACCTACAAGATGGGCCTGGTGACGCGCGAGGGCCTGCTGGTGGCGATTGCGTTGACCCTGCTGCCGCTGCTCTTTCTGTGGGTGCTGGTCAAGCTGCTGCCGCCGTGGCCTGAAAAGAGCGCGCACGCGCCGGCGATCGGAGACTAAGGGTTCTCTTTTTCGGGTGGAGGCTATGGACGTTCTTCCCGACGCACTCGAAGAGCTCACAGCGCGCCTGCAATCCCTGGAGCGGCGCGTCGCAGCTCTCGAACACCCAGCCGCACAGCCGATCGCCCCGGAGCCAGTCGCCTCGCCGGCGGCCGTTGCCGGCGAAGGGCTCTCCCTGGCGCAGAGCGGCAGCGTCCTCTCCGTGCTGGCCTATGCGTTGCTGGGCATTGCCGGCGCTTATGTTCTGCGCTACATCGCGGAGTCCAGTTCGCTGCCCAAGCTGGCGATTGCCGCCGTCGCGATCGTCTATGCGCTTATGTGGCTGGTTGGCGCGGCGCGCACTCCGGCATGGTTTTCCAGCGCCGTATACGCCGGAACCTCCGCCCTGATCCTTGCTCCCATGCTCTGGGAATTGACTCTGAGCTTCAAAGTGCTGCCGGCGCAGGCCACTGCGGCCATCCTCTGCGCGTTTGTGATTGCGGCCACCGCGCTGGCCTGGAAGCGGAATCGCGCGCCAGTCTACTGGATGGCCAACGCGACCGCGGCGGCGGCGGCGCTTGCCCTCTCGATCGCCACGCACCAGCTTCTACCCTTCCTGGCGACGCTACTGATGATGACGCTCACCTGCGAGTACGCGGCCACGCGCCACCACGCGTGGAGTGTGCGGCCGCTGGTGGCCGCCGCGGCCGACCTGGCCGTCTGGGCGCTGATCTTCATCTACTCCAGCCCGCAGAGCACGCGCACGGATTACCCGGCGCTGGGCGCGGCTGGCTTGCTCTTGCCCGGTTGCCTTCTGCTGCTGATTTACGCGGTCAGTGTCGTCGTCCGAACTATGCTGCAGGGGCAACGGATCACCGTCTTTGAAACCGGCCAGACGATCATCGCCTTCCTGCTGGCCTCGGCGAGCGTGCTGTATTTTGCGCCGGACAGGGGCGCAATCGTTTTGGGAGCGGCCTGTCTGCTGTTTTCGATTGCCTGCTACGTGGCGGCCTTTTTGTTCTTCAGCAAAGCCGCCGCAAGCCGCAACTTCCACGTCTATTCCGCCTGGGCCGCCTGCCTGCTTCTGGCCGGATGCCTGTTGTGTCTGCCGCCCTTCTGGTTTGCGGCCTTCCTGGGTCTGGCCGCAGTAGCCGCCTTCCTTGTGGAGTCCCGACTGGCGCTCAAGCTGCATGGCCTGGTCTTTCTGCTTGCGGCGGCAATAGCATCAGGACTGATCGAGTATGCCTTCCATGCTCTCGTCGGAACCCTGCCCGTAAGCCTCACGACGAGCATCTGCCTGGTGGCCGCGTGCGCCTTCGTTTGCTCCGCGGCCGGCAAGCGCGGCTCTACCGAGAGCTGGATGCAGCAGTTGATCAACCTGGCGACGGCGGCTTTGGCGGTCTTCGCGATGGCGGCATTGCTGGTCGAAGGCCTCTTGCGCCTGGTCGCACTGCGCTGGGCTCCTGAAGCCCATCATGTTGCCTTCATTCGCACGCTCGTTCTCTGCGCGCTGGCCCTGGCGCTGGCCAAAGCCGGCTCCCGCTGGCGCCGCGTCGAACTAACGCGCATCGCCTACGCCACGCTGGGGCTGGTTGCGGCCAAGCTGCTGCTGGAAGACCTGCCCCTCGGCCACCTGGAAGTCATCGCCGCCTCCATCTTCCTCTTTGCGATCACTCTGATCGCGGTTCCGCGCCTGGCGCGCATCGAGCAAAAGATATAAGGCGCGGCAGCAACCGATCTATTCACAATTACTGAGACCAGTAACCTCGAAACCTCACTCGCCCTTTGCCGCCTTATGAATCGCCAGCAGCCTTTCCAGCAGTGGCTTGAGCAGCTTCAGGTCCAGCGCATTGGCGCCGTCGGATTTGGCGTTGGCGGGGTCGTCGTGGACTTCGAGAAAAAGGCCGTCGATGCCGGCGGCTACCGCGGCCCGCGCCAGCAGCGGAATGAACTCCGGCTGGCCGCCGCTGACGCCATTGGTCCGCCGAGGGCTGCTGCACCGAATGTGTGCGCGTCAAAGACCACCGGCGCGAGCGTGCGCATCACCGCCAGCGAGCGGAAATCGACGACCAGCGTGTTGTAGCCGAAGCTGGCGCCGCGCTCGGTGAGGAAGACGCGCTCATTGCCCGTGGAGCGAACCTTCTCGACCGGGTGGGTCATGTCCCACGGGGCGACGAACTGGCCCTTCTTGATGTTGACGGCGCGGCCGGTCTTGCCGGCGGCCACCAGCAGGTCGGTCTGGCGGCAGAGGAAGGCGGGAATCTGCAGCACGTCCACGGCCTCGGCGGCCACCGCGCAGTGGGCCGGCTCGTGCACGTCGGTCAGCACCGGCAGGCCGGTGTCCTTGGCCAGGCGGCCGAGAATGCGCGTGCCCTCGACCAGGCCCGGCCCGCGAAAGCTCTTCACGCTGGTGCGGTTGGCCTTGTCGTAGCTGGCCTTGAAGATGTAGGGAATGCCGAGGTCGGCAGCGATGCGCTGGATAGCCTCGGCCATCGCGCGCGCGTGGGCCTCGGACTCGATGACGCAGGGGCCGGCGATCAGGAAGAACTGGCCAGCGCCCACATGAACCGGGCCGATTTCGAAGGAGTTGCTCACGGATTCGATTGTAAAGGCTCCGGGAGTCGTAAACTTATTTCACAGAAGTTTTCCGGCGGTTCGCAACCTTCCTGACCTTCTCACCCGATTTTCAAGGCACATCACTATGAAAGACATCTACATCGCCGATCTGGCCAACTTTGACGAAGGCAAGCTCTTCGACGGCTTCTTCCTGGTCCTGCTCAAGCAGCAGCGCACCACCAAGTCCAACAAGCCCTATTTGAATTTGATTTTGGGCGACAAAACCGGCCAGCTTGAAGGGCGCGTCTGGGAGCCGGGAGACCCGCGCATCGCGAAAGACTTCGAGCGGGGCGACATCGTCAAGGCGCGCGGCTCGGCCTCGCGCTTCGACGACCGCCTGCAGATGAAGATCGACCAGCTCCGCGTGGCGCTGCCTCACGAGGTGGACAAGAGCGATCTGCTGCCCTCGACCACCTACGATGTGGCCGAGCTCTGGCGTCAGCTTCTTGGCTTCGTCGAGAGCTTCACCAACCCCGACCTCAAGCTGCTGCTGACCACATTGCTCGCCGATCCGGCGCTGGCCGAGGCCTATCGCGAAGCCCCCGCCGCCAAGCAGCTCCACCACGCCTGGCTGGGCGGCCTGCTGGAGCACGTTGTCAGCTTGCTCACGCTGGCCGACCGCGTCGCGCCCAGCTACCCCATCCTCGACCGCGACCTGCTGCTCACCGGCGTCATCCTGCACGACATCGGCAAGGTGCGCGAGCTGAGCTGGGAGATCGGCTTCGAGTACACCGTCGAAGGCAGTTTGCTGGGCCACATCCAGATCGGCACGGCGCTGGTCGAGCGCGCCATCGACAGCCTGCCCAACTTCCCGCCGAAGCTCAAACTGCTGGTCCTGCACATGATTCTGAGCCATCACGGCAAGCTGGAGTTCGGCTCGCCCAAGCTGCCGATGATTCCCGAAGCGCTCGCCCTCAGCTTCCTCGACGACCTGGACGCCAAGATGCAAGCCGTGGCCGGCGAGTTTGATAAGTGCATCCGCGAAGGCAAGGGGCCGGACGAGCTGACCGGCAAGGTCTGGGCGCTGGATCAGCGGCAATTGCTGAATACCAAGCGCTGGCTGGGGGAAAGCAAGGGATAAGGAACAGGGAACAGGATCACGGCAGAGCGGGCGCAATATGAGATACAATGTATCTCAGGAGGCTGACGCGATGGCGACGACGATGGTTCACATTCGGGTGGATGAGAAGGTGAAGGAAGACGCCGCGGCGACGCTGGCTGCAATGGGAATGTCAGTCTCTGACGCCGTGCGGATGTTGTTGGTGCGCGTGGCGGCGGAGAAAGCCTTGCCCTTCGAAGTACGGGTTCCCAATGCGGCCACGGTGAAGGCAATGCAGGCGGCCGATCAGCGTAAGGGCAAGCGCTTCAAGACCGCCAATGCGCTCTTTGAGGAACTGGGAATCTGAAGATGCGCAATCCGATCCTGGGAGCCAAATTCCGGCGTGATGTGAAGCTGGCCCAGCGGCGCGGAAAAGATATGGCAAAGCTGCGCGCTGCTATTTTGTTGCTGATTGACGGCGATCCCTTGCCGCCACACTACAAGGACCATCCTCTGAGCGGCGATTGGGAACACCATCGCGATTGCCACATCGAGCCGGACTGGATACTGCTTTATAAGATTGACGGCGACGACCTCTACCTTGTTCGTACCGGCTCGCACGCGGATTTGTTCTGAACCGAGGATCCCAGAGCCTACGACCATCATTTCACTTTACAAACCACTCCCACTGCTCCGAGGTCAGTGGAACCACGGAAAGCCGTCCGATGAGGACCAGCGGCGAATCCGCAAAGAGCGGCTCGGCTTTGATCGCTGCCAGGGTCTTTGGCTGCCTGAGGCGCTTGCCTGCCTTGACTCTAACGATAGGAACCTTGGGGTTGGCCGGGTCCACGGTTACTACGGTTCCCGTCCCAACGGCGGTGCGCTCCTCGCCGGTGTGGTAGAAGATCCACTTGGTTCCCGGCTTCATCTCGCGCAGGTGTTTTACGGCGGTGGGGTTGGTTACGCCGTCCCAGACAGTCTCCCGGTCGCGCAGGAAGTCGTCGAAGGAGTAAACATCGGGCTCAGTTTTGAAGAGGAAGAAGCTCATGCTATTTATCGTACGCGAAGGGACCAGGGACCAGAAAACAGGGACAACACGACCTTACTCGCCTGACTTGCTCAACCACTCGCGTTAATTTTTAGTGGAGCTTTCGGAATGCGGTTGACCGGCGCGGCCTTGCGGGGCTACCATCCGATACGATCATGCTCGCAGCCGCGATCAACCCAAACAAGCCCCTCCGCCGCCGGAGACCGCATTCCCTGGCGTTCCTACCCGTTGTTGCCGCGCTGACGCTCACCCCCTGCGCCGCCTTTCAGCACAACGGAATGCCCCGGACGCAGCGCCACGAGAGCCATCACGAGATCTTCCAACTGGAAGAGGCCTGGCGGACTGACATGCTGAAGGCAGACATCCCCGCCCTGGATTCTCTTCTGGCCGACGACTACATGGCCATCACCCCCAACGGCACCCTGCAATCCAAGGAGCAGTCGCTTGCCAATCTCCGCAGCGGCACAACCCATTTTACAGCCATCGATATCTCCGACCGCAGGGTGCGCTTCTACGGGACAACAGCGCTGGTGACCTCGCGGGCCGATGTGAAGGGCACGAACGCCGTGGGAGACTTCTCCGGGAGTTATCGCTACACACGCGTCTACGTGCGGAATGCGGAAGGCAAGTGGAAGATTGTGAGCTTTGAGGCCAGCCGGATTCGCTTGCCCGGCGAGCGCAAATAGCCGCGGACCGCGCCGGAAGACGGATTCACCTACAATAGACCGATGCCCGAGCTGCCAGAGGTCGAGACCATCGCCCGCGGCGTCCACGAGCGCCTGTGCGGCGACCGCATCGTCGAAGTTTGGTTTGGCAGCCACCGGGAGCCCTTCAAGACGCCGCCGGGACGCCAGGCCAGGGGCCTGGAAGGACGCGCGATTCTGGCCGTGCATCGCACCGGAAAGTACATCGTTTGCGAATTGAGTGCTTTGGTTGAGGATTCTGGCGCGCCAGCCGCCCAATGGATCGTCCATCTCGGCATGACCGGACGTCTGCTGGTTACCACTCCCGACGCTCCTCTCGCGCCCCACACTCACGCCCGGCTGAGTCTGGCCAGCGGCCGAGAGCTGCGCTTTGTGGACCCGCGCCGCTTTGGGCGGCTGGCGTTCCGCGATCTGAGCCGCGGCCCAGCCTTCAGCGCTGCAGGAGCCGACCCATTGACTGTTACCGCGGCGGAGTTTGCCGCGCTCTTCCACCCCCGAAAGATGCCCATCAAGGCGGCCCTGCTCAACCAGAAGCTGCTCTCCGGGGTAGGCAACATCTACGCCGACGAAAGCCTCTTTCGCGCCGGCATTCGCCCGCGCCGGCTCTCTGGCCGGCTGACCAGGGCCGAGCTCGAAGGTCTGCGGCTGGCCCTGCGCGAGGTTCTAGAGCACGCTATCCGGCTGGGTGGCTCTTCGGTCTCCGATTACGTGGACGTCAACGGAGTGCGCGGCTTCTTCCAACTGGAACACTGCGTCTACCTGCGCGCCGGCCTTCCCTGCCGCCGCTGCCAGACGCCGATCCGGCGCATTCTACTGGCTGGACGGGGAACGCATTATTGTCCGCAATGCCAGCGGTAGAGTGAAGATTCTATGATTTTCAGGATATATCTCGCATTCGACGTTCCATAATCAAGACAATACCCGCATTGAGAAAACCTCAAATCTTTGAAAGTAAAGAATGTATAAAATGGTACAGTAATTGCTATTAGTTAAGCGCCAGTGATGTACCGGCGCTGGAAGAGTTCTGCCAGCCCAGACAATGCAGATGCCCGGCAAGAGCAACCGCCAACGCAGCGGCCCTCAAAAGGGATGAACCGGCCGGGAAGCTCTGCAAACACGCACGATGGAAAACCATCGGCATAGGATAGCTGGGAGGCCAGTGACCAGCACAGAGACAGAGAAACGCCACTCGCGTGAGTGGCGTTTCTTGCGTTTGGCCTTGAGGGCCGATTCAGGCATACAATTGGTAACTTGCCAGCCGCGGAAGTTCGCTGTAGTATCAGAGTTGCCTATCAAGCGGCTGACGCGAGCCACCCGAAAGGGGCAGAGCAAGCTCGCCGCATGCAAGGAAACTTCGCCAGCCGTTCATTTCATAGCATCTACAGGCGGCGAAGCTTCCCATAGGAAGGGCATCACCTGAGGAAGGCGCCGCTCTCACCGTCACGATTCTGACAACCGGATGAGTTTCCACCGGCTTTTGTGTGCGCGGCGGCAAGAATGCAATTTCGCAGAGGTCAACAAAGATCGTTCCGGGCAGCAGAGGCTGGATCGGCTCCGCACGCTGGAAGCGCCGGTTGATGGGAATTCCGGATACGGCCGGAATCTGTGAAATGCACAAGGCCCCTGGGAATCGCTGTTGATTGCGTGGAGATCGGCTCCGGCGCAGTTTGCATGGGTTCCTGCGGCGATTTTCCGCCGCATTCCGCCGGAATCCCCTTCCTGAACTGGGCGGCGGCGGGCAAGGGAAGTTCGGCGTCCGGCAACAATGGCTGAACCAGGAAACGCAATGCAGCAGAGCGCAACACACCAGGAAGTTCACGCATGACGACAGAATTGACGCAGCCCCAAACTGAATTGGGGCCGGACCCGGCCAACGGCCAGGGACAGTCGCAGGGGCATCGGCGCCGCCGTCGCCGCCGCAAGAACAAGAGCAGCCAGGCAGGCGCGGCTCCCGCGCAGCAGTTTCAGGCCCAACAGCCTCCACAACAGGCGCAACCGCAGGCTCAGGCTCCGCCGCAGCCTCGTCCCGCGAAGCACAAGCCGGCTCAGCCGCACCAGGGTGGGCAATCGGGCGGCCGCCAGGGCGGACACCAGAATCAGGGCCGGAAGAAGAAATTCTCCCAGAAGGGATCATCTTCGGCGGCGCAGCCCGGCAACAGCATCTCCTCTCCACCGCAGGGCAAGCGCAAGATGAAGCAGAAGGGGCCGCGTGAGTTTGTCGGCCCGATGGACCACAGCTATCGCATCGTGAACGGCAATGTTGCCGACGGTCCGCCCTCGACCATCCAGATCATGAGCAACGGCCACGGCGACTCTTACCTGGACGACTACCAGCCACTGCCCCCGGTCGCAATCCGCGCCGACGCGCCTACCCGCATCTATTGCTTCATTGACGATCTCTTCTTCCTGGCCAAGATTCAGGAGACGGCGCGCAAGTTGGGCGTGAAAGTGGAGATCGTCAAGGGCGACAAGGACTCCGTGGCCAGGCTGATGGACCTGCCCGAGGCCGAGCGGCCCAAGCTGGTGGTCTTCGACCTGAACAATCTGAACGCCAAGCCCTTGGCGCTGATCCCCAAGTTCAAAACCAAGTTCAAGAAAGCGGCGTCGATCGTCGGCTATCTCAACCACTTGCAGGGCGAACTGAAGGCCAAGGCCATTGAAGCCGGTTGCGACGCGGTGATGCCGCGCTCGGCATTCTCGCAATCCCTGCCCACTCTTCTGCGCCGCTATGGCGTGGAAGAGGAAGAAGACAATACACCTCAGCCGATGTAGGAAAGACAGGGACTAAGGGACTAGGGACTGAGGGACTAGTCCGTTAATCCCTGCAAGCAAAACCATCAATCGGTCTTGAAAGGGCACGGCTTCAGCCGTGCCGCATAGTGCCCAAGAATACTGGGGGCTTTAGCCCATGAGGGACGTTTTATGGGGTCTGAATGGTATGGCCTCTTGTCTCTTAGTCCCTAGTCCCTTAGTCCCT
>CAWFZU010000034.1:0-7986 GCA_963820195.1 uncultured Acidobacteriaceae bacterium | reverse complement strand
CCACAGCGATAGTACCCGATCATAAACTTGTGATGGTGGGTTTTCATGATGAGGCAGCGGCTCACTTCTTCTGCTCGGTTCTAAACTCTTCCCCTGTTAGAGTTCTTGTGCGAGCGTACGCTGTACAGACTTCAATTTCAGGACACGTTTGCGAATACGCGTGTATTCCAGACTATTCTGACACTGAAGAGTTGCACAGAGACCTTGCGGACCTATCAAGGCAATGCCATATGAAGACTGCGGAATCTAATTCCGCAGAGGTTGCGAGAATCGAAACTGAGATTGACGAAAAGGTAGCTAGGCTATGGGGCATTTCGATAGCTGAAATGTCCAGCCTTCAACAAGCACTTAAGGCAAGCACGAGAAAGCGGTCATTTGCAGGACTTTCTGCGAATGCGTGATATTGCTTGTGAACCATAGGATGTGCAGCATGGCGGGTGGAATAGCCTCCAAAGACCAAATCGTGACCATCGAAACCGGCGCTAAGGTTCGGAGCCGGAACACGATCTATCGAGCTAGCGGGGTCGGTTTGGTCCAGAAGGTGCGCGACAGCCTTTGCAAGGTCGAATTCAACCCCTCAGTATTCTCACGCCCGCCGTACCGCTCCGTCAATTATCTACTGAAGGTTGCCGAGATCGAAGTGTGCCCCACGCCCCTCGAATTGGCAATGGCAGGGAATTGGGACGAATCGTGGAAGTTTGACTTCCGGCAGATGGCGGCACGGTTCCTGACTCTGAACAAAGGCGGACAGCTCTCCAATGCCCGTACGGAGATCCTTCCGCACCAGATTTTTACCGCGTTTAAGGTAGTGTCGGATGCCCGTCGCCGCTTTATGCTGGCCGACGAGGTTGGCCTTGGAAAGACCATCGAGGCTGGGATGATCTGGCAGGCTCTTGTTCAGCGTGGCAATGCCAGCCGGACACTCGTTATCACCCCCGCAGGTCTAACCAGGCAGTGGCAGGAAGAATTCAAGGAGAAATTTCAAGCCGATTTCGAAATCTTCGGACGGGATTTCACTGCGGTGAACCCGCGAATGTGGGACTTGAAGGCGACAGCGATTGCTTCTCTTGACCGGCTCAAGAGGAAGGAACACAAGCGGACACTGCTTGAGAATCGAAAGTGGGACTTGATCATTTTCGATGAGGCTCACAGATTGAGTGCGCGAGACTATCGGACGAAGACGGAGAAGACGCAGAATTATCAACTCGCCGAAGCTCTTCGGGATTACACTGATGCGCTCCTACTGCTCACGGCCACGCCCCATTCAGGCGACCCAGATCACACTCGGTTTATCAATTTGGTAAAACTGCTTGAGCCAAAGGTCGATTTTTCTCCACTGATAGACGAAGGCTTGTTCAGAGACGCAGATGCAATTCCGTATTCAAGCCTGATTCTACGAACGCCCAAGCTCAAGGTCACTGATGCAGAGGGGCGGGTTGTGTTCAAGGGCAGGCGTACCGTTCCGCTTGGTTTCACAATGTATCCCAAGGAGAGAGAGTTTTACGAGGCTGTTGCGGAGTATATCCGCACCGGGTACAACTCCCTGGAGCGCATTGAAAATCCGATGGACCGGCATGCGGTTGGATTCATTTTGACGACCTTTCAGAAACTGAACGCCAGCTCAGTTTGTGCGATCAAGAGTGCTCTGGAAGGTCGCCTCACGCGCCTTAACGAAAAACTGACGAAGCTTCCCCCAGAAGAGGACGAAGAGCAGGACGAGCGTTATCAAGGCGAGATCGATGAAAAGCAGGCAGTGCTCAGGACCGACCGCGAAATGGTCGAGAATGAGATCAGTGTTCTCGGTAAGCTCCTGGACATTTCCGTCGAGCGTGAGAGGAAGATTGACCGGCTAAAAGAGCTATTGCTAGAGGTTGACAAGGAGACTCCCGGCGCAAAGGTTTTGATATTCACCGAGTACAGGCGAACCCAGGAGTTTCTCAAGGAAAGGTTGGAGAAATGGTACGGGGCAAACAGCGTCGTGCTTATCAACGGTGACATGGAATTGGAAGGCAAGACGGCGGACGCCCAAAGCAAGCGGCGCAGCCAAAGGGTATTCCGCGAAGAGCCTTCAGTGCGCTTTCTTGTTTCAACTGAAGCTGGAGGCGAGGGTATTAATCTCCAGTTCTGCTACATCGTAGTGAATTACGACCTCCCGTGGAATCCCATGCGGTATGAACAGCGGGTTGGGCGCGTTTATCGCTATGGCCAGGACAAAGTGGTCCAGATTTACAATCTGCGTGCAAAGGAGACCATAGAGGACACTGTCCGCACATATTTTGAACAACGCTTGAGGGTAGCGGCACAGGCGTTGCGGCAGGTAACCGGAGAAGATGCCGAGGAACTGGTTGCGAGCCTCAACGGGCAACTTGAGGCCGAAATTGAGCCCGATGCGATCTACAAGCGCGCGCTGGTAGAGGGGACTCTAAACAAACAGACAAAAGAAGAGATTCAGGACGCTGTGCGAAGAGCTCAGGCAGCGTACGAGATTGCCACGCAGAGTCTATTTCGCGATGTATCGAGCTACAGTTTTGACAAATACGAACAAGAGCTTGCCAGCCCGATCAATCTTCAAGACTTGGAGGATTTCACTCTCAAATATCTTGGTCGAGAAAGGCGCCAGGCGCAACGGAAAGACGGATTCTTGGAGTTCTTGACGCCGGAAAGTCTGCGTGAGAAAAGACTGCCGGAGCGTTTTAGATGCGTCACATTCGACCGTGCATCTGCAATTCGCAATGCTCAGGCAGAGTTTTTTGCACTCGGTCACCCCTTCGTTGACGCAATGATTCAGCAGATCGGAGATTACGATTTTGGCGGCCACACGGCTGTGCGCTTCATCAAAGTCCTTGGTTTGGGCGCGGAGGAGGCGCAAGCGGGGTACCAGTTCAATTTCGTTGTACGAGGACGGGTGCAACGAGAAGACGGCGATGAGTACATCTTTGGTTTTCATACTGTCGTGATTTCGGCAGACGGCTTACCAAACGCGCGCATGGCATCCAGCGCAGCCATGCTTTACAGCTCGGATGAATCGCAATTGACCGGCGCGGAACGCCTCCTGGCGAAACTGGATAGCCTTTCGATTGAGGATGCGTACCAAACAGCGCGGGCCGAAATTGAGCGGACTGCGCAATTCTGGGACTGGGATGAAGACGTGGAACTCGTCGGTCTAGCGAAGATTGTGCCTATGGCTTTTTAAGCGGGGAGTTGGGTTGCGTCTTGATGTGCGGAGGGAGGAACTCTCTCCCCTCGATAGAAGCAAGAATCCGCAGTCAATTGTCGAAGGGTGTACTTTTGGGTGTATTTATTCGATGTGAATTTATATCCACTTTATTTGCAATGGTTTATGCATAGATGTGAATCCCCCTCTCGAACCCTTCTAAAAATATCCAAAGACATCCAGGATAATGACTCAATCCCCTGAGAAATCAGGGGATATTGTTTATTTGCTCCGGCGCGAGCGGGGTAAGCCCTTCCACTCGCCGCGAATCATACGCAGATCTGCCGTTTCCCAAACCCATGCACGATTCGCGTCGAAGGAATCGGAAGTTACGACCGCCGTCCAGAGATCAGGTTGATGACCAGAACGATGAGCGCTACAACCAGCAAAATGTGAATCAAGCTGCCGGCAATATGGAAGCTGAAACCCAGCAGCCAGAGAACGAGAAGGATGACAAAGATGGTCCAAAGCATAGCGACTCCTTTTGCGTTGCGGGCGCATGAGAACTGCTAACTTTCTCATGCGCCCGCAAGTATTCACCGTGATCTGTTAGTTAGAGGCAATAGCCTGGGCCTTTGCTTCCCTGACTGCATCGAGGAACCGTGCGGCAAGGGCCGGCACGGCTACTTCGCCGCTCAGAATGCGGCGATTGGAAATGTCGTGGCCGTAGATGGCTTCCGTGGAATCATCATCGCGGCGAATATCGGCGCCGGTCAGAGTCAGTCCGGCAAAAGCGCCGCGGGCCCGCGAGTAAGTGAGAATCTCGGTTTCGAGCTTCCAGTCGGTATCGGCGGAGGCATGGCGTCCCACCGGTCCGGCAGCCGCTGAGGCGTCCCCGCCAATCTGAAACTTGCTGTGACATCAAACGCTGCATACCCTTCTCGCCCTGGATAATCATGACCAGATCCACGCCTTCGACGCCGATCTGCAATCCCCAGCTTCCGCCGGTGATGGCAAAGAACGCCGGCGCGCTCCAGCCGTTTGCGGTACGGCAGGTGGCAACGCCTCTGCCATTCTCCGCGCCAAAGACAAAGCCGCCCTTGAGCATATGCGGCACCACGGCCACGCACTTTGCGTGTTCCAGAACCTCTTCCGGAATACCTTTATCCGGCGCCGCCATGATCTCGTGCAGTACCGCGCCGGCATGATCCAACCGGTCGACCGTTGCTTCGCGACCGGATCCAGCCCAACCGATGGTCGTCAAACTGAGAACTGCCACCAACGTCACAAGTTTCTTCATGCATCCACCTTTTCTACCCATGCGCAGCGTCACTTGCTTTATGCGCATTGAGGCGCAGTAGGTGATTCCCACACTAGGAGGATTGAGATAGCGCCGTCTGAGCAAGAACGCTCAGGGCGCAATTCATATGCAACGCCGAATCGGCCCTGTCTCGTATAATTTTCCCGAATTGTGAGCAAAATTGAACAGACTATCCCTCCCCCCTCCAATATAAAATTTATGCGGGTGCAGGTGTAGGAGACTTTTGAGGGTATGCGCCGCATTCACCTCTTCGATTGCGCCTGGAGTTCATGCTCCTGATGATGGCCGATGAATCTGTATCAGTCGCCGCAACTGCTTCGTGAGCCGCAGGGCTTTGCAGTTGCGCATTCTCCCAAGATCAACGCGTCACAGCCGTTTCCTGGATGAGACCTTCTATGATGCAGCTTTCCCCACCCGTCTTCGATGCCTCTGCCTTTCTGGCCAACGCCGGACTGGGACGCAGAATCGTTCAACTGGAGCCCAGGGAGACTTTCTTTTGTCAGGGAGACCCGGCAGACTCGGTCTTGTATCTGCAAAAGGGCCGGGCAAAAGTCACTGTCGTTTCGGCTGTAGGCAAGGAAGCTACCATTACGATTGTTACAGCGGGTGAGTTTATCGGTCAGGGAGCGCTCGCCGCCGTGCCGGGTTTGCGCCTATCCACTGCCACGGCCATTACCCCCTGCACCGCGCTCAAGATCGCGCGCGATGAGATGGCGCGCGTGATGCACGAGCAGCCGGAGTTCTCCGATCTCTTCATGAAGTTTCTGCTGACTCATAGTATGCGCATACAATCCGATCTGGTCGATCAGCTCTTCAACTCCAGCGAAAAGCGGCTGGCGAGAATCCTGCTCTTGATGGCGGAGTTTGGCGAGCCGGGCAAGCAGGAAACGCTGATTCCCAAAATCTCTCAGGAGACTCTGGCGGAGATGATTGGCACTACCCGCTCCCGCGTCAGCTTCTTCATGAACCGCTTTCGCGAGCATGGATTTATCGACTACAAGGACCGCATTCATGTGCACAGGTCGCTGCTGAATGTGATTTTGCACGATCAATTGCCTGACGATCACACTGAAAAACCGCCCATTCCAGAACAGCCCGTTGGCCATGCAAGGCCGGCGAAGGAATCTCTGGCCGCCTTTGAGCGAAATTGAACAGCCTAACATTTTGCTGGATGGCATACTCACTCCAATTCCCTGAAATGCGTTTCGAGGGGGGTAAGAGATGCTATATCCGCCAGCAACACTTCTGATTGTCGACGATGAGCCTTCCATACGTGAGTCGCTGTCGCTAGTGCTGACAGAGATTGGGTACAGCGTGCGCTCCGCCGAAGACGGCTTCTCCGCCTTACGCGAGATTGTGAATGAGGCTCCCGAGCTGCTGCTCTCCGATCTCAATATGCCCGGTATCTCCGGTTTCGAGTTGCTCTCCGAGGTTCGGCGCCGTTTTCCCGCCATCCGGACGATTGCCATGAGCGGCTCGTTTTGCGGAGACGAAGCGCCTTCCGGAGTAGCCGCGGATGGCTTTTACCAAAAGGGAAGCAGCGTTGTGGCCCTGTTGCGGGTGATGGAGACATTGCCCCATGTGGAGCGGTGCGCATCAAGGGCGGCGCCTTTACTGCGGAGCGCACCCAGCCTGAACTGCTGAGACCAGCGAGAGAAAGAGAGCAACGATGCGCACAATCTCCGAATCGACTTTGCTGCTACGCGCAAACATTGAATTGCCCGACGGCCTCGGACTGGCAACCGATGAATTCCACGAGGGCTGGAACTTTGCGCGGACGGTCAATGCGCGGCGGCTGGAAGAGAAGATTCGAACGCGGGGATGGAATTTTGTCCGGATTCCCGATGAATCGCTGCGCAGCGGGGTTGGCGATACATCGGAGGAAGCCATCGCCGGCGCGCTCAAGCTGGCTCTTCGCCGCATCAGCGCTCACTTCAATGCTGCTGAAGTGGCGCATATCGAATTGACGGAATATCCCTGGTTCTTTCTGGCCAGGATCAGGGTCAATCCATACAGTATTCTGCGTGGTGAATTGTCTGTTCCCGTTGAATTATTCTCTTCTACAATTGCCCCCCGGCAGAGGCGATTGCCGCTCGATGCGGACGTGCTGTATCCGAACTTCGGCAGCGCCGTGCCCCAGCTCAAGCAAATGCTGATCTCCTCCAGAACAGCGCAGGCCGGGCCGCAATGACCGTGTGATTTCGTAATCATTGGAGTGTAGCGCCGGCCTCCTAACCGGCTGTAGCGTGGACGTCCTCGTCCGCGCTTATTTCTTGTTAGGGCACAACTTCACAGGCTGCGGAAAAAGGCTTGAAATTGCTCGAAATTCCCGAAAAACACTCCGCAGGGGCTAAAGCCCAACTTTTGTTTTGTGGCACTTGCGGCACGACTGAAGTCGTGCCCTGACGCTTCTTGGCTCTTTATCGAGTTTTTCCGCAGCCTGTTTAATCGTGCCGAAAAGAGCCTTGCAAACAAGGGGTTTAACCCCTGAGGGGTTGCAAACGGGACTGATCGGACATTTCGGCTTCCAGCAGCATCCGCTTGCGCTCCACGCCCCAGCGATAGCCGGTGAGCGCTCCGCTCGCGCCGACAACGCGATGGCACGGCACCACGAGTGCAACGCGGTTCATTGTGCAGGCGCGGGCCACGGCGCGGGTCGAATTGGGCGTGCCCATCTCCCGCGCCAACTGGCTATAGCTCTTAGTCTCGCCGCGGGGAATCTGGCGCAGCGCCTGCCAGACGCGCAGTTGAAAGGCCGTTCCGCGCAAATCCAGCAGCACCTGCGGCGCGGGCACCTGCGGTGCGGCCAAACGCTCGCTATTCGCTCGCACTGATTTCGTTGCGTTGTTGAATGATATATTCTGTGCGGCCAACTTTTCCGAGGAGTATGCCGGGCCACAGACCGCTTGCAGCGCCGCGTCCACCATCCCCGCCAACGCCGGATCGCGCCGCAGCTCAGCGGCGGGAAACTCCTCGCGCAAGCTGGCCTCGGCCTCGGCCTTCGTTTCCGCCAGCGAGAGCCAGCAAAGCCCGCGCCCGGTTGCGCCCACGATCACCCAGCCGAAAGGAGAGCGCGCCGAGCACCAGCCAATCCGCTCGCCGCGCCCGCCGGCGGCAAAGCGCGCGGGCGTCATGCCCAGCTGCGCGCCGTCGTAGCCGCGGCTCGACGAGCCGAAGCCGGCGTTGTAGATGGCGGTGGTCACGGACTCTCCCTGCTTTAGTGCGCCGCGCAGGCTGGCCGCCCGCAGCGCCCGCTGATATTGCAGCGGACTGACGCCGAGCGCCTGCTTGAATAGCCGCTGCACGGTGAAGGGGCTCAGGTGGACGAGCCGTCCCAGCTCGGCCAGCGAAACGGGACGGTCGTGATGGGCCTCGATGTGCGCGCGAACCTTGTCGACAGGTCCGCCGGATTCCGCGAATTGCGTTTTGCCGCTCATGAGAACCATCGTCGCCGATTAGCGCCCCGGCAGGCTACCCGATTCTTGCGCTTTATTCCAGTTGGCATATAACT
>CAWFZU010000033.1:0-6858 GCA_963820195.1 uncultured Acidobacteriaceae bacterium | reverse complement strand
GAGCCGGTGGTATTGCCGCTGGCCTTCGCCTTTGGAGGTCTGATCCAGATGCTTGCCGGGCTGATGGATTTTTGCACAGGAAACACCTTCGGCACAACGGCGTTTTTCAGTTACGGGGCTTTCTGGTGGTGGTTCGCATTGCTGGTTCTGCTGGGCGGGCACGGTGTGCTGGATCTGAGCGAGGCGGGCAGCACCCTCGCCGTGACGCTGATCGGATGGGGCGTCTTCACGCTCTATATGTGGATTGCCACCTTCAAGCTGTCCAAGGCGCTCTGGTGGATCTTTCTGACCTTGTGGGTGACCTTCTTCCTGCTCGGCTTCGGCGATCTGCTCTCCGCGCCTCTGGTGCATCAGGCCGGGGGCTGGGTAGGGCTGATCTGCGGGCTGCTGGCCATGTATACCAGCTTTGCCCTGGTCACCAATTCCACCTTCGGCCGGACGGTGCTGCCGATCGGCGCGCGGTAGGGGCATTGAGGTTTGTGGTCCCACCCTGCATTCCCTCAGGGGCTAAAGCCCGGTTGATTCTATGGGCTTTATTGGCACGACTGAAGTCGTGCCCTGACGCTTCTGGACTCTTTATCAAGTATTTCGCATCCTGTGAAGTGGTGCCCTGACGCAAAGCAAGTGACAACCGCGGGTCCTTGGACTACGCAGGCCGCCCAGCCAGCCCAGCGACGAAGACCTGTCGTTGGGGACCCCGGTGAAGTCGTGCCCTAAAAAGAAACAAGCGTGGACCGGGAGGCCGGCGCTACAGTTTTGTGCCCCGCGGGTCAGCAACGCCGATGGACGACTGAAACAAAACCGTGGTTTTCAACAAAATCCTAGATTTTGACGGAGGCGGCGCGGGGCGAGGTGCCGCTAAGCTCGGCGGCGCGGGCTTCGGCGTAGGCGGCTGCGCCGAGCAGGGCGGCGCGGCTCTCCAGGATGACGCGCACCGGCATATTGATGAGCAACTGGCTGAGCCGTCCCTTGTCGGTGAAGGCCTTCATGAAGCGTGCCGTCCTTGAGCTTTTCGAGGATGCGCGGGGCGATGCCGCCGCCGATGTAGACGCCGCCCACGGAGAGCAGCTTGAGGGCCAGGTTGCCGGCCTCCGCGCCATAGGCGGAGACGAACATATCCATTGCCTTTTCGCAGATTTCGCTTTTGGCGGCCAGCGCCAGTTCGGTGATCACGGCGTTGGGGTCTTCGGCGGCCATGCGCTCGGCCAGCCAGGCCGGCTCGTCGATGCCGCGCACTTCGCGCAGGAACTCGTAGATGTTGGCTCAGGCCCATGGCCGCTGACCACGCGCTCCTGGCTGATGCGGCCGTTGTACTTCTGCTTGAGAAAGCGCAGCAGGTCGATCTCGTCCTCGTTGCGCGGGCGCGTAGTCGGCGTGGCCGCCCTCGGAGGGATAGGGAGTGTGGCTGCGGCCGTTCCAGATCAGCAGGCCCTCGCCCAGGCCGGTTCCGGCGGCGATCAGGGCGCGATTGCCGATCTGGCTGGCGTCGCCCTCGCTGAGGGTATAGATCTGGTCGGCGGAGAGTTCGGCCACGCCGTAGCCGTTGGCCTCCAGATCGTTGATCAGGAAGACGTGAGTGATGCCGAGGTTGACCGACAGCTCGCGGCTGTCCAGCGTCCAGGGAAGGTTGGTGAGGCGCAGGCGGCCGTCGCGCACCGGGCCGGGCACGCCGAAACAGGCCGCGGTCACCTTGTACGCGCCGAGAAACTCTTTTACGATCTCTTCCAGGCCGGAGTAATCCTTGGCCGGATACCGCTCATCGCGGGAGTATTCCAGTTTTCCATTGATAAAGTCATACAGCGCCAGGTGAACCTTGGTGCCGCCTACGTCACCCGCCAGAATCATCGTTCTCTCTCCAAAACTCCACAGCCTTCCCCATCCGTTGCGGGTAGAAGCGAGGCAGCGGCCTTATCCAATATAAAGGTAAGTATACCGCTTGCGGGCCAGATCAGTTGGCTGGGCAGCCGTTCCGGATCAAGCGGCCCGGTCAGTACTTCCTTCAAAATAGAGGCTTTATCCTCTCCGGCGGCGAGGAAGAAGACCGAGCGGGCGTGGTTGATGACCGGCCAGGTGAGGGTGACGCGCCAGGTCTCCCGCTGTGGCACGTGGTTGGCGGTAACCAGGCGGCTGATTTCGTGGACGGCCTCGGTGTGCGGGAAGATTGAGGCAGTATGGCCATCGCCGCCGATTCCCAGGGCGACCAGATCGAAGCGCGGGCTTTCGGCACCCTCCAGGCGGAAGTTGTTGCGCAACTCCGACTCGTAGCGGGCCGCGGCTTCGGCCGGCTCCAGCTCGCCCTCGATGCGGTGAATCTGATCGGGGCGCAGCGGTACGTGGTCGAGAAGAGCCTCGCGGGTCATGCGGTAGTTGCTGGCAGGGTCATCGGGAGAGACGCAGCGCTCGTCCACCCAGTAGAGGTCGAGCATATCCCAGGGCATACGGCTGCGCCACGGCTGGTCGGGGTCGGCCAGGACTGCAAAGGCGGCCTGGGGCGTGGAGCCGCCGCTGATGGCAATCCGCGCACAGCCCTGCGCTGCCACCGCTTCTCCGGCCATCTCGACAAAATACTGCGCTGCCCGGCGCGCCAAAGCAGCCGGGTCCGGTTCGACGTAGTACATGATCTGGAGCTGCCTGGGCATACGTGCGGGTGATCCTTCGCTTCTACGTTACGGTCAACGGTACCACAATGGCTGTGCTATGCGACTCACGCTGATTGGGAACGCCTCGCACTTCCAGACTTACCTGCCCAGATAGACCCGGTACTGCGCTTCGAGGACTCCGGCGGAGCGAGCCAGGGCCAGCTTGGAGAGGTTGTACTGGTAGAGGCTCTCGACCAGATTGCTCTGAGCGGCGGCCAGAGTAGCCTGCGCGGTAACCAGGGGCAGGTTGTCGTCCACGCCGGCATTGACGCGGTCGGTTTCGTCGGAGAGGGCACGGGTGGTCAGATCGACATTGGAGCGGGCGACCTCGACCAGCTTGGCCGTCGCATTTACGTCGAGCAGAGCCGAACGGACTTGCTGGTCGATTTTGCCACGCAGGTCGGCGAGCTGGGCGTTGACGGCGTCCAACTGAGCCTGGGCGGCTTCCGTGTCGCCGCGCAGCTTGGCCTCGCGAAAGAGCGGAAGACTCAGCGTGCCCACAGCGGCGAAGTTGCCGTGCGAGCCGGCGCCGCCTACCTGGCTGACGCCGTAGTAGCCGCCGAAGCTGAGGCTGGGCAGCCGCTGGCTGCGATAGGCGGCGTGGATGGCCTTCATCTCGACAGCCTGATTTTGCAAGGTTTGGTAGTCCTGGCGATTCCTGTAGGCGACGGCCCGGACTTCTTCCGGCGTTTGCGCAGCCAGATCGCTGTAAGGCGCCGGATCGGTGAGGGCGATCCTCTGGCCGGGGTCGATGCCGATTTCGCGCTTGAGCAGGATCAGGTTCTTTTCGAGGGCGTTCTGTGCGGCGAGGAGGGCCAGTTCCTGAGCCTGAAGCTGCACCCGCGCCCGCAGTTCGTCCAGATTGGCGGCGACACCAGCCTCGTGTGCGTCGTGGGCGTGGCGGACCAGCACCTGGTCCGCCGCTTCCAGGGCCTTGGCGTTGTCCACCTCACTCTCGGCGGCAATGGCGTGCAGATAGGCCGAGGCCACCTGTTGCACCACTTCTCCGCGCGCCGACATCCGGGCAAAGTGGGCGGCGCGTTCCGCCGCGCCAGCCGCCTTCCAGGCGGAGATAACTGGGCCGGAGAAGAGCATTTGACCATATTGAATCTTGCCTTCGGTCAGGTCGTCGCGGGTAATCTCGGAGAAGCCCGTCGGCATTCCGCCGGGAAAGAGCGACGAGAACATTTTGATTGTGCCGGGGCCGAAGCCCATCGCGGCCAGGTTTTGCTGGTGAACGCCGAGGTCACCGGTAAGGCTGATGGTAGGCAGAAAGTATTGCAGGGCCTCGTTTTTTTGCCCCTGAAGCGATTTTTCGCTGTTTTCGGCTTCCTTGAGGCCCAGATTGTTCTTGAGGCCGAGAGCGATGGCCTCGTCCAGCGAGATCTTGAGAATCTCGTCTGTGGCCGGACGAGCAGTCACGCTGCCGAAGAAGGCGTTGGTGGCGGAGGTGGTGTTGGGCGCCTGGGCGTGGAGCGGCGCAAACGCGCCCGCCAGTATCAGGCCCGCCAGAAAGCCTGGCGTCGCTGTCCGCCGGAATAGAGAATGATGCACTCGTTCCACTCCTCTTATTCTCTCAGATGAGCGAGGAGGGGTGAAGGCTCCGAGAGCGGAGGGAAGTCGATCTGCGACGGATGTGGGAAGGCTTCCTACAAAGATGCAAGCGTGGACCAGGAGGTCCACGATACAGCCGGCCGGGAAGACGGCGCTACAGTTTCATGTCTTCGCGGGCGGCAACGCCAGTGGGAGACTATGCAGGATTCCCGCTCCTTGCGCGGCGAATAAACTCCCGCACCTTGGTAGGGTCTTTGCGGCCCGGCGCGGCTTCCACGCCGGAGACCGCATCCACGCCCCAGGGGCGCAGCGCGGCAATGGCCTCGGCCACATTGGCCGGAGTCAGGCCGCCGGCGGCAATGCGCTTGCCTGCGATTGCATCCTGGAAAAGAGTCGCGCGAGCAGTATCCCAATCGAAGGCCACGCCGGTCCCTCCGATTGCCGCCATTGTCCGCGAGTCCACCAGCACCGCATCCACGTGCGGGTTCCTGGTCATACTCGGCGATCTTGACGAAGTGCTGCCCGGCACTCTCCGCGCTGAAGTGAATCACGCGCAGGATGCGCACTTCCGGCCCCAGCCGCTCGTGCAGCCTGGCTGGCAGTTCGGGCTCCGCGTCGAAGTGCAGTTGCACGCCGGTCAGGCCGCAGACTCGAACCGTGGAGACGATCTCCTCCAACGCGGCATCGACAAAGACGCCGATCTTCTCGATGGCTGCAGGCAGATGCGGAGCGATCGCAGCGACTTCGACCGCCGTCACCCGGCGCGGGCTGGGCGCAAAGACGAACCCCACCGCGTCGGCCCCGCTCAATGGCCAGCGAGCGCGTCCTCCAGCGAGGTGTTGCCGCAGATTTTGATCCAGATGCTCATCGGGCTGCTCCGATCACGCCGACTCGCGCCAGCAGCGCCGCCAGCGCCGCGCCGGGATCGGGCTGGCGCATCAGGCTTTCGCCGATCAGGAAGGCGTCGAAGCCCGCCGCGCGCAGCCGGACCAGATCTTCCGGCGTTGTAATGCCGCTCTCGGCCACGCGCACCACGGTGGACGGTATCCGCACAACCAATTCAAGCGAGGTTTCCAGGCGAACCTGAAAGGTACGAAGGTCGCGGTTGTTCACGCCGATGGCGTCGGCCCCGCTCTCACCCAACGTTGAAAGTACGCGGTCCAGCTCCTCAGCCGTGTGCACCTCGACCAGCACATCAAGGTCGATTGCTCGCGCAGTTTCCGCGAAGCGCTTGAGTTCGCCGTCGGTGAGCGCGGCGGCAATCAGCAGAATGGCGTCTCCGCGGTGTGCACGAGCTTCGACGATCTGGTACTCATCGACCGTAAAATCCTTGCGCAGGCAGGGCAGCGGGACTGCCGCCGAGGCCAGCTCCAGATTGCGCAGGCTGCCCTGAAAGAACGGCTCGTCGGTCAAGACGGAAAGCGCCGCCGCGCCGCCGGCAAAGTAGCTCCGGGCCAGCTCGGCCGCATCGAACTCCGCGCGAATCAGCCCCTTGGAGGGCGAGGCCTTCTTGATCTCGGCGATGACGGCGGGGCCGGCAGCGGCCTTCTGGCGCAACGCCGCCGCCCATCCGCGCGGCTGATGCAGAGCGGCCAGCCGCTCCAGTTCCGCTATGGGAACGGACGCCTTGGCCGCGGCCACCGCGGCCCGCGTCGTCGCCAGAATCCTGTCGAGGTGAGTAGACATACGCTGAGTTGAGTATACGAGTTGAGAGGCGACAACTACATCTACTATTATTGAATCAACCTGCACTGAGCCTAAAAGATTCACGGATGCGACGTAGCAAAAATACAAAGGAGTGGCTTAGAGTCAATATCATTCAATTGTAATCATATATCCTGAATGTTTTTCAGGATCTGGAGTTCCTGTTTGATCGATTATTTTGACTAGTGGAAAATCTGCCATGAATTCTTTTACATAATTGGAGTTTAGGTTAGCTCCTTGAAAAAGAATAAGGGATGAGTCTACGACCTTATTCGACTTGTCGAATATACTTCCTGGCTCTCCACTGTATGTCAATATGCAGTGACTAAATACAGAGTTAAAAAAGAAAAAGTTGTCCAACTTCTGCCTGCCATCATGAAACTGTGAGTCTGTTATTAATAAATATGAATGCCCCCCAAGGACGATATCATGGATATTAAGCTCACTAAGCTCACCCCAAACATAAACATTGGACGGGGTGCTCGGTTGAACTGATATTGGCTGGATGAATTCAGAAATATGTCCATCACTAAGTTCCGCAATTTGCTGGGCACCGCCAACCCATTTGGGAAATTGTTGGGCAGTCAAACGCTCAATCTGCTTAGCGATTTGTTCATTATCCTTTAGCGTGAGAGATATTCCTCCATCTTTCGCCAATTCTGTCTTGAAATAACCAAGGATTGAGTCACTATCCATGCCAAGATATAATCCATGGAGGATTAACAATGCTGTCGAATCTATCCCCCTGAAGATCGGAACGAAACTAGATTGTTCTGTAATATAAATCGCTGGCTTCTCATTTAGATCGTATTGCACTAATTTTCCGTTTTGGAAATGTGGTGTTAGGTCAGACTGAAGAATTTCAAGTTTTCCATTCTCATCATATCCTGCAATAGTGATTTCTAAGTTAGAATCGGATGGTGTGACTCCTGTATTCTCGTCAATCTTGGCGAGAATGCCT
>CAWFZU010000032.1:0-6379 GCA_963820195.1 uncultured Acidobacteriaceae bacterium | reverse complement strand
ATCATCAGCGTACTGACCTTTACCACGCCCTCCTTCAGCCCGAACGGAAAGCTGATCTACGCCTACATCACTTTGTGCCTGATGATGATGGTTTACTCCGCAATCAACATTCCCTATTCGGCGTTGATGGGCGTCATCTCGCCCGATTCGCAGGAACGCACCAGCGTGTCCTCCTACCGCTTTGCGTTTGCTTTTGGGGCAGGCCTGGTCGTTCAGTATTCGACGCTCTATCTGGTGGACTACTTCGGGAGGGTCAAGCCGGAGATGGGCGGGGTGCTTCTGGCCGCGGCCAAGGCCCATGGCTATCAACTGACGATGGGCATCTATGCCATTGCGGCAACCGCGCTGTTCTTCCTCACCTTCGCGCTCACGCGTGAACGGGTGCAGCCTTTTCAGGAGAAGAGCACTCTAAGTCAGGATCTGAAGGACCTGGCAACCAATGTGCCGTGGCTGATTCTTTTTGGGATGGGAACACTGACGGTCTGCGCGGTTGCCATCCGCAGTGGCGCCATCCTCTATTACTTCCAGTACTACGTGGGCAATGAGAAACTGGCCGCCTCTTTTATGGTGGCCGGCACGCTGATGTCGCTATTGGGAACGATCGCAATTCAGCACGTAACACGATTTGCCGGCAGGAAGGCCACTTATATTGGCTTGGCTGTCGCTGGGTTCCGTCTTCCTGGTAGTTTCTTACTGGGTCAGGCCGGAGCAAATTGCATTGATGTTTGTTTTTCAGGTGCTATACAGCGCCGTAACCGGCCCAACTTCTGCCGTACTGTGGGCCATGTTCGCAGACTCAGCCGATTACTCAGAGTGGCGCACCGGCCGCCGGGCCACCGGGCTGGTCTTCTCGGCGGCGGGTATGTCCAACAAACTCGGCTGGGCCATCGGCGGGCCGGTGACGGTCTGGATGCTCGCCATGTTTGGCTACCGGGCCAGTGTCGCGCAGACGCCGCACGCTCTGCATGGCATCCTGCTCTTGTTTACTTTCATTCCCGCTGTAGGCTTCCTGCTTACTGGAGTCGGCCTGTTCTTCTATCCGCTCAACGAAGCCAGGATGAAGAAGATGCAGGGCGAGTTGCTGGCAAGAAGCAGGCAATGGCGGCGCTTCCTAGTTCGGCGTATTAATATTTGCATGGAAGCGCAGCCGAGTCTGCCTGATTGCGGTCATTGACGAATTTCAAGATAATAGAGGATAGCTTGCCAATGCAATTCGGATATTTTGACGACGCGAACAAGGAATATGTGATTACTCGTCCCGATACGCCCCGGTCGTGGAGTAACTATCTTGGCTCGACGGAATATGGCGCCATCATCACCAATAATGCCGGCGGATACAGTTTCTATCAATCGGCGGCGCATGGGGCGTTTCATGCGGCTGCGCTTCAATGCGCTTCCCGATGGACCAGCCGGGCCGATATATCTATCTGCATGACCACGACAGCAAGGACTACTGGTCCGCGTCGTGGCAGCCTGTGGGCAAGCCGCTCGATCAGTATAAGTCGGAGTGCCGCCACGGCAGCGCCTATACGGTCATTTCGTCGGAGTATGACGGCATACGATCCGAGACCACTTACTTTGTTCCGCTGGGAAAGACCTTCGAGTGCTGGCATGTGAAGCTAACCAACCTAAGCGAGAAGCCGCGCCAGCTAAGTGCTTTTACTTATGTGGAATATGCGGGGAACTGGGACGCCTGTGACGATCTGATCAATCTGCAGTACACCCAGCACACCGTAAAAATGGAGGTCGAGGATAACATCATCGACCACGGGACCAACGTCAATATCCCATCCATGCCGGACAACTTTACGGAGAAGGACCAGGGACGTCATACCTTTCTGGCCTTAGTGGGCGCCGAGGCTGTTGGTTATGACACAGACCGCGCCGCCTTCATCGGGACTTATCGCGGATATGACAATCCTCAGGTTGTCGAGCAGGGACAATGCACAAACTCGCTGGCCGTTGGTGACAACGCCTGCGGCTCGCTGCAAGCCAGGATAACTCTTGCGCCCGGAGAGACAAAGGAGTTTCTTGTCCTGATGGGCATTGGCCGGGGCCGCGAGGAAGGCAAAGCGCGGCGGCGGAGTTCGGCAACATGAAGAAGGTTTGCGAGGAACTTGCCAAGCTGAAGAGTTATTGGCATGAGCGCATTGCTGGACTCACGGTGGAAACGCCGGACGCCGAGTTGAACAGCACGCTGAATATGTGGGGCCCATTCAATTGCCTGATCACTTATGCCTGGTCGCGGGCGGCCAGCTTGATTTACGCGGGCGAGCGCGACGGATTGGGTTTTCGGGACACGGTCCAGGATATGTTAGGAGTTATGCACACCATTCCCGAAGAAGCCGGCCAGCGGTCTGGAATTGATGATTACCGGACAGGTTTCGACCGGCGGCGCCATGCCCGTAGTGCGGCAGTTCGATCATCATCCAGGAAGCGAAATAGCGCCGCGCGAAGAAGAGTACCGCTCCGACGACTGCTTGTGGCTTTTCAATGCGATTCCAGCTTACGTGAAGGAGACCGGCGACGTTAGCTTTCTTTCACAAGGTATTGCCGTATGCCGACAAGGGCGAAGATACGGTCCTGGGCCACATGAGGCGCGCGATCCAATTTAATCTGCAGCGGTGGGGGGCGCATGGCCTGCCCTGCGGCTTGCCCGCCGATTGGAACGATTGCATTCGTTTGGGGCAGCAGGGAGAATCGATCTTCGTAGCCTTTCAATTGCGCTACGCGCTGCGAGTCTATCTGGAGATATGCCGGCTCCTAACCCTGAAAGAGGAAGAGAAGTGGGCAAAGGATGAGTTAGCGAAGCTGGATGATCGTCTGGAAGAAGATGCGTGGGACGGAGAATGGTACTTGCGCGCGTATCGCGCCGACGGCTTCAAATTCGGCTCGAAGGAAAGCGCCGAAGGCAAGATCTTTCTCAATCCCGCAATCCTGGTCGTTGATCAGCGGACATGCCGATCCTGAAAGTGCGGCGCGGGCGATGCAGTCAGTGCGCGAGCGCCTGGCCACGGAGTTCGGCCTGATGATCTGCGACCCTCCTTATGTGCAGACGGACTTCCACGTCATGCGGGCCGCGCTGTTCAATGCGGGCTTGAAGGAGAACGGCAGCATCTTCACCCATACGCAGGGATGGGCGGTGATTGCGGAGACGCTACTCGGCCATGGCGATCTGGCCTACGAGTATTTCAGAGCCTATCTGCCCGCCGCCTATAACACGCGCGCGGAGGTCCGGCAGATTGAGCCTTACGTATACTGCCAATTCACCCACAGCAAATACAGCCCGCGATTCGGCGCCTCGCGCGTTCCCTGGCTGAGCGGCTCCGCTGCCTGGTCGTTTTTTGCCGCCACTCAGTACATTCTCGGATTTCAGCCGGAGTATGGCGGCCTGAGAATTAATCCCTGCATTCCTTCCGCGTGGAAAGAATTCAAAATGACTCGCGTCTTTCGCGGAAAGAAACTAACTATAGAAGTGAATAATACGGCAGGAGTGCAAAAGGGCGTGAAGAAGCTAGTCCTCAACGGAAAGCAGTTAAAGGGTAACTTGATTCCCGCGGAGATGCTGCTTGATAAAAACCAGGTAGAAGTGGAGATGGGGTAAAGCTACGCAAGCAATCGGCGTTCCCAGCTTCTACGGCAGTGGCAACTGCGCGCGCATGGCGGTCACTTCGGTGTGGGTTGCATCGGCTGCGGTGCGGCGGTCGGGGTAGATGTGCGGCTCGCCAAAACGCACTCTTGCCGAGAAGCCCGGAGTATTCAGTGTCGTCATTAGGTGAGTTACGAAGAGCGTATCGTCATCCCAGCACAGCTTTTTCTCTGGTGTGCCGTCCTCGATGACATAGCGCACGGCGGCGGCTGTAATCTGCGCTCCAGCTGTTGTGGCCGGATCGATCAAACGGGAGTGGAAACGCAGCACCTTGCTCCCGTCGGTGCTAGTACCCTCAGGAAAGAGCAACAGAGGTATCTGCAACTTGAGCCTCTCGGTCATCTGCTCGCTCACCGCGTTGGCGCTGGCCAGGCTCGAGCGGTCCAGGAAGATAGTACCACCCAGACGCGCCGCCTTGCCGAAGAAGGGCCAGCCGCCGATCTCAACCTTGGCGACAAAGAAGCAGGGCATGGCCGCCGAGAGGATAAGAATGTCCAGGTAACTGAGGTGATTAGCGACCACCAGCCCATGCGTGGGTGGAGTGCCTTCTACGCGGTAGTGAATGCCCACGCCATTCAGAATGCCGAGGCTGGTCTGCTGCACCCACAGGGCGCGTTTTTCCAGCGTAAGCGGGCCGCGCAGCCGCAGAAGCCAGAAGCGAACAATGGACAGGGCGAGAGCGATTCCCAGCGCCACAGCGCGCCGGAAGGCGAGAAAGCTCATGTAGTCAGCGGGGCTAAAAAGCGATTGCGCGCCGACGGCGAGAGCAATCTAAGATCGAGCAGAGTAAGGAAATCGATCGTGCCAAAATCCCGGTCCCACGCAGGCGGTCCGCAGATGCGCGCGCCGATGGCCATATAGGTCTTCAGCAGCTTGGGCACCTTGAACGGAGTTCGCAACGACAGGTCTTCTGTTTGGGGCTGCAACTGTGTATGCCGGCCCTCTTGCTCGCTGGGACATACGTAAGCGGTGGTAGGCTCAGTCTCGAACTCCGGTGAAACCCTGTAATGTTCAAGCTGGCGATAAACCTGCCAACCCTCTGCCGGGTCTTTTGAAGTTAATGATGAGCAACCGATCAGGTAACGCAATCCCATGTCGTTAGCATACTGTGCGATACCCCTCCACAGCAAGGTAAGCACTTCCGGCGTGCGATGTTCGCGATCGATTGAGGCGCGGCCCAGTTCCAGGATGCCTGCTCTTAGCGGCTCATAGGAAGCGAAATTGAACTCCCGCTCGGAGTAGTAACCCAGGTTGCGGAAGGCGGTTCCTCCGGACTGCATCCGGTAAGTACCGACAATGCGCCGGGAAGGATTGCTCTCCTGCTTGTCCTCCACAAGCAGGTGCTCACAGAAGAGGTCGAAGTGGTCGGTATCCATGCCGGTCTGGTAGGAACTCTCTAGCCCCTCGTTCAGCTCAATGTTAAAGACCCGGAAGCGCAGCCGGCAGGCGGCCTCGCGATCCTCCGGGCTCTCGGCCAGCCGCAGCCGGTAGCGGCCCACCTCGGCGCGTATGCGCGGCCTGCGCGGCTCCAAAGGCCGGGGTGAAATGTATGTTGGAAAAGCAAGCTCCACCAAAGAGGTGGAAGTAGAGGCTAACTTCAACGGAACCTTCTGACGAGCTTCGGAGATCACGAAAACAGTATCCGCCGGGAACTGTAAACGGAAGGTCAAAGCGAATGCGAAGAACGTGCGAATATTATACTCGGTCAGTAACTCGGCAGTAATACTACGAATCCAGGAGTAGGAATACTCGTATCATCCTAGTTTGTGTACATCCGCACATAGTCCACCTGAATCTCCGAGGGAAAGACGGTGGTCGCGTCGGGAGAGCCGGGCCAACTGCCCCCAACGGCCAGATTCAAGTAGGATAAACTCCGGACCCGAATCGAAGGGCCAAGTGCCGGTCTGCGTGCTGGGCGTGAAGGTGGCGTAGATATTGGCCGGAGTAGTCCACATAGTACTGAATCTGCCCCTTGGTCCAGATCATGCCGTAGGTGTGCCAAGTCGGCGGCGGAAAAACCAGCCGGATGATACTGAATGCCGCCATTCAGTTCGTTCCATGAATCGATCCCTGCACCCAGTCGTAGCCCTCATTCTGCGGGTTGCTGCCGTTGATGTGCTCCATCACGTCCAGTTCGCCGCAGGCCGGCCAGTTGATGGTGGCGATGTTGTTGCCCAGCAGCCAGAAGGCGGGCCACATGCCCTGCGACTCGGGCAGCATCATGCGCGCCTCGATGCGGCCGTACTGAAAGCTGAACAGACCCTGGGTCTTTAGCCGCGCCGAGGTGTAGACCCCGGTCGAAGGCTGGCGGGCCACGATGTGCAGGATGCCGCTCGGTGTCCGAATAGGCGTTGGGATTGGCGGGGTTGCAGGGCGCGGTGGCCGAGCCCCAGGCGCAATAGTTTTCCAGCTCGCTGTTGCCGAAGCCGCTGTTGCCGGTGTCGTAGGTCCAGACCAGCGGATTCGGCTGCGCGTTGGCGCTGGTTGCGTTGCTGAATTCGTCGCTCCACACCAGCGTTCCCGAAGGAATGTTGGGCTTGAAGACCTGGCTTGCGGTGGCGCTGGGCGCATCGCCGGGAGCGATGGCAATCGACTGAACCGTGAGATTCGAGGCCACAAGGAATGGCCCCTCGTAGGGAAGCGTCTGCGAGGAGTACTGGTCGGGAATACTGCCGTCGAGGGTGTAATAGAGAGTTGCGCCGGAGGCCGTCGTGGAGATCGTTACTATTG
>CAWFZU010000031.1:0-3171 GCA_963820195.1 uncultured Acidobacteriaceae bacterium | reverse complement strand
ACGATCGGCTGCACCGGCATGACGCATTCCGCCGCCATGGCCGCGGAGATTCTTCCCGGCAAGACGATTCTTGAAGCGCTTGAATACCGATCTGGTTTGCGACGCCATCAACGTGGCCATGCGCGAGCTGTTCCTGCAGATCGTCTACGGCCGCACGCAGACGGCGTTTTCCGAGGGCGGGCTGCCCATCGGCGCCGGCCTGGAAGATCTGGGCAAGGGCTTGCGCAGCGTGACCGGAACCATGTACGGCACCAGCGAAAAGGGCGCGCGCTATCTTCGAACTGGCCGAAGGCTACGTCACCGAACTCGCTCTCGATGCGGATAACGAGATCATCGGCTACAAGTTCGTGCGGCTTGGACCCATGATGGACGCGATTGCCAAGGGCGTGGATGCGCAGACCGCGCTGACCAAGGCAACCGGCACCTATGGCCGCTTTGCCGACGCCGTCAAAACCATCAACCCCCGCAAGGAATAAGGAGAAGATCATGGCTTTATTTGAAGGATACGAAAGACGGATTGCGCAGATCGACTCCTATCTTGCCGCCGCCGGCATTGAATCGCTGGAGAAAGCGGAGAAGATCTGCCTGGACAAGAATGTCGATGTTCGCAAGATTGTGAAGTCCATCCAGAACATTTCATTTGAAAACGCGGGCTGGGCCTATCTGATTGGCGCGGCGGTGGCCATCAAGAAGAAGCAAACCGTGGCCGCGGAAATCGCCGAAACGCTGGGCACCGGCCTGCAGGCTTTCTGCATTCCCGGCTCGGTTGCCGACGATCGCAAAGTCGGCATCGGCCATGGCAATCTGGCCGCGATGCTGCTGCGCGAAGAGACCGGCTGCTTTGCCTTTTGCGCGGGACACGAGTCGTTTGCCGCCGCCGAAGGCGCGATTGGCCTGGCTCGCTCCGCCAACAACGCGCGCAAGACTCCGCTGCGCGTCGTTCTCAACGGCCTGGGCAAAGACGCGGCGCTGATTATCTCGCGCGTCAACGGATTCACCTACGTGCAGACCGAGTTCGACTATGCGACCGGCAAGCTGAAGGTGGTGCGGGAGAAGGCCTATTCCAAAGGCGAGCGCGCCGCCGTTCGCTGCTATGGCGCGGACGATGTGCGCGAAGGCGTTGCCATCATGCACCTGGAGCAGGTCGATGTGGCCATTACCGGCAACTCGACCAATCCCACCCGCTTCCAGCATCCGGTGATGGCGATCTACAAGAAGGAGCGGCTGCTGGAAGGCAAGAAGTTCTTCTCGGTCGCTTCCGGCGGAGGCACGGGAAGAACGCTGCATCCCGATAACATGGCAGCGGGTCCGGCTTCCTACGGCATGACCGACACCATGGGCCGGATGCACTCGGACGCGCAGTTTGCCGGGTCGTCCTCTGTGCCCGCGCACGTGGAGATGATGGGCTTGATCGGCATGGGCAACAACCCCATGGTCGGCGCATCGGTCGCGGTCGCGGTTGCGGTGGAAGGCGCGATGAGGGCATAAGGCCCGCGAGGCGCTTATCACTCCGGACTCTTGAGTGATGCAAAACAAAGACCAGATCAAGGCGCATATCCTTGATCTGGTCTTTTGCCTCTTGTCTTCTGGATGGATTGCCGGAAATTGGTGGCGGGAGGCAGGATCGAACTGCCGACCTACGGGTTATGAATCCGTCGCTCTAACCATCTGAGCTACCCCGCCGGATGAGTCGTGGGCCGCAAAGGCACGGGCCTAGGAAGCGGACAAAGACAGGGCTCCGCGCACAACTCCCTCTTCTGATGATACGGGCGGCTGGAGGAGAGGTCAAACCCTGGCGCGGTACACTCGACTGCATGAGCACGATTCGTATTGCCGGGGTGATTCCGGCCCGGCTCAGCTCCACGCGGCTCCCGCGCAAGGTGCTGCGCATGATCGCCGGCCGGCCGATGGTCGAGTGGGTCTGGCGCGCGGCCATGGCCAGCGGGCTGATGGACCCTGTGGTGGTGGCGACAGACTCCGAGGAAGTGGCCGAAGTCTGTCGCGAGCGCGGTATTCCCGTGGCGATGACCTCGACGGCCTGCCCGAGTGGGTCAGATAGAGTCCGGGAGGTGGCTCGCCAGATCGAGGCCGAGATTTATGTCAACATTCAGGGCGACGAGCCTACGCTGACCGCGGAGTTTTTCCCGCCGCTGCTGGCGCTCTTTGTACGGCCGGAGGTCGAGGTAGCCACGCTGGCCGTTCGCTGCCCGCCGGAGGAGATCGCCGACCCCAACGCCGTCAAGGTGGTCACAGCGCTCGACGGCCGGGCGCTCTACTTTTCCCGCGCGACGATCCCCTTCGACCGCGATGGCTATCGCGGGAGCGATCCTGTCCGCGACATTGGCCGCGGGCGCGATCTGGTCGGCGACGGCTCCGGCTTCACCGGCTACCGCAAGCACCTGGGGATTTATGCCTACCGGAAGGCCGCGCTGGAGCGCTTTGCCGCGCTCGCGCCTTCGCCGCTGGAGCTGGCCGAGCGGCTGGAGCAGTTGCGGCTGCTGGAAAACGGCATCGCGCTCTATGTGGCCGAGGCTCCCGGCGACACCATCGGTGTGGATACTGAAGCGGATCTGCTCCGGGCCGAGGCGGTGCTGATGGAAAGGCGATAGACCATTCACGTGTATTGGGCTGATCAATATTCGCTTTTACTGGAACAGATGCATCCGTTTTGCGTACCTGCATGAGTGTAGGAACATTACAGAACACCTACGCTGAGGAGCTCGTTGTCCGGCGAAGTAACCGGCAATAGGATCGAAACGAAGATGGACGAAATCTTGAGCGGGTTGCTTTCGATGATTGCCGAGGTGTTTTTCGAAGCATTTCTACAGATCATCATGGAGTCTCTGGCTGCCCTGCTTTTACGTGGGACACGAAGTGCATTCTCTGCATTCACCAGGATAAACCTGCCTATTTCTGTTATCGGTTCGGTGATTTTGGGCCCTGTCGCAGGTGTTTTAAGTTTGTATGTTTTTCCTCACACAATCTTTCATCCATCCAGAATTCACGGAATCAGCCTTGTAATCAGTCCGCTATTGACCGGACTTTTTATGTGGTGGGTTGGCAAGTCGCTCATAATGCGAGGGAAGAGACCAGTACAGATTGAAAGTTTCGCTTGTGGGTTTGTATTTGCTTTAGGGATGGCTCTCATTCGCTACCTCCACATATCCTAGT
>CAWFZU010000030.1:0-4073 GCA_963820195.1 uncultured Acidobacteriaceae bacterium | reverse complement strand
CTAGGCCTGACCTTGCCGGTCTGGGGACAGACCCCATCGGGGGGCGTATCGACCGCCTCTCCGTCTGTTACGGATGGAGTGTACATGGGACTCGAACCGATGCAAAGTGTAGACCCCGAAATACCGGATGAGCTTTGGTACCACGAAAACACAATTGTGGTGAAAGCCGGTGAGTTGATCTTGGATGAGAATCCAGTAGGGATTCGCGAAGGCAAGAAGTCGTATTCGGCATCGGATGGTGGTTTCATTACGTATCGCGGACGCTTTCTGACGAAGAAGGGACGATTGTATGTTTCTCTTCGCCCTTTTATGAGCGATTACATTTCCTTCCCCATCGGTCCCAACAGTTGTGAGGCTTATAGCCGGGTGGATATCTATCCCGTCAAAGTGACGGAAAAGGGATTCTGGATCAACGGGGTGCTCTACACTCCAAACGCCATTGAGGCGAGCCATCAGAAGGTACTGGAAGATCAGCTGAAGTCAGAACCTTTCGAATACAACGGGAAACATCCGTATCACGGAGGATCGCGCCTTCCTCTGTGCGAACCAAACGACCTGAGCATTCTCAACGATTGATTCGATGCTAGGTGCGCCATCCGTTTCACATTCTTTGTGAAATGGGTGGGAAACCATCACGCAAATTCAAATCGCTGTGAACAATCTTCACAGCTTCTTGCCCGCCTTTGCCGAGCGCTTCAGCTCATTCCAGTCCTTTTCCGTCTGGTCGGCGTAGGCTGAGCCGAACTTCGCCAGCGCCTCGGCGAAGCCGTCGCCGGAGCCGATGTAGCCATTCAAAATCAGCGGGTCGCCGGAGCGGGCGTGGCCGCGGGCCAGCAGCTCGCCGCAGACCTCGCCATAAGCCTCCAGGCCGTCGCCCTCCAAATCCTCTAAATCGATGGAACCCTTGTGGTCGTTCAGTTGGCGGACCAGATAGTCGCGCCCGGCGAAGTGCGTCCAGCCGAGGAACGGGTCGGACTGCACCTGCATCGCCTTCTGCCCTTCGGCCACGCGCTGGCCGTTGTGGTGGGGCGGCGCAGCGTCCGTCAGATAAGGAGCGTAGGCGGAGGCCGGCTCCTCCTTGATCTGCAAAAACAGCGGATCGCCGGACCCGTTGCCCTCGAAGTAGATGCAGTAGTCGCGCAGGCCCACCGAGCCGGTGCCGACGACCTTGAAGGCTACGTCCACCGGGCGATAGAGCGAGAGCAGGTGCTGGCGCTGTGGCTCGAGCATCTGGCGATAGGGGCCGAGCGCGGCCAGTACCGCCGCGGCCCTGGCGCCGGTGACGCGGGTGAGGGTGGGCTTGATCTCCTTGAAGCGGCGGCCGGCGCCTTTTTCTGCGGAGACAGGCTCAGTGAGCTGCTCCAGCGTATGCTGGGGCGTGGCCCGCTCGGCCTCCATGAGCGCCTGGTGAACGGGCGCGGCCTGGCTCAGCCGGTGAACCTGATAGTGATTCACTTCGAGCAAGGGCATCTGGGCAAAGGCGCGAATCTGGGCGCAGTAGCGGGCGACGAATTTTTCAACGGTTTCGCGAGCTGCGGATTCTTTGTGGCCGGAGCCGCGGCCGGCCAGCACCAGGGACGCGGCCATGCGTTTGAGGTCCCACTCGAAGGGGCCGCGTATGGTCTCATCGAAGTCGTTGATGTCGAAGACCAGACGGCCGTCGGGCGCGGCAAAGGCGCCCAGGTTGCGCACATGGGCGTCTCCGCAGAGCTGGCAGACGAGGCCGGTATTCGGCAGTATGGCCAGGTCGGCGGCCATTACCGGGACCGCGCCGCGAAAGTAGCCGAAGGGCGACTCGGCCATCAGTTTGTATTTGAGCTTGATGAGCGCGGGGACGCGGCCATGCATCGACCGGGCGAGCAGCTCCAGCGCGGGAGTCTTACGCGCCTTGGGTTTGAGTTCGTTGTGTTCCTGGCGGCCCACCTGCTTGCGCCGCGCCTGTCCGAGATTACGCCGTTCCTGTGGGGTTGCCCAGTGCATGACGTGGAAGATACATCGCCTGGGTTATGGTGTGCAAGATGTGTTGCATCGCACACTAGGGCAGGCTCTGAGCCGCCAGGCGAACTACCGCTGGCTCAGCCGCGCCGGTGCGGTATGCGCCCAGAGCCTTCGCCATGCTCTCCAGCTGGCCGGCGTTGGCAAACAGCGAGCACGGATGGTCGTGCGTCTCCAGCATCGGCCCGTTGTCGCGGATCATCGTGAAGAAAGAACTGGCGAAGGCCTGGGAAACTGTCGCGGTGCTTACGTTGTGCGTGGCCAGCGCGGAGAACGGACAGGCCGTGACGTCGCCTGTCGGAGTCACATGGGCGAAGCCTCGCCCGGCGGAGACGCAGCCTCCAAAGAACTCTTCATCGTCCGGCGAATGAATCAGGTACGCTGCTCCGGTTGCGCGGTTCCGAACCCGCAGGACGGTGGCGCGCAGGCGGGCGCGCTGCTCCGCGGGGATCGCCGGGCCCTGGCTTTCGCCGGTGGGAATCTGCTCAATGAAAAACGCCAGCGGGCCGCTGCGGGCAAGCAGCGCGTCGATATTCTGCTCCTGCGACCAGTAATCGATATTCGCGGGACTGATCGTGACGGAGAGGCCGGTCAGCACGCCCGCGGCGCGGAGCCGGTCAAGCGTTTGCAGCGCGCGCTGATAAACGCCGTTTCCCCGCCGCCCGTCGGTCAGCTCGCGGTCTCCCTCCACGCTGACCACAACCGCCGTGTTGCGGCAGCGTTTCAAAGCTTGAAACTCGCCGTCTTCGATCGCCGTTCCGTTGGTAAAGACCAGGAAAAGGCGGTCGGAAAACTGGCGGAAGAGGTTGGAAATACCGGGCAGCATGAAGGGTTCGCCGCCGGCAATCACAAAAGCCACCACCCCCAGCGCGGAGGCTTCCTCGATCACCCGTCGCCAGTCATCCAGAGTGAGAGCCGGCCGCGCCTCCGGCGAGCACGCGGTGATGCCCACGGCCCCTGCATAGCAGCCGGAGCAGCGCAGGTTGCAGCGCGTGGTCACGCTAAGAATCAGAAACGGCGGCACTTGCATTCCGTTTTCCAGGGCTTGATCGCGCGCGCGGCTGGTCTGCTGGTGCGCTCGCGCCAGGCGGATCAGAGCCGGCAGGTGCCGGGGATGGCGGATGGCCCAGCGAACGAAGATCCGCGGCAGATTCGGGTCAAGGTTTTCGACCATGCTTTGGATGCCGAGAATACGCTGCATGAGCGCTTCGGTTCGCGGGAGGGGCGGTTCTTTCATGGCAGTGATGTGGTGACGTTCGTGAATAGGTACGAAGCGGCAGGCGGGATGGTTCCCTCCAGCCAGGTCCGCCCACTTGGCGTCATTCCCGGTCAGTATACCGCGGGTATATTGCACCGGGATAAACGCGCTGGATTTCTCAATCATACCCATTCATTCCTCGCGACAAGATCAGGAGATCAGCCGGCAGAACTTGTTGCGTTAGTCTGCCGAAGGTTCAGGCCTTTGATCAAGAGCCACAGGCCTACGGAAATTTCGGCGATTGCCATAGGCGCCCAGCCGAGTTCCAGCGGCTTGCCATACTGCGGCCAATAAAGGCACGCAAAGGCAACGATCGTGAACAGCACGGATGCAAAGACTCCCCATGCTGATATAACCCTTGGAATGTACTTCGATTTGAGAAATAAGTAGAAGAATAGAATGGACCCTATGCCCAGAAATATCATGCCAACAAGGCCTGCAACCGAATATGCAGATGAAAGTAAACCCATATATATTGATAACTGTTTTGCATCAAAGGCATTCGCGGAATCAACGCCGAGATACAGCTTCAAGGCAGCAAACGTAATAACGCTAAAGACCGCTCCCAGAATATTCTCCGCCATTCTAAAGAGCAAGGCAAACAGCGCCAGGTTCTTGTCGATTGGTTTGACGGCGGCATAAAGGCCCATGGCCAGAACCATGCAACACAGGCAGGTGATAAGTTGGCAGGACAGTCCGAAGCGGTAGAGCAGTTCCGCCCCCATGATCCTATGAGCGGTCTCCGCAAAATTACCGGGAACTTCACAACGGCTGGTAATTGACAAACCCAACAAATAGCTGGGATAGGTGAACAGATACA
>CAWFZU010000029.1:0-4410 GCA_963820195.1 uncultured Acidobacteriaceae bacterium | reverse complement strand
AAAGCCGCTCGAGCCAAAAAAGCCCCACCATTGCGACCAGAGGGAGCGGCTGCCCCACCGCAGGTGGCGGCTGCCTGCATGGCAAATGCTAGTCGTAGTATTCCAGGCCGAGGTGGGTGATCAGGTCCGCGCCCATGATGTGGCGCAGCGTGTTCTTGAGCTTCATCGACTGGATGAAGAGGTCGTGCTCCGGATAGAGGCCGGCGGCGGTCTGCGGCGACTTCAGATAGAAGCTCAGCCACTCCTGAATGCCGATGGAGCGCAGCGACGGCGTGCGCTTGGCCAGGTCGAGGAAGAGCACCAGGTCGAGCGCGATGGGCGCGGCCAGAATCGAATCGCGGCAGAGGAAGTTCACCTTGATCTGCATCGGGTAGCCCAGCCAGCCGAAGATGTCGATGTTGTCCCAGGCCTCTTTATCGTCGCCGCGCGGCGGGTAGTAGTTGATGCGAATCTTGTGGTAGAGATCCTTGTAGAGGTCGGGATAAAGCTCCGGCTGGAAGATGTAATCGAGCGAGCCCAGCTTGGACTCTTCCTTGGTCTTGAAGGATTGCGGATCGTCCAGCACCTCGCCGTCGCGGTTGCCCAGGATGTTGGTGGAGAACCAGCCCGTGACGCCCAGCATGCGCGCCTTGAAGGCCGGCGCCAGCACCGTCTTCATCAGGGTCTGGCCGGTCTTGAAGTCCTTGCCGCAGATGGGCGCGGCGTTGCGCTTGGAGAGCTCGACCATGGCCGGCGTGTCGACGGTCAGATTCGGCGCGCCGTTGGCAAAGGGCACGCCCTCGCTCAGCGCCGCGTAGGCATAAATCTGCGAGGGCGCAATGGCGATGTCGTCGTTTTCCAGCCCCTTTTCGAAGGCCTCGATGCTCTGATGCACGGCCGTCGGCTCGATGAAAATCTCCGTCGATGCGCACCAGATCATCACCACGCGGTCCACGGTCTTCTTGAAGGCGCGAATGTCGGCAACGACCTGATCGGCCAGGTCGCGCTTGTTCTTGCCCTTCTTGACGTGCGTGCCGTTGAGGCGCTTCACGTAGTACTGATCGAAGACCGCCGGCAGCGGCTTGATCGTCTCCAGGTAGGGCTTCAGTTGCGCCAGCGTCTTCTCGTCCAGCACCTTGGCGTGCGCGGCGGACTCATAGACGTTGTCCTTGAAGATGTCCCAGCCGGTGAAGACCACGTCGTTCAGTTCGGCCAGCGGCACGAAAGTCCTTGATCAGCGGCGATTTGTTGTCGGTGCGCTTGCCCAGGCGAATCGTGCCCATCTGCGTCAGCGATCCGATTGGCTTGGCCAGTCCCGCGGCGAACGGCCTCGACTCCGGCGATCATCGTGGTGGCGACGGCGCCCAGCCCACCACCATCACGCCCAGTTTGCCCGTGGCGGGCGCAATCTGCCGCTGCTTTTCTGGCCGCCTTGCTCTTCAATTCCCATTGTTTCTCCTAATCTTCTTTGTGATTGCTCCGGAATTCCGGGCCGTTCAAACTCATCTTCAGGCAACCGAAATAGTGTACGCCTTGCCGGTTGCCCTCGTCCTATCTCTGTCTCATCTGCTACGCCTTCTCCGCCTGCCTGCCGCGCTTCAGATGCGACCACACAAACCAGACGATCCCCGCCACCAGCGCAACCTCAACCACCGGATGAAAGCGGTGGAAGGCCTGGTAGAAGCGCGGGTCCGTGTGCCACGCCTCGCCCAGCTTCATGCCAACGTACGCCAGGAAGAAGCACCACGACCCGGAACCCAAAGAAATATAAAGGTGAAAGCGCAACCGCGGCATCCGCGCAATCCCCGCCGGAAAGGCGATAAACGTCTGCACAATCGGCATGCACCGCGCCACCAGCACCGTGATCGATCCATACTTCTCAAAAAACCAGGTCATGCGGTCCAGATCGTGGCGGCTCATCAGCACCCACTTGCCGTAGCGCTCCACCAGCGGCCGTCCACCCTTGGCGCCAATCCAGTACGCCACCGCCGAGCCAAGATTGCAGCCTACCACCCCCGCCGCCGCGGCCCAGTAGAGATTGAAGCGCCCCAGATAGACCAGATACCCGGAAAACGTCATGATGATCTCCGAGGGCAGGGGAATGCAGGCCGAATTGACCACCATCAGCGCGGCGATGCCGGCGTAGCCGCCCAGGTCAATCACGTGGGTCACAAACTGCACCAGATAGGCAATAATATTTTCGCTCATTAGCGTTATCAGTATATCGGTCCAGGCCGGGGTCTGGCTCTCTCCGGCGCCTGTCGTGGACAACTGTGAGCTCCGTGCCCCATCTCTGGTGCCTTTATTCTGGCGCAATGGTGGAAACCACGAACCATGACCCTATTCATGAAGGGTACAGGCTTTAGCCCGTATATAAATACAGCACTATCAGCGCGGGGCTTTAGCCCCTAAGGTATCATGAGGGGGTAATCAAGGAGATCATCCCGTGGCTGACTTCCCCCCTGTCCCTCTCACGCTTGAAGGCTCGTTCCTGCTTCACCAGTTCTTCCGCTTCGACTGGAAGGCCTGGCGCTCCTGCGCGGACGGCGAACGCAAGAAAATTGCCGCAGCAGCCGTTGCCGCGCTCAGCCGCCTCGAACGCAGGGAGGCAGGCGCACCCATCCAGACCGCGCTCTTCTCCCAGCTTGGCCATAAGGGCGACCTGGTTCTGATCCACTTCCGCGACTCGCTCGAAGCCCTCAATCAGGTCGAACTCGATCTCGTACAGACCGCGCTGTACGACTTTCTGGAGTTGCGCCACTCGTATGTCTCGGTCGTCGAACTCGGCCTCTACGAATCCACGCGCAAGACATACGAAGCCGCCGCCAACCTGGAGCAGCACTCACTGGAGTGGAACGCCGAAATCAACGCCACGCTCGCCCGCCAATCCGCCGCCATGGCCCCGCGCCTCTTCCCCGCCGTCCCCGAAGCGAAGTACCTCTGCTTCTATCCCATGGACCGCAAGCGCGGCGAGACGGTCAACTGGTACACCGTGCCCTTCGCCGAACGCCAGCGCATGATGCACGAGCACGGCCTGATCGGCCGCCGCTACGGCGATCGTGGTCAAGCAGATCATCTCCGGCTCGATTGGATTGGATGATTGGGAGTGGGGCGTAGACCTCTTCGCCGACGACCCGGTCGTCTTCAAGAAGCTCATCTACGAGATGCGCTTCGACGAGGTCAGCGCCGTCTACGCCCTCTTCGGCCAGTTCTTCATCAGCATAAGGCTGCCGATCGAAAAGCTCGGCAATTGGCTAGTCGGCAAGCTGTAAGATCAATTAGTAGAAGGTACCCCATGCAGAAGCCCACAGTTCCGAACACTTGTCCCGAATGTGGCCATCGGTTCAGAGGGAACGGATTCGATGGCATCGATGCACATTGGCGTGCCCGGCACGAACATATCATGCCCTATTCCGAAGCTTGGCCCTTGATCCGTTCTGGTGTCTATTCACGTCACACGGGCTCAATTGAAGCCTTCTCCGGCTGCCTTGAAACAAAGGGTGGACCGAGGTTCACTATTGAGGAGATCAATGAGATTACGGCTCGCGCCTGGGCTGGGGAACGCTAAGGATTGCTTCAGAATTCAAGGCATAAGTCTCGCCTTGATAGGACATGATTTCAGTCTTGACGCAAAGCGCCGTAGCATTAATGGCGTTAGCTGCTGAGAGAAGCATCTACGTTGGCAGTGCTAATGATTCACGAAGATTCCCCTGTCAAAGCGCCGCCAGCTCTTGCAGCCAGAGCACCACGCATAACCCGGATAGTGTGGGTGGAGTTTCAGCTTACGGGGCCTCTTGCAACTACCATCACAAGATTGTCGGGGTGTTAAACTCATATTTTCCTCCTTACTTGGCAGTACTGTACCAGAAGATCGGACAATAGAAGGCAGTTGCGTGGATTATTTTTCCTGCTTTCGGCGAGCAATCAGCATAACGCCATAGAAAAGGGACGAAACGCACAAGAGCGCCGATCCAATATCAAGCGCACCGATAGCAATCTGAGTATATGCAGTCGAACCAACCCCTCCCTGTACACGGTCATAGAAACTAGTGAATTGTTCTTCAATTTCGGGATAGAACCAGATGGCAAGTATAACTGTCAGCATGAAAAAGAGGGACGAGAGGAAGATTCTTTTGAGTGTCTGCACAATTCCACTCCAGAGGGCAATACTGGGGTTATGATATACCACAACTAGAAAACGAAGCTCGACTCTATGCCCGTAACCAAACCAACCCGCAAACCCGCCGCGAAGAAACCTTCCCAAGCACCACCAAGAGGCGCCCTCGCCCCCGACCGCATTGTCGCCATCCTCGCCGCCCTCGACGAAGCCTATCCCCGCGCCGAGTGCGCCCTTCGGCATCGCTCGCCCTGGGAGCTTCTGGTCGCCACAATCCTCTCCGCGCAATGCACGAACGTGCACGTCAATCTGGT
>CAWFZU010000028.1:0-10547 GCA_963820195.1 uncultured Acidobacteriaceae bacterium | reverse complement strand
AACCAAGTAGAGGACATATGGTGAAACACCGCCTTAGGGTGTAGAAGCCGGACTATTAACCCGAGATTCCATTTCAGATCTGTCTGGAAAGCAGATGAACGAAATCAGCGGGTCACGCAACCGCTACCTCGACAACCCGGCTCTTATCTACGCGTGCTAACTCTTCAGCCGCCTCGACATACTCTCGAATGGCGACTTGTATATTGGCGAGAGCTTCCTCCTCAGTATCTCCCTGCGACCAGCAGCCGGGCAGACCGGGGCATGAAACGCTGTAACCTTCCTCGGATTTACGAAGCACGACGCGATAGTTTGCCATGAAAGTTATCGTACACTAATTCGCGTTGCGCCTCTAGCGGATGTACGCAGCCCTACTCGTGCTTCGCCCAGGGGTCATACGTCCCCGCGCTCCAGGAATGCCCTTCCGGATCTTTTACGGCGAACTCGCGGCTGCCGTATGGCGTGTCCTGAAGCGGGCGGATGACCACGGCTCCGGCGGCCACGGCGCGGGCATAAGCCGCATCGGCGTCGGGAACCACGAGATAAACGTGGCGCGTCTCCACGCCGCCCAGCTCGGCCGGCGGCTTGAAACCGCGACCAATTTCGTCGTCCTTGCCGGAGCCGAGCATGATCATGCCGCCGCCCAGGCTCAGCTCGGCGTGAGCGATGGTTCCATTTTCGCCCTCATAGACGGCGTGGCGCTCGAATCCGAAGACCTGGCAAAGCCAGTCGATGGCGACGGGTGCGTTGCGGTAGCGATGAGCGGGGATGACGGTGCAGCGGAATTCAGGCATGGGGGAAGCCTCCACGGCCAGATTAGCGCAATATCTGCGTCGCGATCAATAGATTTTGCTTGCGGAAATACCAGGCGCCGCGCGCAACCGGAGCAGGGGCGGCGTGAAGGTTGGCGAGAGCCTCGTCCTCTGGAACCCGCGCGGCCAGTAGCCGGGGCGGCCGTGTGACGACTGGTGGTTACCTTCATCGATTTTGTGGGGTACGCCGCAGCCGGTTGACCTGTGACTATTGATATACCTGTCGAAAAAATTCGTGGCGACGGATGAGCGGGGTAATCCGCTATGCTTGCCGAGATGCAATTACCGTCAGGCGATTCGTTTCTGGTGCAGATCATGGATTCGGCGATGGCCGATGCGGCGGCGCGCGCTGGAGAGAAGCTTGTCTGCAAGCTGGGCTGCACGCAGTGTTGCCATGGAGCCTTTGTTCTGAGCCCGCTGGATGTATTGCGCCTGCACGCCGGCATGGAGAAGCTGCGGGAGACGAATCCGGAGCTGGCGGCGGAGGTTGCGCATCGCGCCGGGATGTGGGTTGTCGAGCATGGGGCGGAGTTTCCCGGTGATGTGGAGACGGGCCTGCTGGGCAGCACCCCGGAGGAGCGGGAGCATTTTGAGGGCTTCGCCAGCGCGGCGGCCTGCCCGGCCCTGGACCCCGAAACCGGTCGCTGCGACGTCTACGCCTGGAGGCCGATGACCTGCCGCGTCTTCGGTCCGCCGATCCGCATGGGAGACGGCGCGGCGCTGGCCCACTGCGAGCTCTGCTTTGTGGGCGCCAGCGAGGAAGAGGTGGCGGCCTGTGAGATGCCGCTAGCCTACGATTTGGAAGCCGAGCTGCTCGAAGAGATTCCGTCACAGGACGAGACCGTGGTGGCCTTCGCGCTGCTCAGCTGAGTGCGGACTCCCGCGCCCATCGTCCATCCGCGCTAAACTGATGCTTGGACCTCCCAATGCCAATGCGCCCCTGCTGGGTTGAGATTCACACCCGCTTCCTGGAAGACAACTACCGCTTTCTCTCGACCCTGGCCGCGCCCCATGCGGAGCTGCTGGCCATCGTCAAGGCTGACGCCTATGGCCACTCGCTCAGCGTTTGCGCTCCGGCGGTGGCGCGCGCCGGCGCACGCTGGCTGGGCGTCACCAGCGTCGAGGAGGGCGTGGCCGCCCGCGCGCTCTGCCCCGAGGCGCAGATTCTGGTCATCGGCGGCGTTTTTCCCGGCCAGGGCGCCGATGTCGTGCGCCACAAGCTGACCGCCGTGGCCTGGGAACCCTGGCAGTTGGACGAGCTGGAAGGCGCTGCGCGGCGCGGCGGGCCGTCGGCCGGCTCGCTCCCGGTGCATCTGGAGATCGACACCGGCATGAGCCGCCAGGGGGTTGGCCGGAGGAACTTGCTGCCGGCTGCTGGCGCGCTTCCATCCCAGACTCGCCGCTCCGCCTCGAGGGCGTGATGACCCACTTCTTTGCCGCCGACGAGGCCGACGGCGCGGTGACCGAAGCGCAACTGGCCCGGCTGGATGCGGCGCTGGCGATGGTCACGGATGCGGGCATCAATCCGGAGTGGCTCAATGTGGGCAGTTCCGCTACGCTTCTTGCTGGCCGTGCCGGCGAGATTGCCGCGCTCGCCGCGCGCCATGGCATGAAGGCGATGCTGCGGCCGGGCCTGGCGCTCTACGGCCTGATCCCGCGCTTCGATCCTAACTTCGATCCGCCTGAGCCTCCATCGCTGGCCGCGGCCCGAGCCCGGCTGCAGCCGGTGCTTGCATGGAAGACCCGCGTGGTGGGCGTGCGCTCGGTTCCCGCCGGCGCCGTGGTGGGCTACAACGGAACCTTTGTCGCCACCGAGCCGATGCGTCTGGCGCTCATCGCCGTGGGCTACGCCGACGGCCTCGACCGCCGCCTCGGCAACCGCTTCAGCCTGCTGGTTCATGGAGAACGCGCGCCGATTGTGGGACGCATCAGCATGGATCAGGCCGTGCTGGACGTAACGGATATTCCCGGAGTCGAAGCGGGCGACGAGGTGGTGATTCTGGGCACGCAGGGCAGCGAAACCATCACCGCCTTCGACCACGCCCAGGCCTCTGGAACGATTCCCTGGGAGGTCTTCACCAGCATCGGCCCCCGCGTGCCGCGCCTCGCGGTCTGATGGCCTCCTACCTGTGTGATTGAAGCAACTCGCGAAGACGGGGGCACGGTACTGGCATTCAAGTTCATTTGGCGCATCAATGACACCAGGCGCGGAAGGGAACTCCTTCCGCGCCTGGTGTCTACAGTGATATCCGCTACAACATTTACTGCGTTACCGGCTGTGCGGGCAGCGCCTTGGAGGGCTTCAGGTGGGGCGCATTCGGCGCCGCTGGAGCTTTGGGTGAGGCGGGCGGGTTTGGCTCGTTCGGCGCATTCGGCGCGGACGGGAATGCCTCGCCTCTCTTGATACTTATGTCGCCCACGTCGGTGCTCAGCGTAATCTTCGCTCCACCGGAGCCGATCTTGCCGCTCACCGTTTTGCTCTCATCGCCGTTGACGGTCAGGCCATACTCCGTCATGATATCGCCGTTGCGCGTGCGCGCGTCCACCGTGGCGGAGGCATTGGGCGGCAGCGTCACCTCAACGTCTCCCTTGCTGTTATTCGCGTCCACCGCGTAGTTGCCGGCCGGTTCAACCGCGATGCGTCCGTCGCGGTCTTCCACGGTGCTGTCGCCGTAAATCTGGTTGAGGTCGATGTCCTTGGCGTGTGTCGTCACGCTCACGCGTCCCTTGGCCTGGTTGACGTGCAGGTCATCGGAGTTAAGCGTCAGGTCGCCGGGCAGTTCGGCCACTTGCAGATCGGTAACCGAGGTGTGCAAGTGGATTGCGCCGGAGATGTTTTCCATGTGAACGTCGCCGAGAATCTCGCCGCTCTGTGTGACTTTACCCTTGATCTCCGAGAAAGTGACATCGTCCACATTCCCATCCACATTCAGGTCGCCCTGGAGATCGTGGGCGGAAAAGTCGTGCTTGCCGTCCGGGAAGTGCGCCTGCACCGAGCCGGCCATCTCGCTCAAGTGAACATCGCCATGGGCGGTGACGTTAATGCCTGCGCCCAGGCCGGAAGCGGTCACGTCGCCCTTGCCTGAGTTGACGGTGACGCGAGCGCTCTTGGGAACCGTCACTGTGAGGTTGAGCCGCCCGTTGGAGTTGCCATCTGACTTGACCATCACGGCGCTGCCGCTGACCGTCATATGCGCGGCTTCGCCATCGAAGATTTTCTTGGCATCCGCGTCCGAGCTGGCGTAGGCCACTTCGTGGGCCATCACTTCAATGTTCGAGCCGTCGCCCGCGGTAATGCTTACGTCGCCGCGAGGATTCTGTATCTCGACATTGGCATTGGCGGGAATCTGCGTATTCAGCGCTTGCGCGTCAAAGTCGTGTTCGGGCAGGCCCCAGGTGTTGAAGAAATCGTCATTGAAGCCGAAATTAACTCCATCATTGTTAAACCACGGCCGCGCATGATTCCAGCCGGCGGCGGCAAATCCCAGAATGGCCAGCAGGATGAGCAGGCCGACAAAGCTGCCGCCGCGGCGCACCGGGATCTCCCGGTGCATATCCAGCATCCATTCGCCCAGCAGCAGCAGGCCGGCGCCGATCAACAGCAGCGGCCACCAGTGGCCGTACCAGGCCCAGAATTCGACAGCGGCGATGTGGCCGGTCGCCAGCATCAGCGCAATCACGCCAATGGCGATCAGAATAATGGGGCCGACGAACGAAGGAACTCGCGGGCCGTATACTCCCACATAGTTGGCCTTCATCGCTTGGCGCTGCGCCTTCCAGGCCTCGCGCTGCGCGCGCCATGCGGCTTTCTGCTGCTCCCGGTAGACCCGCCACTGGGTCTTGGGATCATAGGGCGGAAACGGGGGTGGCGCGCCGCCCCCAGGAGGCGTGTTCGGTGGCATATTCGGCGGTGTGCTGCTCATAATTGTCCTCCCTCGGAATCCTTATTGGGCTCCGGTTGGCGTGCCGGAGGAATATAGGGCTCCGGCTGGCCAGGATACGTTGGAATGTTGGCTGTCGCTCTGTAATCAGGCGTGCCAGTATAGGGTGAGCCGGGATAGGGCGGGGGCGGATAGCCTCCCTCGGAGGCCATCGCCGCGCGTTCAGCCAGCTTGAGCAAGCCGGCCAGGATCAGGAAAAACGGCCAGCTTTGGCCCCAGCTAAGAATGTCCGCCTGGTTGAGCAGCGCAAGCACGCCAACCAGCAGCAGGAATGCGGGGCCGCGCAGGCGGCGAATCATAATGTAACGGCTCATTTGGGTCCTCCTTGCGACTCTTCAATACGGCGAACAATCCACCAGACGCCCAGTGCAATCAGCAACAGCGGCCAGGCAAACTCCATGAAACGGCCGTGAAAGACATCCAACTGCCCCAGCAGAAACATGATCCCCAGGGCAATCAGCACTATGGCGCCGACCGGCGCCCTGCTCCCCCAGAAAACTGCCGGGGGCATCGGAGGAATCGGGGCCTGATACGGTCCCTGGGAAGACGCTTGATTCGGCGGCTGCGGCTCTCCCGCAACCGGAGGCTGATAGCCCGCCGGAGCCGCTCCGGCCGGAGTTTGTTCGGCGCCCGGCTGGACTGGAGGAGGCACCCGCGTGCCCATATTCAGCCAGTTGCCCACCTCATTCAATCCGAAGGGATCGGGAGGAGGCTGGCCGTCGCGCAGCGCCCTGGCGGTGTGGTAGGCCTCAAACGACTGATAGAGGATCCAGGCTGCAATGAACAGGCCGAAGATCGGATAGTGGTCGGTGATGCTGATCAGCACCGCGAAGACCACAACGTGGATGAAGCCCTTGAAGAACTGGCCGTTGTACATCGCGCCCACGCCGGGAATCACTCCCAGCACGGCGGCTGTGGCTGGATTGGGTCCCCTGGGCGGTGTGACATAGGGCGCAACAAACGGCGGCTGCGCCTGCGATTGATAGTGCTGCTGCCAGGCCGTGATGCACTCCTTGCAGAGAACCTGCTTCTGGGCGCCATGGCCCAGCGCCCCGGAGACAATGCATTCCAGGCAGAGCGGCTTGCCGCAGTTCTGGCAATAATAGACCGCAAGTTTGCCACTGTGATTTACGCAGTCCATACTGTGCTCCTTTCCCGTGTTTCCTCATGGGAGCCGCCGGAGTGCGCGGGCTGTTGCTGAAACGTCAGGGAACTTTCCATAAAATCAGAATCGTAGAGAGTTGGGCTGACCGCCGGCTCAAAGAGCGGCTCGCCCGACTGTTGCGGAGGGTCCAGCCGTGAGCCGCCGTCCTTGTGCCGGGGAACCTGTTGCGACTCGCCGGGCGCGGCGTCTTGCGGCTTCTGCCGGTTCTCTTCGCCCTCGCCCTGTACTCCGCTCTCTCCCTCGGTCGTCCGGCGCAGCTCCCGCATCCGCGTCTGCACCTCGTAGACCAGCCGCATGTGGTCGTAGTAGCGGATGATCGGTGTCGAGGCCATCGTCAGCCGCCGCTCCATGAAGGAACGCACAGCGGTGGGCCGCAGGTTGCTCAACCGCAGGTCGCTCAGCCGGACGCCGGTCAGGTTGAGCGTCATTGCGATGGAAAAGAAGGCCATCGCCGCCGTCATCATCAGCCGTGGCTCCGCAAAGCGCCGGATGTAACCCATGAAGCCTGGACGCTGCCAGGCTGGAATCATCGGGATTACGCTGCCGCCGCTAGCCGCCAGTACGTACTCCGCCGGATGCCCCGGACCCGTCCTTGCCAGAATCTTATCCAGCAGGCCGGCGGGAACCTCCGGCTCGGTCGAGAGGAACTCAAGCCACTCGCGGCCCTTGCGCGCCTCTTCAAAGAGCGCCGCGCAGGCCGGGCAGGCGGCCATATGGGCGCTAAAGGTCGCTTCGTCGGCGGGCTTCAGCAGCCCATCCAGCGCCTCCGCCAAAAGTGTCTCCCACTGCCCGCAGGCCGGGGAGCTCGGAATGAATGTGCGCTCTGCCATTTACATCACCTCCCGTTTAGTACGTTCCAGCAGCCTCGCAAGTTCCGCGCGGCCTCGGCTGATGCGGGACTTGACCGTCCCTTCGGGTATCTCCAGCACCTGGGCGATCTCCTTGTAGTCCAAATCTTGTAGATCTCGCAGAATGACGGCCTCGCGCAGCTCCACCGAGACCCGCGCCAGCGCATCCTGCACCATCTTCGCCAGTTCCTTCTGCGCAGCCGATTCGTGCGGCGAAGGTCCGCGAGCCGTCAGCCGGTCAATCGGCTTCAGCTCTTCCGCCGACTCCCAGCCGTCATCCAAAGAAGAAGTAGCCCGCTGGTTGCGCGTCCGGCGGAAGTTGTCCACCAGCAGATTGCGCGTCATCGTGGTGATCCACACGTGCAGGCTGCCGCGCGACAGATCAAAACTGGTCAGATTCGAGTAAATCTTCAGGAAGACATCCTGGGTCAGGTCCTCGGCGTTGGTGGCGTTGCCGGTAAAGCGGTAGCAGAGCCCATAGACGCGCCGGTGCTGCGCGCGCACAAGCTCCGCCCACGCGCCGGAATCCCCAGCCATGCACTGCCGTACGACTTGGGACCAATCGATCTCCAGAGAAGCTGCCTCCACGCGCGCCGGGCGGGCAACGGGCGCAATCGCCGGAGTCGCCCCGGGCAGGCCTTGGTCCGCGGGGTGGGTGGCGCGGCCATTGTGACCCCGGCCCTGCGTTTCGCCGCCCGGAATCGGCTGCGGCCTGAGAGCCCCAGTCTGCTTCTCGCCGGACATTCACGTCGCGCCGCGATGGCTTGGCCGGGCTCCTCAGCGGCAGGTTCTGGTCGCTGGGGCGTCTGGCCGGCCACGCCAACCCCACCTCGTTCCAGCTTAATGTACCCACGCATTGCATATTGCGCTAGTACGAAAGATTTTCAGAATTGGTTCCATGAGCTGAAACTGAATAGCCTGTCGGGAGCTGGCAGGCACAAAGCGGCAGTTGGATTTGGAAGTCTCTCGTCCATGGCTTTATTTCGAGAGTCGTACTTGCTCTAGTGTACCTTTAGAGGTACACTGCATCTGAGAGGCCTGTGCGTGAGCGAAGACGCAAAGAGGTTGGCCGTCCATTTCTACCGCTCTCGCGCGGGAGCCGATCTGGTGCGGGATTGGCTGAAAAGCCTTCCAGCCGAAGATAGGCAATGTCTTGGCCGGGATCTTCGTCTGGTGGAGCTTGGCTGGCCAATTGGAATGCCGCTCTGCCGTCCGCTTGGCGGCGGTCTTTGGGAGCTTCGCAGCAGCCTCTCCGGCAACCGCATCGCTCGCGTGATCTTTTGCGCAGCGCAAGGAAGGATGGTCCTGCTGCACGGATTCATCAAGAAGAGTCAGAAAACCCCGCAGAGCGAATTGGAATTGGCGCGAATGCGGCAGAAAGAGGTCGATTTATGAATAACAATCCACACATCGGTTCTACCCTGGATGACTTCCTGCGCGAAGAGGGAATCTTTGAGGATGCCACGAACTACGCCATCAAGAGAGTTCTGGCCTGGCAGGTGGAAAAGGCCATGCGCGACCAGGGAATCACCAAAGTCGAGATGGCCCGCCGCATGGGAACCAGTCGCGCCCACCTGAATCGCCTCCTCGACCCAAACAACGATAAAGTCCAGCTAGACACCGTACAGAGAGCCGCCGCCGCCATCGGCCGCAAGGTACGGATGGAGTTGGTCTAGATTTTTTTCATCCGATGGTGCGGTGCATACCTTTTGATTTTCCTCGTCGTCATCTTTCTTTTCCGTCGGCAGGCGTGAACAGCCGTAACCTTTTCTGCCCAATCGCATCTCATAACTGCCGGACAGGAACGCACGCGGCCCAGGAGCTTCCCCATGCCCCGTTCACTCGCTCTGCGCAGTGCCCTCTTTTCCCTGCTGCTCGCCACGTTCTTCTCTACAGGCTGTCGCGCCGCCACCAGGACTCCTGTTCCCCCCGCCGCGCTGGACGCTCCGCTGGCCTCATCGCCCGGCAAGCAAACAGCGGTCTTTGCCGGGGGCTGCTTCTGGGGCACGCAATCGGTCTTCGAGCGCGTAAAAGGCGTACTCGCCACCACCGCCGGTTACACCGGCGGCTCGGCCTCTACCGCTACCTACGACCAGGTCAACACCGAGACCACCGGCCACGCCGAATCGGTCCGCGTCGTCTACGATCCGTCGAAGATCACCTACGGCCAACTGCTGCGCGTCTTCTTCTCCGTCGCCCACGACCCCACCCAGCTCAATCGCCAGGGGCCGGACGTCGGCACATCCTATCGCTCCGCCATCTTCTACCTGAGCGAGGAGCAGCACCAGATCAGCCTCGCCTACATTGCACAGTTGGACGCCGCCCACGTCTTCCCCAAGCCGATTGTGACCCAGGTCGTGCCGCTGAAGGGCTTCTACGACGCCGAGTCCTACCACCAGGACTACGCGCTGCACAATCCCAACAATCCCTACATCCAGGTCTGCGACCGCCCCAAGATCGAGGCGCTCAAGCAGCAATTCCCCGAGCTCTTCAAGGAATACAACGGCAAGTAAGCCCGCTCACGCCAGCTTGACGAACCGCATCGCCGCCGAATTCCTATTGAAATCAAACTTGCATTTGTAAACAAGAATGTGTACACTGTGGAGATGAAGAGCAGCGAATTCAAGCGCTGGCTTGCCAAATTGGGGGCGACCTTCGAGACGGGAAAAGGCTCCCACTTTCATGTATTTCTGCATGGGCGCCGCTCGATTCTTCCCATGCACAACAAGGAATTAGGGACCGGCGTGGTTGCTGCCGTCAAGAGAGATTTGGGACTCAAATAGAGGAGGCGTCATGCGTTCCTATCCAGTGAATCTTCAAAAAGACGGGAAGTTGATCTTCGTAAGCTTTCCGGATATTCCCGAAGCATTTACGCAGGGGCGGGACCGCGCCGAGGCATTGAACGCAGCTCAGGATGCGTTGGAAACCGCCATGGATATTTACTTTGATGATCGCCGTCCAGTCCCCGCGCCCTCCAAACCCAAGCGTGGCCAGCCGGTGGTGACCTTGCCCGCCAGCCTGTGCGCGAAGATTCTGCTGCTCAACGAGATGCTGCGCCAGAAGGTGCCACCCGCCGAACTGGCGCGCCGCATCGGCACAACCCGCCAGGAAGTGAACCGGCTCACCGACCTTCGCCACACCAGCAAGATCGACCGCATCGACGCGGCCTTGCTGGCGCTGGGAAAAACCCTCGTGTTGGAAGCGGCCTGACTCGCACCTCCGCTCACCCCAGCTTCACAAACCGCATCGCCGCCGAGTTCATGCAGTAGCGCAGGCCGGTTGGAGGCGGCCCATCCGGGAAGACGTGGCCGAGATGCGCGTCACAGCGGCGGCAGGAGACTGCGTCGCGCTCCATCCCCAGGCTTGTGTCGCTGGAAACCGCGATGTTCTCGCGCGCAATCGGCTGCCAAAAGCTCGGCCAGCCGGTGCCGGATTCGAACTTGGTCTCCGAGCTGAACAGCGCCGTATCGCAGCAGATGCAGCGGAAGATGCCGCGCTCGTGCAGGTTCCATGTGGCGCCGGTGTAGGCGCGCTCGGTGCCGGCGTGGCGGGTCACCTCGTAGGAGATCGGCGATAGCTGGCTCTTCCACTCGGCGTCTGTCTTGACGATGCGCGCCACCGTCACCTTGCCAGTCTTCGTACCGTTGGCGGCAAACTCGACAATCATCACAGTCCCCGGCCCGCCCGCGGCGGAGACCGGCAGCAAATCAAGGTGCGCTACGCGCCGCAAAACCCAGAAAGCCGCTCCGCCCGCCGCCGCAACAATCAACGCCCGCCGGCTCAA
>CAWFZU010000027.1:0-5800 GCA_963820195.1 uncultured Acidobacteriaceae bacterium | reverse complement strand
CACATAGAGGTAGGTGCCGGCGGTGTTCACCGCAATGGCAACGGGCGTGGCGCTCAGCGTGACCGAATCCTTCTGCGTCAGACCGCCGTCCAGGCCGATGGTGAAGTGGACAATGGATTGACTTCCCGCATTGGCGACGTACAGATTCGCATAGTCGGGGGAGACGGCCATGGAGACTGGGTCCACTCCGCCGGTAGAGACCGACGCCACGTCCGTGCGCATTGCGCCGGAGGCGGCGTCCACCGCATAGATATCGATCACTCCGTTGCTCGATGTCCCCGATAGAGCGGAACTGGATACGTAAACAAAATCAACGGTTACGATATCGCAGGCAGTCAAGAGTGTGGCCACGAAAAGGCCGAGGAAAGAGACCAGAAAAAGCTGGCTCAATTTGCTGAACTTCATGCGCTTCCTTCGTCGTGGGCTTGTCAGGTGCCAGCCCAGAAAAAACTGGTTAGGTTGCCCCGTTGGTATTGTAAAAGCCCGGTACGGGGTGTTGCCAGAGTCGGGCCGCGCTGGCGATGACTACGGCGTAACGTTATGCGGAACCGCGGCCACGGCCGTCGGCAGGGCATTGGTCGAGTACGGTGAGTGTTGCGTATTGATGAGCGTGCCGGCGGTCGTGCTCATCTCAAAGTCGGAGACGGTGCCGTTGGCGCCGTTGCCAAGAAAGTTGACGGTAAAAACGAAATGAGAAGTTCCCGGATCAATGCCGATGGCCACCGGATTAATGCCCGCTGCGTATGTGCCGATGCTGGTCAGCGCTCCGCTGCTGCCGATTGAATATGCGCTCACGTTGCCGTCCAGTGAATTGGCAGCGTACACATAAGGATACTTGGGATCGACAACGATCGCCGAGGGTTGATTGCCTGCCGGGTACGAGCTGCTGCTCAGCGGACTCAGAACTCCCAGTGCAACGGAGTAGCCCCGCACATTGCCGCTCGCGGAATCCGTCACGTACACGTAGCTGCTGGTGGAATCGCTGGCGACGGCCGAGGGATGGACGCCTACGGCAAAGGGCGAACCGCTGACGGCAGAGAGTACGCCGCCTGTTCCGATCGCGAATCCGAAAACATAGCCGGTATTGGCTGTCGAGTCGTAGGCGCTCACATAGAGGTAGGCGCCTGAGGCCAGTACATTGACGCCGGTCGGCAGAATCACGTCGTTGGGACTGCTGGGCAAGGTCAGCGGCCAATAATCAGCGCCATTGCCAGGATTAGTGATGGGCGATCCCGGCGCGCCGCTAGGCGTTGCGCTGGAGCCGGTAGTAGCGGGCAGGAGAGGAAAGACTCCCACCGACCCCGAGCAAGGCGCAGCAGGAGAGCAGGAGGGCAGCGGCTGATAGGTGTCCGCGACAAACAGGTTCGATCCGTGGACGGCAACGGCGAGCGGAAAGATTCCCGGCGTATTCACGGTGTTCTGCGGATAGAGCTTGCCGTCGCTGCCGATCATGAATTGAACGATGGTGTTGTCATCCTCATTGACCACATACAAGTTCGAGTAGTCGCCGGAGACGGCTTCGGCCACCGGGTTGCGTCCGCCCGAAGGAAAGGGCGAGGTGGGAATCTGGCGCATGAAGCCGGAGACCGAGTTGATCTCGAAGACGTCGATCTCGCCGTAGTTGTTGGTTCCCGCTGCCTGGGAACTGGCCACGTATACGAAATCCACGGTGTCGGTGCCGCAGGCGGTCATCAGACCGGCCGCCAGGAGGCTAGCCGCGGATACCAGCAGCAGTTGACTCGTTTTGTTGAACTTCATGTGCATCTTTCGTCAGCGGGCCAGTATCGTTGGCGCGCATTCAATCAAATTTTGTACCGAGTTCCAGGGCACGCAAGGGATAGATCGTGCTCTGGCATTCAGCGGCGTTCTTGAAGACTGCGAAGCAATCTTTGTATGGCCTTGCCTGGAGCGGTGGGCCAGCCACAGCTCCGGGCAACGGCTCAGAGTGACGGTTAGTCGATGCGCCCATCCACCAGGCACCAGGTAGGTGGTCCGGTAAGCGAATACTGGTCGGGCGCCTTCGAAGTCTGGGAGAGCGGCGTGAGGTTGCCCCCCTGTTCGTTGATCTGCTGCGCGGATACGCTTGAATCGTAGGCGTTGGCCGTATAGAAGAACTGATTCGATGGATCCTCGACCAGGCACTGCGGGCCGCCTCCGGTGCCGAAATTGATAGGTGTACCTGCGATTTCGGCGGGCTGGAACGGAGAGTTCATGACGTAGCCGGAAATGCCACTCAATGGAAGCGTTGGCGTGCTCGGGTTCCCTTGATTGGCCACGTAGAACCACTTGCCCTTGTTCTCCACCGTCAAAAAGATGGGGTTAGATTGGTTAGCGTCATCGGGAATGGGGCCGCTCTCCGACGCCTGCAGCCCGCCGTTGGCGATGGGCGTGTACGGTAGAATCTGGCTTTGCGATGCTACCGTCCCATTCACTGTAATCGGCTCGTTGTCCAGCACAAAGACGTAGCCTGAGCCGAAGACGATAGCCGTGCCCTTCGTGATGTTCAGCGGCTGCGAGCTATTCTGGCTCACCGTCAATTGCCCGTTTATCTGGCTGTAGGCGTATGGGAAGACCGAATCGCCTGTCGCCGGTGTGCCGCTCAATACGAATACGGATACACCGGTCATCATAAAGTCAATCGGATTGGCGGGAACCGGGAAGTATGTCAGCGAGGAAGAACCACCCCCGAGGGTCGAGGTTACCTGATTATTCACAACCAGGCTCAGGCGTCCTGTGGTCTGGTTGACCTGGAAGGCGGTAATGTCGCCGCAGGTCTGCACACCGCCCAGAGCCAGCGCGCAACCGTCATTGCTCGACTGGTTATAGTTGTCCGGGGAATCATGATCCAGCACGTAGATGTAATTTCCCGCGATGTCGGAGATGATGCGGAAAGGATTGAATCCCTGGGTGGCGAAGGTCTCCTGCGGCGTGAGGATGCCGTTGGCGCCGACTTCAAACTGAGTGATGTTGGAGTTCAGGCAAGGGTCCGCTGTGGTGCAGTTGCCGTTACCCTCTTTGTTGACGCCACGGTTCAGAACATAGAGAAAACGGCTGCCGTCGATCAGGACGGCGCGCACCGGGTTGGCGCCGCCCGAGGAGACGGGCAATCCGTTAATGGGAGTCAGAAAGCCCGTATTGTGGTCGATCTTGAAGCCGCTGACAATGCCATTGCCGCTCGTCCCGGCGGTCACTGTCCCGGTTACATACAAGTAGCCAACGGAATAATTCTGGATGCAAGACGTAACGCCGAGGACAACGCCAGCCGAGAGGGCACTCATCAGAAGGGCCTTGCCGAATTTCTTAAACTTCATGCGATTCCTTCATCCTGGCCGGGCCTGCGCCGCCAGGTTTGCAAGTTCCACAGCAGAGCTGGGTTGGGACGGGTCCCTGTTGCATTGTAAAAGCCCAGGGTGGGTTGTGCCTAGTTTTGGCTGAGAACGCAGCAAAACAGCGTATTATTCCCGGCCTGCCCCGCCTCAGGCGAGGCAGAACCGCGGCCTGTCGGGCGGACTGCTCCATGATGGGCCATGGCTGAGGATTGGACGCCCGCGGCAAGGGAAACGTCAACACTGCCGCGCCAAACCCGGTAGATGAGTCTGGCGGCAGGCATGAGCTCTGGCCCGGAGCCGTGATTTACAACACCACGGCTCCAAACCACAGCTTCAAAATTGTTGCTGATCTACCACACCCGGCAGGAATTCACCGAGGCCATGGGCCGGCCCTGGGCGCAGCCAAAGGCCTTGCCAAACTGGTCAAAGTTCTGCACCGTGCCGTTGACGCGCCAGCGCCCAGGCGAGTGCGAGTCCGTCAGCGCCGCCTGCCGGGCAGACTGCTCGGTCTGGTTCTGGCACCACACCTGGGCAAACCCCAGAAAGTAGCGCTGAGCCTCGGTATAGCCGTCAATCTTGTCGTTGATGCTCTTGCCCTCCGCCGCGAGGGTATCCAGCAGTGCCATGTAGGCGATGCGCAGCCCGCCATTGTCAGCCGTGTTCTCGCCCAGTGTCAGCTTGCCGTTCAGCTTTTGCGCCGGGGTGTCGCCCTTGGCCGGGGCGGCCTCAAAGCCGCTGTACTCGTTGGCCACGCAGTCGGTACGCTCGGTAAAAGCCTTGCGGTCTTCCGCCGTCTGCCACTCGCGCAGGTTGCCCTTGCCGTCGTACTTCGAGCCCTGGTCGTCGAAGCCGTGGGTCATCTCGTGCCCGATCACCACGCCGATGCCGCCAAAGTTCACCGCCGGATCAACGGTAAAGTCAAAAAACGGCGGCTGCAGGATGCCGGCCGGGAAGTTGATGTCGTTGAACGAGTGGTCATAATAGGCGTTTACCGTCGGCGGCGTCATCCCCCACTCCTTCTCGTCCACCGGCTTGCCCAGGTGATCAAGGTTCCAGTTACGCTCGAAGACAGAGCTGCGGCGCAGGTTGCCGAGCAGGTCATCGCGCTTCACCTTCAGCGCCTTGTAACTGCGCCACTTCTCCGGGTAGCCGATCTTGTTGCGGATCATGCCCAGCTTCTCTTCCGCCGCCTTCTTGGTCGCGTCGCTCATCCACGGCAGGGTCTTGATGTCGTCGCCCAGGCTCTTCTCCAGAGCGGCCACCAAGCTGGTCCATGCTGGCCTTGGCCGCGGGCGGAAAGTTCTGCTTCACCCAGTCCTGGCCCACCGCCTCGCCCAGCGCCCGATCGGTCATGCTGGTGCATTGCTTCCAGCGCGGCGTCGGCTCCTTCTGTCCCGCCAGTGTCTTTCCAAAGAAAGCAAAATTCTCGTCAAAGAAGGCCTTGGGCAAATTGATGGCCGAGGCGTGCAAGATGTGCCAGCGGAAGTACGACTTCCAGGCGTCGATCGGCTCCTTGGCAATCAGCTCGCTCAGCCCCTTGAAGAAATCCGGCGTGGCCACATTCAGTGTCTCGAAGGGGCGTATCTTTACGTCCTTGAAATAGACCGAATAATCGAACTCCGGGGTCAGCTTCTGGAAATCGGCCACCGTATAGATGTGGTAGCGGTTGGCCGGATCGCGCAGGTCGGTGCGGCTGGTGGAGGCCTTGGCCAGCGCCGTCTCAATCTCCATAACCGCCGCGGCTTCCTTGGCCGCCTGATCGGGAGAGTCGCCGGCCAGCGTGAACATCTTGGTCACGTGCTCGACGTACTGCTTGCGAATCTCCTGGAAGCGCTTGCTGTCCACAATGTAGTAGTCGCGGTCGGGCAGCGAGAGGCCAGCTTGTCCAATGGCGGCAATCTGCTTTGAGGAGTCCTTGTCGTCCTGCTTCACGCCAAAATAGAAGAGCGGCGCCTCACTGCCCTCGGCCTCCAGTTGACCCATCAGCGTGGCCAGCTTGTGGGCGTCGTTGAGTGCCGCGATGCGATTGAAGGCCGTCTCCAGCGGCTGGAGAGCCTTCTGCTCAATCAGATCGGTGTTCATGCAAGCCGCAAAAAAGTCGCCATACTGCTTTTCCAGCGCGCTCTTGGGACTGCTTGCCGCCGCATCCAGCTCTTGCCACAACAAATAACGGTTGCGTTCTTGCAGCAGCGAGAAAGACCGCGCCCAGCGTACCTCGTCGGCTGGAATGGGGTTGCTCTTGACCCAGTTTCCGCAGGCGTACTGATAAAAATCCGTGCAAGGATTGGCAGTCTTGTCGATGGCCGATAAATCGAAGCTCTTGATGGCTGTCGGCGGTGTGGGCTTCGAGGCATCAGGCGCCTGCGCTATCACCGGCGCCGCAGCCAGAATCAGAACGGATGTAAAACGGAAACAGTTCATAGAGCAATACATCGTTTTTTTTTTTTTTTTTTTTTTGTTATTGTATACCT
>CAWFZU010000026.1:0-9817 GCA_963820195.1 uncultured Acidobacteriaceae bacterium | reverse complement strand
GGTCAAAGCGCGGATTGATGGCATTGCCGCTTACACTGTCACAGAACACTACGCCGTTTACCGGAACCACGACGAGACCCATCCAGTGGCTGAAATGACGGTCAAAACAGAGTATCGCAAGGAGACGGGCAAGAGTTACACCATACTCTCGCAAAGCGGCTCGGAATTCATCCGGAAATACGTGCTGGGGCCGCTTCTCGATCGTGAGAAAACCATCAATCTGCCCGGCATTCGCGAAGCTTCCTGGCTCACTTCGGCCAACTACGAGATGAAGCTCAAGCAGAGCGGAGTGATGCAGATGGACGGGCGTGCATGCTACGCCTTGGCCATCTCCCCCCGGCGCAAGGGCACCAATATGATCGACGGAACCTTGTGGGTGGATGCACGGGATGGCGAGATCGTTCGCCTTGAGGGAAGCGCAACTCAAAGTCCATCCATCTTCACCGGACCCGCCCAGGTGATGCGCCAGTACGTGAACGTCAACGGCTTTGGCATGGCCACCCAGGCACGTGCCGTATCGGATAGCTTTCTTCTTGGTCAAACCGTGGTCACTATCGACTATCGCGACTACCAGATTCAACTCAGTCCAGACCGTTAAGCGGAGTCGAAGCTGAACGATTTGAACGCCCTCCGCGGCCATCTTCCATTGCTGGAGGAGCCGGCCAATCTTCTTTTCCAAACCAGAAGAGAATCCGTCTGTGCCACAAGGTGATAGGGATTCCCACTGCAAGTGACCGTGGTCACCGATTCAACCCGGCCTGGAGCCGTAAAAGAGAGATAGACACCGAGCCGGACGCGGCAGCAATTGCTGTGCTTTCTGTTCCGTGATGGGGAGGATTCGTGCCAGCATTCACCCCACCGCCGCTGCCCAGCGACGATAAACGATGGAAGATCGTGAACGGCACCATGCGCAAGAATGGCTTTGCCCGTCATGCGCTGATTGAAACGCTGCACACGGTGCAGTCCGCCTTCGGCTACCTGGACGACGATTCGATTCGCTTTGTGGCCCTCTCGCTGCGCGTGCCGCTGAGCCAGGCCTATGGGGTGGTGACCTTTTACCACTACTTCAGCCTGAAGCCGCCGGGCAAGCACACGATGACCATCTGCGCCGGCACCGCCTGCTACATCAAGGGCTCCGACAAGCTGATGGCGGCGGCGGAAAAGCGCCTGGGCGTTTCCCATGGGCAGACCACTAACGGACGGCCAGATCAGCCTGATGACGGCGCGTTGCGTGGGCGCCTGCAGTCGCGCGCCGGTGGTGTTGTGCGATGGCGAAGTGGCGGGCGAGATGACCGCTGAGCAGATGCTCGAGCAACTGGAAAGGTGGGCGGTGGAATGACGATCGAAGAGCTCGAGCAGGTTGCCAAAAGCGTCTGCCAGGAGAACGATAAATACGATTTTGAAGTGAATGTCTGCATGGACCTGGCCTGCATGAGCCAGGGCGCGGACCAATTGCGGGAGGCGCTGGAGAAGGCCGCCGGCGCATCCGGCAAGAATGTGCTGGTCCGCCGCACCGGCTGCATGGGCCCCTGCTCTTCCGGGCCGCTGGTGCGCGTTGACCCCGAGGAGACTCTATACCACCATGTGAATGCCGGCCATGCCGAGGCGATTGTGACCAGCCTGGGCGGTAAGCCCGTGCCCGAGCTGCAGTGCGACCTGAACGAGCACTTCGACAAGCAGGTGCGGGTGGTGCTGGAGAATGCCGGCTACATCGATCCGGAGAAGATCGACGATTACATTGCCCGCGACGGTTACAAGGCGCTGCTGACCGCGCTGACCGAGATGACGCCCAACGGCGTGATTCACCGCATCACCGAAAGCGGCCTCAGGGGACGCGGCGGCGGCGGCTATCCCACCGGACTGAAGTGGGGCACGGTGGCCAAGGCCAGCGGGCGAGTTGAAGTACGTGGTCTGCAACGGCGACGAGGGCGACCCCGGCGCGTTCATGGATCGCAGCGTGATGGAAGGCGACCCGCATCGCGTCATCGAAGGCATGGCCATCGCCGCCTACGCGGTGGGCGCCAGCAAGGGCTTCATCTATGTGCGGGCCGAGTATCCGGTGGCCGTCTCCCGGCTGACGACTGCCATCCGCGAGGCGCGCCGCCGCGGATTGCTGGGCAACGGCATCTGCAATACGCCCTTCAACTTCGACGTCGAGATTCGCCTGGGCGCCGGAGCCTTTGTCTGCGGCGAGGAGACGGCGTTGACTCGCCTCCATCGAAGGCAAGCGCGGCACGCCCAGGCCGCGGCCTCCTTACCCGGCGGTCAGCGGCCTCTTCGGCAAGCCCACGCTCATCAACAACGTGGAGACCTTCGCCAACATCGCGCCTATCGTGCGCAACGGCGGCAAGTGGTTCGCCAACATGGGCTCGGAGAGGAGCAAGGGCACCAAGGTCTTCGCTCTGACCGGCAAGATCGCCAACACCGGCCTGGTGGAAGTGCCGATGGGCATCAAGCTGCGCGAGATCATCGAGGTGATCGGCGGCGGCGTGCCGGGCGGGCATCAGTTCAAGGCGGTGCAGACCGGCGGACCTTCCGGCGGCTGCATTCCCGCCGAGATGCTCGACCTGGGCGTCAGCTACGATGCGCTGATGGCGGTCGGCTCGATCATGGGCTCGGGCGGCATGATCGTGATGGACGATACCTCCTGCATGGTGAACGTGGCGCGCTTCTTCGTCGAGTTCTGCATGACCGAATCCTGCGGCAAGTGCATTCCCTGCCGCGCAGGCACGGCGCAGATGTACACGCTGCTGACCCGCATCTGCGAAGGCAAGGGAACCATGGACGATCTGGACCTGCTGATCAGCCTGTGCGAGACCATCAAGGAAACCAGCCTTTGCGGACTGGGCATGACGGCGCCCAATCCGGTGCTGAGCACGATCAAGTACTTCCGCAACGAGTACATCGAGCACATTGTGCATAAGCGCTGTCCGGCCGGCGTCTGCAATATCGAAGCGCCCGCTGCTGTTTCCGCGGAGGTGTTGGCATGAGCGAAAGCATGGGCGTCAAAACTCTGATCATCGACGGCCAGGAGTTGAGCGCGCGCGGCGGCCAGACCATCCTGGAAGTGGCGCGGGAGAATGAGATCAACATTCCCACGCTCTGCCATCTGGAGGGCCTGAGCAATGTGGGCGCCTGCCGCCTCTGCCTGGTGGAGATCAAAGGCAGCAACAAGCTGCTGCCCGCCTGCGTGGCCAATATCCATGAAGGCATGGAGGTCGTCACCAACTCCGAGCGGCTGCAAGAAGCACCGCCGCATGATTCTGGAGCTGCTCTTCGCCGAGCGCAATCACATCTGCTCGGTCTGCGTCTCCAACGGCCATTGCGAATTGCAGGCGCTGGCGCAGGAGCAGGGAGTGACCCATATCAGCCTGCCCTATCGCAACCCCGCGCTGCGCCGTGGATGCCTCGCACGAGCGCTTCTCCGTGGACCACAACCGCTGCATCCTGTGCACGCGCTGCGTGCGGGTCTGCGCGGAGATTGAAGGCGCGCACATCTGGGATGTGATGGGCCGCGGCATCGACTCCATCGTCATCACCGATCTGCACGAGGAGTGGGGAAGCTCGGCTTGCACCCGCTGCGGAAAGTGCGTGCAGTGCTGCCCCACCGGAGCCCTCTTCGACAAGAGCAAGATCGGCTCCGATCACCCCAAGTATCCGGATTTTCTGCCGTACCTGAACCTGATGAGGGAAGCGCGATGAGCAAACTGAAAGTGGCAACAGTATGGCTGGACGGTTGTTCCGGCTGCCATATGTCGTTTCTCGACATGGACGAGCGGCTCCTCGAGCTGGCGGAGCTGGTCGATGTGGTCTACAGCCCCATCGTGGACGCCAAGGACTTCCCCGACGAGGTGGACATCGCCCTGGTCGAGGGCGCGGTAGCCTCGGTGGACGACGAAGCCAAGATCAAGAAGGTGCGCGCCCACTCCGAAGACGCTGATCGCGATGGGCGATTGCGCCGTCGCCGGCAACGTGCCCTCGATGCGCAATCCCATCGGCCCCGAGAAGCATTCTCGACCGGGCGTACATCGAGAACGCCAGCGCGCAGCAGCAGATTCCCTGCGTGGTGGTGCCCAAGCTGCTCAAGATCGTGCGCCCCATCCACGAATTCGTGAATGTCGATGTTTTTTTGCCCGGCTGTCCGCCCTCGGCCGATACCTTTTACACGGCGCTGACCGCGCTGGTAACCGGCGCGCCGCTGGATATTTCAGCCCTCACCCGCTTTGGAGCTTGAGTCCCTAGGAGTCCGGTCATGACCCAGACCATCACCATCGATCCCGTAACCCGCCTTGAAGGCCACGGCAAGATCACCATCCAGCTCAACAACCAGGGCGAGGTGGAGGACGCGCACTTCCACGTCACCCAGGTGCGCGGATTTGAGAAGTTCTCCGAAGGCCGGCCGTTTTACGAGATGCCCAGCCTGATGGCGCGCATCTGCGGCATCTGCCCGGTCTCCCACCTGCTGGCCTCGGCCAAGGCCTGCGAGGCCATCATGGCGGTGCGCATTCCGCATACCGCCGCGCAACTGCGGCGCATGTTGAATATGGCCCAGATGGTGCAGTCGCATGCGCTGAGCTTCTTCCATCTCTCCTCGCCCGATCTGCTGCTGGGCATGGAGTCCGACCCCGTCGACGCGCAACATCTTCGGCGTGGCGGCCGCCCGGCCCGACCTGGGCCTGGCCGGCATCGGCCTGCGCCGCTTCGGCCAGCACATCATCGAGCTGCTGGGCAGCAAGCGCATCCATACCGGATGGGTTGTTCCCGGCGGCGTCACCGAGCCGCTCAGCTCCGGCTCACCGCGACGAGATTCTGGCCATGATTCCCCGAGGCCTACGCCAACCTCAAGCTGGCGCTGACCGCCTACAAGCAGATCGCCGGCACCTTCAAGCAGGAGATCGAGGTCTTCGCCAACTTCCCCTCCAACTACCTGGGCCTGATCAACGAGGACGAGTCCATCGAGTTCACCGACGGCGCGCTGCGGCTGATCGATCCCAAGGGCGCGATCATCGAGGACGGCATGACCGCCAGCCGCTTCACCGAAGCGATCGGCGAAGCCGTCGAGAACTACAGCTACACCAAGTTCGTCTACTACAAGCCGCTCGGCTATCCCCAGGGCAGCTATCGCGTAGGCCCGCTGGCGCGGCTGAACATCGTCAAGTCCATGGGAACGCCGCAGGCCGACAAGGAGCTGGCCGAGTTCAAGCAGTTGAGCGCCGGACCGGTCGAGAGCTCCTTCCACTATCATCACGCGCGGCTGGTCGAGGCTCTCTACGGCATCGAGAATATCGAACGGATTCTCGCCGATCCGCTGATTCTCGACAAGCATGTGCGCGCCACCGCCGGCGTCAACCGGCTGGAAGGCGCGGGCCAGATCGAGGCTCCGCGCGGCACGCTGAACCACCACTACAAGGTGGACGAGAACGGCAAGATCACCTGGGCCAACCTGGTTGTCGCCACCGGCCACAACAACAACGCCATGAACAGCGGCGTCCTGCAGGCGGCCAAGGCCTACGTGAAGGACGGCAAGTTCACCGAGGGCGCGCTCAACCGCGTCGAGGCCGTGATCCGCACCTTCGATCCCTGCCTGAGCTGCTCCACGCACGCCTTCGGCCAGATGCCGCTGGTGCTCACGCTGGTCAACGCCGATGGCGAGGTTGTGGACCAGCTCATCCGCTAAACTGAAACCATGAGTTCGACCCAAGCCCGATGCCTCATTCTCGCCTGCGGCAACACAATGCGCGGGGATGACGGTGTCGGGCTTTGGCTTGCCGAGTGGGCGGAGCGGCGTTTCGCGGACCAACCCGGCGTGCGCGTCATCGCCGATCATCAATGGACTCCCGAACTGGCCGAGGATGTTGCTCATGCTCAGTCGGTTCTATTTATCGATTGCACTCTCGATACGGCCCCCGGATCACTCCATCTGACGCCCGTGGAGCCAGCCGCCGCCGGGCAGGGAATCAACACCCATCATCAGAACGCGGCCGAGCTGCTGGCACTGAGCCGCGATCTCTTCAATTCTCTGCCACGCAACGCGCAGTTGCTGACCATCGGCGCAGGCTCAACCGAGTTGGGCGAAGCCTTCAGCGCCGCGGTGACCGCCGCACTGCCCGACGCCTGCAAGCTGATCGATGAGACGGTCTTGCGGCTGCTCAGCGCTCCGCCACCAGATCGAGCAAATCGAAGAACTCAGGAAAGCTGATGGCGGCCGATTCCGCGCCTTGAATCCGCGTCTCGCCCTCGGCGCGCAACGCGGCCACGCTGAAGGCCATGGCGATGCGGTGATCGCCGCCGGAGTCAATTGTTGCGCCGTGCAGCTTTTGCCCGCCGGGCACATCCAGGCCGTCGTCGAACTCCTCAACCTCGGCGCCCATCGCGCGCAGATTCCTGACCACCAGCGCGATGCGGTCCGACTCCTTCACGCGCAGTTCACGCGCGTCGCGGATGCGAATGCCGCCGCTGGTGTACGGCCCAATCGCCGCCAGCACGGGCAGCTCGTCGATCAGTTGCGCGGCCAGCGCGCCGCTGATGGCGGTCGAACCCAGCCCTTCCGGCGGCGCAGTGACCTGCACGGTGCCCACCAGCTCGGCGTTCTTCTCCTCCAGATTCAGAACAGAGATGCGCGCGCCCAGCGCGGTCAGCACATCCAGCAGCGCGGCCCGCGTGGGGTTCAGGCCGAGCGCGTCGAGCACCAGGCTGGAGCCGGGAAACAGAGCCGCCGCGCAGAGAAAGAATGCCGCGGAAGAAATGTCGCCGGGAACGGCAGCCTCGATGGCGTGCAGCTTCTGCGGGCCGCCAATCGAAACCGAATCCAGAGAACGCTCGACCGTTGCGCCAAAGGCCCGCAAGGCCAGCTCGCTATGGTCGCGGGTGCGCACCGCCTCGCGCACCGTGGTCGTGCCCGCCGTCTGCAATCCGGCAAGCAGAATGCAGGTCTTCACCTGCGCGCTGGGCACCGGCGTGGTGTAGTCGATGGCGCGTAACGCGCAGCCTTCGATTACGAGCGGCGCATGGCCCTCGGTGAGCGTCAGGCGCGCGCCCATGGCTTCCAGCGGCTTGCGAATCCGCTCCATCGGCCGCCTGGAGAGCGACTCGTCGCCCACCAGCGTGAAGCGTCCCTCCTGCGGCGCCAGCAGGCCGCTGATCATGCGCATCGTCGAGCCGGAGTTGCCGCAATCCAGCGGCTTGTCGCACGGCGTGACGCGCCCGCCCACGCCGGTCACTTCCACCGAGCCGTCTTCGAGGCGGCGCACCTTCGCGCCCAGCGCCTCCATGCAAGCCAGCGTCGAGGCGCAATCGGCCCCGGTGGAAAAATTGGTAAAGCGCGACGTGCCTTCGGCAAAGGCCGCCAACATTCCATAACGGTGGCTGATGGACTTGTCGCCGGGCAGGCGCAGGCTGCCGTAAATGTTCTTGGCCGGACGGATGATGCGTTCTTCTGTCGGAGTGTTCAAGGCGGCTCCCGCAATGGTCTCTCTTCAAGTCTAACCAACGGGAGAGCCGCGAGGGCAAAGGATGCAACGTAAAGGCGGCCGGTAGTATACTGACGCGGAGCGGGAAAGCGGAAGGCACATCGAACGGAAATCAGAATCGCCGTGTTAGCGCCCATGAGCGAGCGCCAGCATCCCCTTGCTGGACGAGGCGCGGGAGAGCCGGCAAAGTGGGGTCGGGAGTCTACGGGATGAACAGGAAAATCCTTGTAATTGCAACAGCGGGCATGCTTCTCGCGGCCGGCCTTCTTGCGGGCCGGGGCATCATCGGTGTGAGCGCGCAGAACGAGCCGGCTCTCATCACTATCGACTATCCCCTCAACGGCTCGGTCTTCCCTCCCGACATGGCTCCTCCCACCTTTCAATGGCGTGACACCGCACCCAACGCGGACTCCTGGCAGGTTGAGGTCAACTTCGCGGACGGTTCCGCGCCCCTCCTGGTCTCGTCGAAGGGCGAGCCGATGCGCATCGGCGCAATCGACCCGCGCGCCGTTTCCGACACCAACAAGCCGCCCGAGCTGACTCCCGAGCAGGCCGCCGCGCACACCTACAAACCCGATGCCGCAACCTGGGCCTCCATCCGCCAGCACGCGGTCTCGGCTGCCGCCACCATCACCATCCGCGGCTTTGCGACTGGCGCTGTTCCGGTCTCCAGCGGCAGCATGAAGCTGAGCATCTCGACTGACCCGGTCGGCGCGCCGATCTTCTATCGCGACGTGCCGCTAATGCCCTCGGAGACGGAAAAGGGATTCATCAAGCCGCTGGCCTCGAGCGCGATTCCGCTGATCGAGTGGCGCATGCGCAACGTAGCGGAGACGGGAAGCCACGTCGTGATGACCAACCTTCATTCCTGCGCCAACTGCCACTCCTTCTCCAACAACGGCAAGACTCTGGGGCTTGATATGGATGGTCCGCAGAACGACAAGGGGCTGTACGCGGTAGTTCCGGTCGCCAAGCAGATGACGATTCGCAACCAGGATATGATCTCTTGGTCCTCATTCCCCTCGGAATCGGCCAGCCCGGTCCGCATCGGCTTCATGTCTCAGGTTTCGCCCGATGGCCGCTATGTGGTCACCACCATCCGGCCGCCGGGAAGCAAGAGCCCGTCGTTCTACTACGTGGCTAACTTCAAGGACTACCGCTTTCTGCAAGTCTTCTATCCCACGCGCGGCATCCTGGCCTGGTATGACCGCGAGACCAAAAAGTTTCAGCCGCTACCCGGCGCCGACGATCCCGCATTTTGTGCAGGCCAGCGCCGTCTGGAGCCCCGACGGCAAATACCTTGTCTTTGCCCGCGCCGAGGCTAGGGATACCTTCCCCGCCGACGGCAAGATGGCCGCCTATGCCAACGATCCGGCGGAGGTTCCGATTCAGTACGACCTCTATCGCATCCCCTTCAATCACGGCCTGGGAGGAAAGCCCGAACCCATCTTGGGCGCATCGCAGAACGGCATGAGCAACAGCTTCGCCAAGATCTCGCCGGACGGCAAGTGGATGGTCTTCGTCCAGGCCCACAACGGCCAGCTGATGCGCCCCGACAGCAAGCTCTACATCGTTCCTGCCGCCGGCGGCGTGGCCCGTCGCATGACCTGCAACACGGCGCTGATGAACTCCTGGCACAGCTTCTCGCCCAACGGCCGCTGGCTGGTCTTCTCCTCCAAGAGCCGCTCGCCCTACACGCAAATGTTCCTGACGCACATCGATGCCGAGGGCCACGACACGCCCGCCATCCTGATCGAGAACTCCACCGCCGCCAATCGCGCCGTGAACATTCCGGAGTTCGTCAATATGGACCCAAGCGGCATCGAACACATTGCCACGCCGGCGGTGGATTTTTACAAGCAATACGATGTAGCCGCGGATCTAGCCAAGAACGGCCAATACGCCGCCGCTATTCCCGAGTGGGCCAAAGCCATCGCCATGAACCCGGACGACGCCCGCGCTCGCAACAATTACGGCCAGACGCTTGCCAAGGCGGGCAAAACCACGGACGCCATCGCCCAGCTCCAGAAGGCCGTCCTGCTCAAGCCCCAATACCCTGAGGCGCACAACAATCTGGGCATTGCGCTGGCCGGTGCGGGCCGTTCCAGTGAAGCCATCGATCATTACCGCCAGGCGCTGGAGGACAATCCCGGCTATGCCGAGGCGCGCAACAATCTCGGCCGCGCGCTGCTGGAAGAACACCATCTGCCCGAAGCCATCGAGCAGCTTCAGGACGCCATTGCTATCAACCCCGAGTATGCCGAGGCGCACAACAACCTTGGCTACGCGCTGGCCTCCCAGGGCCGCCTCGACGAGGCCGTGCAGCACTATCGCAAGGCCATCGAGAG
>CAWFZU010000025.1:0-8668 GCA_963820195.1 uncultured Acidobacteriaceae bacterium | reverse complement strand
TTTAGGGGCTGAAGCCTGTTCATTTTTGCTGCACTTACGGCACGACTGAAGTCGTGCCCTGACACTTCTTGCAGCCAGAGATGATTTTTTCCCAGCCTCTTTCGCCGCTCAAAGACTTTTTTCCAGAAGCAGACAGGCCTTTTCTTCCAGATCGGCGATCTCGCTGAAGAGCCGCGAGGCGGAACGCAGCTTCTCCTCCACGTCCTTCATCGTTTCGGCCTCCTTGAAGAGCATGGCGATCTCCGTGAACCTGCCGCCGGATTGATGGAAGATCTCCGCGGCGTTCGCCAGCGCCGGCTTGCCTGCGATCTTCGCGCTTTCTTCCAGAAAACGCGCGTACATGGGCCGGAAGCAGCCCCCTCCGGTGCCGCCAATCTCGATGAAGACGTAGAGGTTGAAGAGGTTCATGCGCAGCTCTTTGTCCTTGAAGATCGCCGGCCACTGCAAGATCTGGCGAGCCGTGTGGCGCAAACCCATGACTCCGAAGTTCTTGATCGGCGGATGGAGTAGAGCATCGACCGTCTGCGCAATCGAGGCGGTGATCTCCTCGCTCCCCGGAGTGCGAAACCCGGCAAAGTCGAACTCCAGGCGCAGGTTTTTGGGCGGAAACGGCTTGTAGGGCGAGCTTCGGGCTTTGGCGAGCTGCTCCAAAGTTACCGGCGCATAGAATCCCTTTTTTACTCCGGCCATTTGCGGGTCCATGTCGGAGGCCAGAACGGTGCGTCCGCCGTCATAGCCGCAGACCACAAAGGCGTGCCCGCCGAAGTGATACTCCTGCGGAAAATGGAACCAGGGCAGAAAGCCCATATCGCCGCCCAGCATCACCGGCTCTTTGCGCGCCAGCTTCTGCAGTAAAGCAGCTTCCGCCTTTGGGGCGCTGGAGGTCGTAACCTCGCCAATCCTCACGCCGGTCCGCGCGCCGAGATCCTGGTAGAAGTTCTTGGTATTTCCCCTGCCGCCGACAAAGATAGTCGTGCCCGCGCCCATCTTCATCTCCAATAGATGAACCCCATTCCGGCGCCTAGGCCCAGCAGCATCTCTTCGGAGAGAGGATGGCCGGCATGATGAAAGATCTTGGCCAGGGAGTTGGTGACGCAGTGGCAGCCGTCGAGGGCGGGGCAGTTGGGGAAGGGTTCAAGGTCAGGCTGGATCTTCGCGGCTTTCATGGTGAGCGAAAACTCCTCTTGCATTTACGTTGCAGACGCCCCGCATCTTGCTTCTGCGATGCGGGATTCCCCCTACTCCGCGTCCGGAACCGTGTCGGCGACATCCTTCACCGCCGCAACAGCTTCTTTCGCCGGATCGAGCGTATGAAATCCTTCGCTTTTGGCGGCTTCCAGCAGCAACGGCGAGGCGGAGACAAAGATGATCTCGGTGCCCTGGAACATATCGCGGGCAACGATGGCGGCGGCTAGTTGTAGCGCGTCGGGCCAGCGCAGCGTGGTGCGGTCGAGGAGCTGGCGGGCGGCTTCCAGCACCGCCGGGTTGAGCGGCTCCTGGACCATGCGCGCGGCCTCCATGCGCAGAATCTCCAGCGCCGCGGTGGCGTCTTCGGCGCTGATGCCGCCGGCCCGCTCGCGCCGCCGGACGGCCCCGTAGACCTCCAATGGCGTGGAGGCGGAGATCAGCTTGCGGTTGTCTTCGACGGCCTCCATCAAGCGGATCAGCTCGTCGGTGCCCTGCTCCTGGACAAAGAGCTTGGCGAAGGCAGTGGCCTCAAGAAAGTAGCAGCTCACAGGTTCCCCCGTTCCTCTTCAATCGCTTCGGCGATGGATTCGCCATGCGCCGCGACTGGATGGAAGCGCTGTGCCTCGTCGGGCATGCCGGCCTCGGCGCGGTTGAGGCGGATGGTGGTGGTGGGATAGGCCGGGGTCTTGGGGTTGGCGATCTTGCTGGTCACCACGACGCCGCGCTGAATGGCCTCGGCCAGCACCGCCTGGCGCGACTCCGGATGCTGATTCCAGCGGAAGGCCTTGCGGGGCAGGAAGGAGTCGCGGAACCACTTCAGGGCGATGAAGGCGTGACCGCCCCGCTCGGCCTCGGCCAGCGACGAGCAAAGCTCCTTCACTCGCGCATCCAGGTCGGCGGGAATCAGCGCCTCCTGGCCGTCATCGTCCTCGGCTTCGAAGCTGTTCCCGGAGATGGCGCGCGGAACGCGGATGGGACGCGGGGCGGCCTCGACGCCGTCGATGCGCTCGAAGTAGATGCGCACCTCGTCCTCCTCCGGCGACCAAGAATCCGCCATTGCGTTGCGCCGCTTGCTGCGCCCGTTTTCGCCGCACAGCTCGACGATCGCCTGATAGCCTGCGGGCGCCAGGAAAGGCAGGGCTTGCGCCAGGTTGGGGTCGGCTGAGGCGGCTAGTTCATTCAGAGCTTCTTCGATGATCTCTTCCGCGTCGGGTATGCTCAAACTGCCTATTTCTACGCTACTTTGAACTGCTTTTGTCGATTTCATTTTTGCTTCTCCGTAATGCTGCCACTGATGTTCGTCTGTGCTGTAAGCTCTCCGGCTGGTTTCATCGCCTGCTTCCGGATTTGAGCCGCGGACAAGTGTGAGCAGCCTTAGTTTAAAAATTCATTCATCGCGGCTGAAGATTAACTTACAATTCATCCTGAGTTGCGGGCGGCTATGGGCGCATCCCGGCGGATGCCTTGAGCTTGGTTTCGATCCATTTGAAAGGCGCCTGCCATTCTCCGGCAAGCGTATGTATTACCTGATGAAGTTAATGCGGCGCATGGCGCCTTCAGGACTTTTGCCCGAATCATGGCCATCTTCCGCTGGTTGTTTCCACGCAGTGAATGGGAAAAAACTCTAGCTAATCGCTCAGCTTGAAGGTATTCATCCCCAGTGTAACCGATAAAACTGTTTTGTGGGCAGTTTTGCAAAAAATAGTTATATTGACCGCGGCCGCTCCGCTCGCCACGAACGCCTGGAAAAGTTGCTCTTCCGCCGCCGTTCTATCCGGGAGCTTGCTCCGTACAATAGAAGATATGCGTCGATGTTTGTCATTGCTGCTGTTGACTTGCCTGGTTACAACCGGAGTACACGCCGCCGAGCCGGCTTTTGATCTTTCCGGGCCGAAGGTGGACGTGCACGTCAAGCGGGGAGCGGTCACGCTGCCGATCGGCGAGACCCCCAACCTGCTGCCCGGAGACCGGCTGTGGATTCATCCCGATTTTCCCGAGAGCCAGTCCGCCCATTATGTGCTGATTGTCGCTTTTCTGCGCGGGGCGACGAACCCGCCGCCGCCGGAGTGGTTTACCCGCGTGGAGACCTGGAGCCGCCAGGTGAGCGAAGAAGGTGTCTTCGTCACCGTGCCCGAAGAAGCCCAGCAGGCGTTGATCTTTCTGGCGCCGGAGACGGGCGGCGACTTCAGCACACTGCGCGCTACGGTACGCGGCCGCCCCGGCGCCTTTGTCCGCGCCGTGCAGGACTTGCAGGCCGCCAGCTGGGACCGGATGCGGCTGGACGCCTACCTGGCCGAGGTCAAAGAGACCTCCCAGACCGATCCCGGCTTGCTGAAGGAACGCGCCGAGCGAGCGGCGCGCAGCCTGGGCATCCGGCTGGACCAGCAATGCTTTGACAAGCCCAGCGAGCAGCAGGCTCCCTGCCTGTTGCAACATACCGAAGGGCTGGTGCTGGACGACACCAATGCGCAATCGCGGGTGGCGCAACTGACCAGCGGTTCAAACGCGGACCTGATGAACCAGCTCAGCTACTCGAATCTGGCCGGCGCGGGCGCGTACAGCCCTTATATCGGGGCCATCCTGGACACGGCCCGGATTCTTGCCTCGCTGCACACGGCGCATTTCCAGTACATTCCCGCACTGGCGCTGCCGGCAAAGGACACGCTCAACTTGCGGCTGAACGTGCCGCCCTCCTTCCGCGATCCCAAGTCAGTAGTGGTGGTGGCGCTTCCGCCGGTGGGCGCGGTCAAGCCGCCGCCGCTGCATCCGGTGAACCCGGCGGATAGATTTTGCGCCACCAAGCCTGAACTGGTACTGCCGGTCGAGGGCGCGCCTCTGGTCTTTGCCACGGATTTGGTCCACGATCTCAAGCTGCGCATTGAGGACAAAGGCAGTAAGAAGAACAAAGGCAGCCCGTTGGATCTGCCGGTGAAGGCCGATCCGTCGCTGGGCGGACTGGTGCTGGCGCAACCCGCTCCCGCGTTGCCGGCAGGCGAGCTGACCGGCGTGGTGCGTGGCAAGTGGGGCTTTGACGATTGGGAGGGGCCGCGCTTTCACCTGCGCACGGCGCAGGCTGACAAGTGGAGCCTGGCGGCAGCCAACCAGTCGGCGCTGGTAGTGGGCCGCGAGGACACGTTGCACATCGAAGGAGAAAATGCGCTGTGCGTCGAACGGATTGAGCTACAGGCGGCCGCCCCCGGCGCTCCGCTCAAGCTGGCCTGGAAGTCTCCCAAACCGGATCAACTTGAGGTGGTCGTGCCCATGAAGGACGCGGCTCCGGGGCCGGTCAGCCTGGAAATCTATCAGTTCGGGCTGGAAAAGCCGGACCCCTTGCCGATGGAGGCCTACGCCGAGGCGGCAGCGCTCGACCGCCTGACGCTGAGCGCGGGCGACACGGTGGCGCTGTTGAAAGGCAACCGCCTGGATGAGGTGGCCAAGGTCAGCCTGGGCGGCATCACACTGGACCCCGTCCACACTCAGCCGCGTGCAGGACTACGACCAGTTGGCGATGAACGCCGACCGCTCAACGGCCGCCCTGGAGCCGGGAAAACGTGCCTATGCCGGTGTGCTCTTGCAGGACGGCCGTCTGCTGCGCGTACCGGTCACCGTGGAGCCGCCCCGCCCGCAGGTGACGCTGCTCAGTAAAGGCACGCAGGAAGAGGCCTCCGCCCCGCCCTCGCCGGTGCAACTGGGCAGCCCTGACGACCTGCCCGTCGAGCGGCGGCTGGTCTTCTTTCTCCGCACCAGCGTGCCACCGCGCTTTCCCCGCGGTGAAAAGGTCGAGGTAGCCGCGGCCGACGGCAGTTTCAGCACCGCGCTGTCGCTGGCCGACGGCAGCCTGATGCTCGAAGATGCAACAACCGCACTGGGCGTTGTGGAACCGCTGGCCCGCTTCGGCTCCTCGGCCTTTGGGCCGCTGCGGGCCCGCGCGCTCTCGGAGGACGGAGTCACCGGCGATTGGCTGCCCTTGGGAACGCTGGTGCGGCTGCCCGGCTTCAAAGAGTTGCATTGCCCGCGCGCCTTGGCCAAGCCCTGCACGCTGACCGGCAGCAACCTCTTCCTGGCTGCGTCGATCGCCGCCACGCTGGAGTTCGACGACGCAGCCGATGTCCCGCCGGACTTCACAGGAACCCAGGTCAGTGTTCCTCATCCGCTGAACGGCGTCCTTTACCTGAAGCTGCGCGACGATCCGGAGACGGTGCAGACGCTGACCCTGCCGGTGAAGCTGGTGAGTGCGCAAGCGTCAGCGGCTGGCCCAGCGCAGACGCAGCCCGCGGCCGCCCCGGCGCAGCCCGTCAAGAGTGAGCCGTGAGAATTGTAGCGCCGGTCTCCAGACCGGCTGTACTGGCGGCTTCCAAGACGCCAGAGACGGTGGGTACAGGTCTGGAAACCTGCACGACAGCCGCTCAGGGGAGCGGCGCTACAAATTTCGCAATTTACGGATATGCTCTAGTTGAAATAGGCCTTGTTCTTGCCGGCAAAATGCGCCTTCTCCGCCGGAAGTTCTTCTTCCGCAAAGATCGCGCCGAGGGACAGATCGACGCGCAGTTGCCGCAATCGATGCACTCATCCGGATTGATGAACAACTGGGAGATGCCGGCGGCGGCATCGTCGGCGGAGGCGGGTGCGATGGCGGCCGTGGCACACTCCGCCGCGCAGACAAAGTCCATGATGCAGGCATCGGTTATTACATAAGCCATAATGAATCTCCTGGGTCGCTTGAGCGCTCTCGGCGCACAGGCCCTACGATCAAGGCTATCCACTTTGACCTGTTGACTCCGTGATTCGGATCACACCGCGGAAAGATGAAGCCGAACGGAGCCAGTCCTGCAATCCCTTACCGCCAGTCGTCGCGCGCGTTCATCAATCCTTCGTTCATCACCGCGTCGAAGCCGCTATGCTTCTTGACGAAAATCTCGCTGAAGGCGCGGTCCTGGCGAAGAAGAATGGCCTGGATGCGAACCATCTCCAGCAGCGCCAGAAAGATGGCGATCAGCGCCCGCTCGCTGCGCGTGTGGCTCAACAGGCGGCGCAGGGCCACCGGCTTGTCTTCCATGTTGAGCCGGCGGGCGAGGAACTGGATCATCTGGTCTACGGTAACCGAGTCTTCTTCCACATCGAGAATGGGGCGCATCCGTGCACGCTCCAGAATCTCGCGGAAGACGCGCACCAGATCCACCGTGTCGGCGGCGATCTCCGGCTCCGCGGCCTCCTCTTCCTTGAATTCGCGGATGCCGGGGTTGGACCAGCTGGCCGCTTCCAGCATCTGCTTCTGTTGCAGCATCTGCGCGGCGTTCTTGAAGCGCTCGTGCTCCAGCAGCCGCTCCACCAGCTCGCGGCGGGGATCTTCGGCAACCTCTTCCGGGCCCGTGGGCGCGCGCGGCAACAGCATCTTGCTCTTGATGTGGATCAGCAGCGAAGCAGTGTAGATGAACTCGCCGGCCACATCCACGTCGCCGGCCTTGAGCTGATTGACGTAGGCCAGAAACTGCGCCGTGATCTTGGCGATGGGAATGTCGTAGATGTCGATGTCCTGCTTGCGGATCAGGTCCAGCAGCAGGTCGAGCGGGCCGTCATAAACCTGCCCTACAAAGACCGAAAAGGGAGATTGCTCGCTGCTTTCGTCCAGCTTTTTCTGCCGCGCAGCCAGTTTGGCGGCAGCTTTTTCCGCATCCTTTTCGTCGACTTGTTCCTCAGCTTTCAACTCAGCCTCCACAACAGCTTCGACAACTTCAACAGCGTCCCGCGCAGTCTCGATCACAGCCTCGGCTTCCGCAATCTCTTCCGGATCAACTTCCGGCTCAGACTCCACAAACGCTTCGACGACTTCAACCGCCTCCGGAACAATCTCGCTCGCATCCCCGACTACCGTACTCGCCACTAAATCCGGGTCAGCCTCCACAACAGCCTCGGCGCTTTCTTCCTGCTCTGGAATAGCCGCGCTCACAACCTCGACTTCCGCAATCTCTTCAGGCTCAGCTTCCGGTTTAGCTTCCACAACAGCTTCAACGACTTCAAAGGTCTCCGGAATAATCTCGCTCACTGCTTCGACATCCACAATTTCCGCGACTTCCGGCTCAGCCTCCGCAACCGCCTCGAATTCCGCAATCTCTTCCGGCTCAGCGTCCGCAAACGCATTGACGACTTCAACCGCCTCCGGAACAATCTCGCTGACAACTTCGACATCCACAACTTCCGGCTCAACCTCCACCACAGCATCGACAATTTCAACCGGCTCCTGGGCAAACACCATCACGATCTCAGCAGTGGCAACAACTTCGGGTCGAGGAGACGGATCGGTCAAGCCTGTTTCTTCTCGTCTCTCTTCCAAACTACCTGAAAACACCGGCTCTGTGCCGGATTCCTGCTTGGTGGTTCGCGGAAACAATCCTAACCCGGAGCGAATACCGCCCAGCGCAAACTTCAGCGCCTTGCGCCACCACGGGATTGCCTTTTCTGCCATTTCTTCGTTCCTTCGGCGGATCAGGCCGACTCATGGCTTACTGCAACGGCTCATAGTTGCCGCGAAGTTCGGTAATATCGATTGGTTCCATTGCCTGAACCACGATTGCATTTCCAATCGCTTCGCGGGCAAGCAGGTCCACAAACTCCATATTCCATTTTTCGCCGATCTTCCACACTCGCAAATGAATCGGTTTATCTTTCGATTTTTTCTTGGCTTGCGCAAATGGCTGCGCGTAAAACTTCTGTGGAATGACAAAGTCGTCGAGCCAGAAATTTCCGTGCCAGCAGAGCAGCGTCCATACCTCGTAGGACTTAGGCGGTATCCGGAAATGCCAACCGCTCGGCTCTTGCTGGGCAGACATTGACGACACCAGAACGCGCTTTTTCTTTGCGCTGATAAACGGCTCCTCCAACTCTCTCTGAATTGAGGCGAAGTTGCGCTGGCTTTCCTGAGAAAGCGAAATATCGCGCGGAACGAGATTATTTCTCCAATAATCGCGCAGTAGCTTTGATTGCTGATCCTGCGGTAACTTCCACCATGATGAATGCTGGCTCAGATCGTGGGCGCTTTGAATATCCTCGGCAGACGTTCCGAAGTAGCGCCGCACCGAGCCTAGATCGCGCGAGAGATCTAAGATGTTGCGCACGGATAGCATGGTTTGCTCGGCACGGGTAGCGGCCTTTGCGGATTGTTCACGCAACATATCCCAGGTCTCATCGATCCGGCTTTCCAGTTCTCTCCTCTTCTGGTAAATCGGATTTACGATATTCAGGACCGAAAGCGCAGCTTTCACTTTGCACAATTCGCATCGCAAGGAAGCTTTCCGGCATCCGATCTGTGTTTCCTCAGCCAAGTCCGGCGCGCTGAATATTTTGTGCAGGTCGCCCACCGGACAAAGATCAGGATCGCCGGGATCGGTTTGCCGGATTCGTTGACCATTTGTGGACATGGATGCAATCTTCGGGCCTATGAAGAGCGGCGACTCGGAGATTCCGATGGTATTGCCATAGCTTT
>CAWFZU010000024.1:0-5872 GCA_963820195.1 uncultured Acidobacteriaceae bacterium | reverse complement strand
AGAGAGGTGGTTGCGTCACAGGTTCAAAAGGCTCTCTCGGATATCTTCAAGAGCACATCCTTTCGTACCAGCAGGCAATCCCAACAGCTCCTGCAGTACATCGTCGACCAAACCTTAGCCGGGCACGGCGAACTTCTAAAGGAGCGTGTAATCGGTGCGGAGGTATTTGGCCGCCCTCCAGACTACGACACCAATGAGGACCCCATTGTCCGCGGGCGCGCGGCCGAGGTCAGGAAGAGGCTGGCACAGTACTACGTGGGTGAGGGCAACCGCTGCTCGATTCGGATTGAACTCAGTCCGGGATCCTACCATGCCACGTTTTCCGATTCCTCCAAGTCCCTTGCAAAGGAAGCAGGAATACCCGGGTTCGATCCGGTTCAACATCAGGAACCCGTTCATCTCCCGCGACTTGAACCTTCGATGCCAGTCACTGGACCGAGCAGTGCCAGTGTAGTTGACCTGAATTCAAGATTGTGGCTGTTTCTGGGAATAGCCGTTCTAGTTGTACTCCTCAGCGCGGTGGCTTACACGTTTCGGCCGAAGGGTCCGGTCGAGCAATTCTGGTCCCCGTTGCTGGAGACATCCAAGCCTATCCTGATTTACACCGGGGCTAACGCTGTCTATATGCCAAGCCCCGATCTGATTCAGCGATATAGAGCCACACATCACTTGGGCGATCTGGACACGCTGGGACGCGAATTCCTCCCTCCGGTCACACAAGATCAGAAACTCGGGCCCGGTGATCTGCTTGAAATGAACGAGCTCTTTCGTGACGCTAGGGGATGTTGCAGCCAACGTTAATGTGGCATCTCTCCTGACCAGATTCAATCGCAGCTTCGACCTGCGCTCGGGAGAGGACGTCGCATTCGGCGATCTCCGACAATCCCCCGCTGTCTTGATCGGCGCATTCAACAATGGTTGGACCCTGCAAATGACAGGTGACCTCCCCTACGTATTTGAGGTTGACCATACAATAAAGGACCGAGCGAATAACACCCTTCTATGGCGTCCTGTCAATTCGCCGGAAGGACACGTCCTGTTGGATTTCGCGCTGGTTGCTCGCCTCCCTCGTTCAAAAACCGGGGAACCCCTCATTGCAATCGCCGGTGTCACTCAATGCGGCACACGAGCAGCCGCCGAGTTCATCACCTCCGCGCAATCACTCAGGGATCTGCTCAAGTCCGCGCCGAAGGACTGGGCATCAAAGAACATGGAATTCGTTCTCCAGACGAAGGTGATAAACGATATTCCGACAAATCCCACCGTGGTCGCCATCCGCTTCTGGTAGACGTCTGACGGGTCGACAAACGCGCGGGTTGCCAAAACCTCAGCCTGTTGCTTGTTAGGTAGGTCATGCTCGGGGTCGATTCTCGCGTTACGCTCAGCAATCCCGCCTTGGAGAGCGCTCCTTCCAAAAATCATTTTCCTGGGTCAGCTCGCCGCTCTTGGCGTGGAGGGTCTTGAGGTCCACAGCAGCGGTTGCGCCTTCGACTTGGCTTCGCCTCCAATGACGCCGACCGCGCCTTCCATAAGCTGGCTCTTCCACTGCGTAACCCGGTTGGCATGCACGTCAAACTGTTGCGCCTACTCTGAAAGTGTGTTTTCACCCTGGATAGCGGCCAAGGTAACTTAGGCCTTGAATGCCGCTTATGGTTCCCGCGTGGACGTCTGCTTATCCGCTCTCCTCATCCCAGCCATTTTCGGCTGCGGGCGAACAGAACCTCCACTTAATCCCCTGTCCGAATTTGCGGAACCTGCTCTGTGCCGACAGGTGCCCCACCGAGTCGAGCAGCGTTGCGTGTGCATGTCGTAGCCAGTGCCAGTTCGTTCCGGTCAATCCGAGCGCCTTGCACGCTGGCTTGAGTTGGCAAGTGAGATGCTTGCACCGACCGAGCAGGGAGCCGCTTCGGTGGGCTTCAACGACGCAAGAACCTCGACACTTTTCGGGCTGAGAGGAATGTGGCGCTTGCTCTTCGGTTCATCGAAATAGCCCTCGTAGACCGTTTGCCGAACCTACAGAAATCCGATTCTTTCAGAACCGGGCTGAACCGCCGCTCAACTTTCCACCAGGGGTGGTTGATCCTCGCGATTCGAAAAATGAGAGGAACCGGCCGGTGAAAGATCGGCCTTCGGCCGCCCGCCGGGCTCGGAGATGGCCTCTTAACCCTTGGGGCCCTTGACACCGGCCTCGCCACTGCTGTGCCATCATATGCTCTTTTTCACAAGGAGTCGCTTCCCTCCCCCTTGACAATGCCGACGCCGTTTTAGATGCTTATTGCACTCAGCCTATCAGTGTGGATTCGCCGGATGGCGTGCAACAGGAGATGGGCTGGGAGTTGGCGAAAGGGAAGGTGAATGGCGGGGCCATTGCCCTGGGCCATTCGATGGGAGCTTCGGGACGCCGCATTCCGGTAACCTTGCTCCACGAGACGCAATTGTACACAAGGAGTCATTTTATGGCAGAAAGCAGTATTGGCAGTACGAGCAACATCAGCGGGCCGGCGACGGACTCGCTCAGAGGCAAAGTCGCTTTGGTGACGGGCGGATCGCGCGGCATCGGAAGGGCTATCTCCCTGGAACTTGCCCGCAATGGGGCAGCGGTGGCCGTCAACTTTGTCAGCAATGTGGCCGCGGCAGAGGCGGTCCTGGCCGACATTCGCGCCATGGGCGGCGAGTGCATGTTGGTGCAGGGCGACGTGTCTAAGAAAGAGGCCGCGCGCAGTGTTATCGGCACCATCCTGGAGGCATGGAAGAGAATCGACATCCTGGTCAACAACGCCGGGATTACGCGCGATCGCACGATGAAAAAGATGACCGACGAGGACTGGGAAGCGGTCATTGCCGTCAATCTGAACGGAACCTATTACTGCACCGCTGCCGCCATGCCAGCCATGATCGAGCAGAAGTACGGGCGCATCATCAACATCGCGTCCATCGTCGGCGAAACGGGAGCCTTCGGCCAATCCAATTATGCTTCCAGCAAGGGCGGAATCATTGCCTTCACCAAGTGCCTGGCGCTGGAACTGGCGAAAGAAGGCATCACTGCCAATGTGGTTGCCCCGGGGTATACCGGTACGGAGATGGTGGGAGCGATGCCGGCAGAAGTTCTGGAAAAGATTTGCGCCAAGATACCGCTGCGCCGGCTGGCGAAACCCGAAGAGGTCGCCAAGGCAGTTCTCTTCCTGGCCCGGGATGCGGATTACATCACCGGATTCACACTGGACGTCAACGGCGGGCTGTATATGCCCTAAGGCCTGCCTGGAATTCGTCGCGGATTCTGGAGCCAGCATACGACCAGGCGCGCTAGCTGGCTCCAACTTCCTGCAACAACCGATCGGCCCTCTGCCCGGACAAGCCCGAGTTATTTCGTCTGCTGCCGCTCATCGGGCTCGAGCAGGTGCTGGCGGGCTTCCTCGGCGCTCTCGTAAATGCGAGGAGCGACATCGCGCTCGGCCAGCGCGTCTCCGAGTTTCATGCGCGCGAAGCCGCTGGTCGTGTAACGGGTGACGCCCGAGTAGCAATCCTCCATCAGTGTCTTCACCATGTCGGTATACGGCCCCAACAGCTCGGGAGAGATCGAGAAGTTGTCATAATTGACGATGGTGTATACCTTGCCGGACGCCTGCTTCAGATGCTCGCGCACCGCCTGGTTGATGTGGCTGATCTGTTCCACGCTGCGCACCGCGTAGCCTTCGAAGTTGACGAAGAACAGATTCTGTTTCGGCTCGTAGCTGAGCCGGCTCTCCAGGGGCAGATCCAATAAATCGCTGCGCAGACCCATGGGCTTGGGCAGGAACAAGCGCGCGTCCATGAGCCTGGGCTGGTTCACGATGGGCTTGAAATCCATGTGCGCCAGGATGTCCTTTTCGATATCGATTCCCGGAGCCACCTCAATCAGTTCCACGCCTTCCGGCGTGAGGCGAAAGACACAGCGTTCGGTTACATAAAGCACCGGCTGTCCGCGCTGGCTGGCGTATTTGCCGCTGAAGGTGCGATGTTCAACCTCGTACACAAACTTTCGCGTGCGGCCTTCCTTGAGGATTTGCACGTTGCCGTCCGCGAATCCGAGCTGGAGACTGCCTGCCGTGAAGGTGCCGCAGAAGACCAGGCTCTTGGCGTTCTGGCTGATATTGATGAATCCCCCCATGCCCGCCAGTCTGGGACCGAACTTGCTCACGTTGAGGTTGCCCTCGCGGTCCGCCTCGGCCAGGCCGAGGAAGGCAAGGTCGAGCCCTCCGCCGTCGTAAAAATCGAATTGGTAGGGCTGATCGATGATGGCTTGCGCATTGACCGCGGCGCCGAAATCCAGCCCTCCGGCCGGTACTCCGCCGACTACTCCGGGCTCGGCGGTGAGGGTAATGAGATCGATGATCTTCTCCTCATTGGCCACATTGGCCACGCCTTCGGGCATTCCGATTCCCAGATTCACCACGCTGTTGGTCTTCAGCTCGAAGGCCGACCGGCGGGCGATTACCTTGCGCGCCGATAACTCCATCGGGGGGATAGCCGCCATCCGCGTGTGGACCTCACCGCTAAAACCGGGGTTGTACACGGTAGCGAAGGTCTGCCAATGGTAATCCGGCTTTTCCGCAACCACTACGCAATCGACGAGAATTCCCGGTATCTTCACCTGGCGCGGATTGAGGGTACCGCTCTCGGCTATGCGTTCCACCTGGACGATGACGATGCCGCCGGAGTTGTGCGCGGCCATGGCGATGGAGAGCATTTCGATCGTCAGCGCCTCGCGCTCCATGGTGATATTGCCCTCGGGATCGGCCGTGGTGCCGCGGATGATGCCGACGTTGATCGGGAAGGTCTTGTACGACAGGTACTCCTGGCCATCGATGGTTACTAACTCGATGAAATCCTCGGTGGTGCGGGCATTGATCTTGCCGCCGCCGTAACGCGGATCGACGTAGGTCTGCAATCCGACCTTGCTAATGTGCCTGGGGCGATGGGCGGCGATATCGCGAAACATATGCGAGATCACTCCCTGGGGGAAGTTGTAAGCCTCGATTTGGCCAGCGACCGCCAGCGCGCCGAGTTTGGGCACCAAACCCCAGTGTCCGCCAATCACGCGCTTCACAAGACCCGGATGACCGAAGTGATTCAGCCCCCGTTCCTTTCCATCGCCCTGTCCGGCTGCATAGACGAGCGTTAGATCGCGAGGCCGTCCGTTCCCCGCGCCGAGTTCCTCTTCGGACGCCAGGAACTGTTGCTCGATGGCGACGGCTATCGCTTCGGGAAAGGCGACGCCCACAAAGCCTCCGGTCGCAACTGTATCGCCATCGCGAATCAAGCGCACGGCATCGGTGGCGGAGACGAGTTTGTGCCGCTCCGGAGTTCGCGCGGTGGCCAGTGTGGCTATTGGGTGGGTCTGAAGAGAAGTGGTCTGAGGATTGGTAGGCATAGCTATTCTCCCTGCGAGTGATAAAGGCGTGCCTTGCAGCACGCCTTCGAGCATCGTGTCCTAGCGCGCCGTCCAGCCCAAATCAATGTCCAGGGCCGCACCGGTGATACCTGCGGCTTCGTCCGTGCACAGGTACTTCACCAGCGAAGCAACTTCGCTGGGTTCCAGCAGTCGCTTGATGGCGGCGGGTGCAAGCATGATCTTCTGAACCACGTCGTCCTCCGAGATGCCGTTAGCTTTGGCCTGATCCGCAATTTGCTTCTCGACCAGCGGAGTACGCACGTAGGCGGGACAGATGGCATTGCAGGTAATGCCGTTCTCGGCCTGCTCCAACGCCACCATCTTCGTCAACCCCAGCACCCCGTGCTTGGCCGAAATATAAGCCACCTTGAAGGGCGACGCTACTCTGCCGTGGAGCGAGCTGATGTTGATGATTCTGCCCCACTTCTGCTTGATCATGTG
>CAWFZU010000023.1:0-6972 GCA_963820195.1 uncultured Acidobacteriaceae bacterium | reverse complement strand
GTGCCGCCGCAAGACCGCAGTGGAAATTAACTCCGCGATTTCCGCCGTTTCATTGCCGCCGCACTCTAACTCATGCAGCGTCTCGTAACGCAACTTCTTCCGCGCTTCATTCTCCTCAGCGCTGCCGCTCGTGTACCACTGCGAAGTCTGCGCATATAAATCCCAGCAATAATAGTCAATTCGTTGTTCTTTAGTCTTCAGCTCTGAAAGCAGTTGCCGCGCGTCTGCCAGCGACTTACCTTCCAGATGCAGAAATCCCACCACCACATCGGCCACCTGCACACCAGTGTTATCGATGTAATTTTGCACGTCCACCTTTTGCCCGGCGGCGCGCAGTAGGCGGACGAAGGTATCACCAAGAATCGCGTTGCGCAGGTGGCCGATGTGCGCGGCCTTGTTGGGATTGATGCTGGTGTGTTCAACCAATGTGTGAATGCCCGTCGGCGCCTGTGCGCCAGCTTCCATAGCGGCTGTCTTGCGAACGCCAGAAACCCGGTCCAGCCGCGCGTTGATGTATCCCGCGCCGGCAACCTCGAAACCGGCAAAGCCCTCCAGCCCAGCAAGCGCCGCCACTATCTCCTGTGCGATGATCCTGGGCGCCTTGCGTAGCTTGCGCGCCAGCTCGAAGGCTATGGGCGTAGCCAGTTCGCCAAACTTCAGATCGGGCGGAATCTCCAGCGGAATACTCTCAATCTCGAAGATCATACTTGCCGCCAGAACCCCGCGAAGATGCTGCTCAAGCCGTTTTTGCAATTCCAGATACACGTCGGTATGCCTCGGAAATCCTTGATTTTCAATGGCGATTCTAACTGGTCGAAGATTTCGCGGAACTCCCATGCGCCTTGTTTGCCGGCCAGCCACTCGGCTCCGCGCACCGCGCCCTCGGCCAGGCAGCGGCGGCTCTGGATTTCGTGGCGGAGTTCGAGCGTATCGTATGCGCCAACCGCAGTTACAATGTGTTCACCCATGGCGTCGCCCACGCGATGAGAGACCACCTCGACCTTCGCTCCTGGCTGCGCGGCCTCGATAATCTGGCGCAACGTAATGGCCGTGCCGCTCGGAGCGTCGAGCTTGGTGACGTGGTGTGTCTCGGTGATGGAGAAGGTATAACCATCCAGTTTCGCAAGATCGGCGGTGAGGCGGAAGAGCTTTTGCACGCCGATGGAAAAATTGCTTCCGAAAAGCAGCGCGCCGCCGCGTTCACGGGCAAGCGCTTTCATCGCCTCGAGGTGCGCGTACCAGCCGGTGGTGCCGACGACGATGCGCCCGCCGCGGCCCAGTACGGCGGTCATGTTCTTGACCGCGGCCTCGGGAGCGGTGAAGTCGATGACCGCGTCGATGCCGGCCAGAGATGCGGCAGTGAGAGCGGAGGCATTCTGGTTCTCGTTGATGTCCAGGGCGCGCACCGCGTGACCGCGCTCGCGGGCTACGTCGGCGACCAGGCTGCCGGTTTTTCCCTTGCCTAAAACTAAAAATTGCATGACAGCCTCACGGTAACTTTGACGAATAGATCCATTTTATCTGGTTTGCGTTGCCGCGGCGTTATCCTGAAGTTGCCCATGCCTGACTCCGCATCCACCGATCCAACGATCGCCCCAACTGCCGCGCCTCGCGCACGCCGCTGGCCGCGGATTCTGCTTTGGTCGGCGGGCAGCCTGATGGCGCTCCTTCTAGTGGCAGCCGGCGCGGGAGTGCTGTGGCTGCGCTCGGCGGCGCGCGCCGCGCTGCCGGCGCTCGATGGCGATCTGCATCTGGCCGGGCTCTCAGCGCCTGTGACCGTCCGCCGCGACGCACACGGCGTGCCCCATATCGACGCGGCGACTCAGGACGATCTTTTTGTGGCGCAGGGCTATGTGACCGCGCAGGACCGGCTCTGGCAGATGGACGTGTTGCGCCGTAACTCGAACGGCGAGCTGGCGGAGATTCTCGGCTCCTCGATGGTGAAGCATGACCGGACGCAACGGGTGCTGCAAATCCGGAATACGGCGCGGCGTATCTACGCCAACCTGCCCGCCGCCGACCGCGCCCGCCTCGACGATTACGCGCGCGGCGTGAACCTCTTCATCGCGCAGCATCAGGCCTCGCTGCCGCCGGAGTTCCGGCTGCTCGGCTATTGCCCGCAGCCGTGGAGCGGGGTTGACTCGGTCTCGGTCGGCTTGGGAATGGTGCAACTGCTGGACACGCACTGGGACGTCAAATTCTCACGGGAGGCGATCTCTGCCCGGCTGAAAAACCCCAAGCTGGAGACCGACCTCTATCCGGTCGGCTCGTGGCGCGACCATCCGCCCACCGGCGTGCAGGTAGACCTTAGCAAGCCGCGGCCCGCTCCACCTCCGTCCACGGACGACGACGACGATGAGGATGACCGCAGCACGGCCGGCGCCGCGCCGGAAGAGTTGCGCCAAGCGCTGGGGCTGCCCGCCTGCGACGGTTGCGCGCCGGGCTCCAACAACTGGGTCATCGCCGGCAAGCATACGGCCAGCGGCAAGCCGCTGCTCGCCAATGATATGCACCTCAGCCTCACCGAGCCGAATGTCTGGTACATGGCAGACCTGCGCGCACCCGGCTACCACGCCGCCGGAGTCACCGCGCCGGGAATGCCGTACATCATCGCCGGCCATAACGAGCACGTGGCCTGGGGCTTTACCGCGCTCTTCGCCGACGTGCAGGACCTGTACGTGGAGTTACTGGACCATCATGGCAACTACCAAGGCAACGATGCCGCATGGCATCCTTTGATCGTGAATCGCGAGGTCATTCATGTGCGCGGCGGCAAGGACGTTGTACTCGACGTGAAATCAACTGCCCATGGGCCGCTGGTGAACCCGCTCCTCGAACACGAGACGCGCGCCATCGCGCTGAAGTGGACGCTCTACGATCCTTCGCTCAACGCGCTGCCGTTTTACGCGATGAATGTGGCGTCGAACTGGACGGAGTTTTCCGCCGCGCTGGGCGATTGGTGCTGGCCAACGCAAAATGTGGTCTACTCCGACGATCAGGGGCACATCGCCTACCACGCTGTTGGGCGAGTGCCGTATCGTTTCGACGGCCACGGACTTTTCAGCAGACCCTTACCGCACGACCCGTTGGATTGGCGATTCGAGTGGGGAAAAGTCGTGTCTCTTGCCCTTCCCAGACACGGAGTGGTAGACGCCCAAATCCAAATCTATATACCCTTCGACGAGATGCCGCATACCTTCGACCCTCCTTCCGGATTCCTCGCCACGGCAAACTCGCGCGTCACGTCCGACATGGCGTCGCACGCTCTCATACAGCAGTCGGGCTTTCTCGGAACCGCCGGTGCATACACGACTTCCCCTGAGGGGTCGCCGATACTGCTCACACTAGAATGGATCGATCCCTATCGCGTCGAGCGCATCTACAAATCTCTCGAGGGCCGTGACCATCTCACCCCCGCCGATATGCTTGCCGTGCAGACCGACGTCTACAGCGAGGTCGATCAGGAGCTGGGCCATCGCTTTGCCTACGCCATCGACCACACACCCAGCGCCGATGAGCGGCTGAAGAAGGCTGCCGACCTGATGCGCTCCTGGGACGGCCGGCTCACCACCGACTCCGCCGCCGCATCTATCGTGACCCAGGCCCGCTATGCGCTGTGGCCGCTAATTTTGGAGCCGAAGCTGGGCACCGATGCCAAGGAATATCACTGGTCCGAATCCAACTTCGCCGAGGAGGAGATCATCATGCACGCCAGCGCCGACTGGCTTCCGCCGGCTTACAAAAACTGGGATGAGCTGCTGACCGACGCCGTGCGCAAGGGCATGAAGGAAGGCAAGGTTCCGGCCGACGTGGCTCGCTGGAGTTATGGAAGCTGGCACGTCGTCGATATTGAACACCCGCTGGCCGTCTTTCTGCCGCTGATCGGCCGCATCGCCGGAACCGGTGAGCAGCCGTTGAGCGGCGACACGACGACCGTGAAGCAGGTAGGCCGCGACTTCGGCCCCTCGCAGCGCTTCACCATGGACTGGAGCAACATCGACGGCTCGACGGAGAATATTGTGCTGGGCGAGAGCGGCAACCCCTATTCGCCTTACTTCCGCGACCAGTGGAAGGACTGGTACAACGGCACGACCTTTGCGCTGCCCTTCACACCGGCGGCAGTGGCCGCGCAGACGCGCCACACGCTGCGGTTGCTGCCGTGAGTTTGTTTCACTCCTCCGGCTGGTCATTTCCATGAGGCGGCTTCATGGCAATCGCTGGGGGCATCTCGGCAGCTTGTTCGAGCTGGCCGCGCACCAGCATTGTGACGGTCTCCCGCTCGACAGTGATCTCGATGCGCCGCCGGTTCATGCTGCCCTGAGAGGCGCCTTCCTTGCCGGTCTCTTTGGAGCGCGGAACGCCGCGGCGTAAAATGTTCATAGATTTGCTCTCCAATGCCGGGGTTCAGGAGCCATCTCCAGTTTCTACTAGAAATTGAGCGGAGTTTGAATGTCTTGAATTTGGGAATGATTTCTTATGAAGTTGTATGAAGGCCAATGATGTTGTTGAGCGCGAATAGGTTGTACCGCTTCGACGAGTTCGAGCTGGATCCTTCCCGGCGAGTCCTGTCGCGGAATGAAACACCGGTTGCGCTCACGCCGAAGGCCTTCGACGTGCTTTCCTACCTGGTTCTGAATCCCGGGCGGGTGGTGACCAAAGATGAGCCTGCTCAAGTCGATCTGGCCGGACTCCTTTGTGGAAGAAGGCAATCTGGCCCAGTACATCTCCGCTCTGCGCAAGTCATTGGGGGATAAGTCCCGCCTGATTGCGACCGTCCCCGGCCGCGGCTATCAGTTTGTGGCCCAGGTATACGCGGTTGAGGTCGAAACCGGGATCTCCGCTGAGGCTCTTCCCGAGGCGCGGGCGGGAGACATCTATGTGCAGCGCGTGCGGGAGCGCACACGGATCGTCTATGATGATGTGCCGGCGGCTCAGCTTGCGCAGCATGAGCCCCCATTGCTGCTCACAGCTGGGAGTTCGCGCCGGGCGCGAGTGTGGCTGTGGGTTACGGCTTCGGCGCTGTGTGGCGCGCTGCTTGCCGCGACCGCGCTGGCGGTCTATTTTGGCGCGCGGCTGAAAGGCGCGGCTCAGTTGCGCATTTCGAGTTACACACAGATCACGCATGACGGCCATACCAAGTTCATCGGCGGAATGGACGGAAGCAGAATCTATTTCACCGAGGACCAGCCATTCGGCATGGCAGAGGTTTCGGTCTCCGGTGGAGTGGTTGCGCCCATCCTTACTACGCTTCCGAATCCCTGGGCGGGGGATGTTTCGCCGGATGGATCGACACTGCTGCTCATCTCCCAGGTTGGCGGCATGGGCCCCGCCGATTCGCTGTGGAGCCTGCGGCTGCTGGGAGGATCGCTTCGCCAGCTTGCCAATGCTGTCTCCGCAACCTGGTCGCCTGACGGGGAGAAGATCGCTTACGCCACGGCGAGCGGCGACATCTCCGTGATGCATAGCGATGGAAGCGAAGCGCATCGCATCGCCTCACCCGGAGTCTATGTAAGGTCCATTGCCTGGTCACCGGACGGGGGTACAATCCGGTTTTCCAAAGAGGGTCTTCTGTGGGAGATGACCTCGAATGGATCCAATCTTCACCAGCTTTTGCCAGGATGGGGGAAATCGCCCTCGCAGTGGAACGGACAGTGGGCTCAGGATGGGAGATTCTACTTTGTAGCCGACGGCCAAATATGGGTTATCGAGGAGCGTCACGAATCCGGCAACAGCCAGCCCGCTTCGCCGCTTCAACTGACCTTTGGCCCCATGGTTTGGAATCGGCCGATTCCCAGCCAGGACGGGAAAAAAATATACGCATCGGCCCGCACGAACCGGGGTGAACTCATCCGCTTCGACAGGAAATCAGGGCAGTTTCAGCCCTTTCTCGCTGGCATCTCAGCCGAGTTCGTTACCTATTCCAGCGACGGCAAATCCGTGGCCTATGTTTCCTACCCCGAGGGCGTTCTCTGGCGAGCCAACTCGGATGGGAGCAATCCCACGCAACTGACAAATCCTCCAGTCTATCCGAAATCGCTGCGCTGGTCGCCGAATGGAAATGGAATCCTTTTCGTGGACCGAACTCCGCAAGGACTCGATGCGATCTACATCATCCCCGCGGATGGAAGCGGAAAGCCCCGCCGCCTGCTGCCGGAAGACCGCGAAGCGGAGACGGATCCAAGCTGGTCGCCGGATGGGCGCAAGATCGCTTTTTCCACCTCCCCGAATGTGGGCGCAAGTTCCAAGTCCGATTTGCGCATCCTCGACATCGCAACCGGAAACGTCGCTGTCCTTCCCGCATCGGATGGCTTGGTGGTGCCCCACTGGTCGCCGGACGGCCTGTCGATTGCCGCCATGACCCTGGACGCAATGGCTATGAAAGTTTTTGACATCGCGCGCGGACGATGGACGAAGCTGGATTCAGGGGCTGTCGCTTTTCCTGAATGGTCGCATGACAACAAGTTCATCTACTACGTAAAGTGGACGGGCGATCCCGCCGTGCTTCGGATTCGCGCCGCGGATGGAAAACGAGAAACCGTGGCCGATATGAAGGGATCGCGCTACACAGGTGTCTATACGATGTGGATGGGGCTTGACCCAACCGACACACCTTTGACGCTGCGCGACATCGGCACCGACGACATTTATGCCCTGACGCTGGAAAGAAAATGAGAGGTTTCAGCGAGAGGCGCCAGCGCGCTGCGCCAGAAGAAGATCAGTCGATCCCCTCTCGCCCCTCTACGTCCTGCTGAAATCGCTCATCTGGAGCCGATGGCTTTCATGACCGCCTCGGTGACCAGCTTCACGAGCAACTCCTTATCCACTTCCAATAGCTTGCTGGAGTTGCCGGTGTTGCCATCGACTGGACTCGGCGAGAGTGCAATCGACCCAGGCGCTTCAAGATCGGAGAGTTGGCGCTCTTTCTTTGTTGTATCGAATCGGACGTTGGGCAGCCCCATCCTTTTCTTGATG
>CAWFZU010000022.1:0-12169 GCA_963820195.1 uncultured Acidobacteriaceae bacterium | reverse complement strand
GATTCCCGAGCTCATCCTCGAGATGGGCAGGTACAACGAAGATCTCAGCAAGGCTGGCGTCCTGCTCGCCCTCGATGGTCTCCATCCCAGCTCCAAAGGCGCACGCGTCAAATTCTCCGGCGAGCTCTCGCACCGTCATCGACGGCCCATTCACCGAGGCCAAGGAACTCATCGCAGGCTTCTCGATCTTGCGGGTCAACTCCCTCGAAGAGGCCATCGAGTGGGTCAAACGTGCTCCCAACTGCAACCCCGCCGGCGACTCCGAAGTCGAAATTCGCCAGGTCTTTGAGATGGAAGACTTCGCGCCTATCCTGTCCGAAGAGCAGATCCAGCATAAAGTAGCGAAACGGGCTGAGCTGCCGAATCAGACCGCAAACAAATAGCGGAGAGGAGATTCTGTACCATGGCAAAGCTCGTGTATGGATTGCAACAGTCCCTGGACGGCTACGTCGACCACCTTGCAATGGGGCCACCAAGCCCGGCGCTCTTTCGTCACTTCATAGAGTATGTGCGCGACCTGACGGGCCTGATGTACGGTCGCCGCACGTACGAGATCATGCGTTATTGGGACGAAGACCGTCCGGATGATGACGCGGAGGATCAGGACTTCGCGGCAGTGTGGCGGAGCAAACCGAAGTGGGTTGTGTCGCGCTCGTTGAAGTCGGTCGGACCCAACTCCACGCTTGTCCAGGATGACATCGAGGCGGCGATACGTGGGCTGAAGACTCAGCCAGTTGGGGAGATTGCAGTTGCCGGACCAGACTTGGCAGCAAGCCTATCCAATCTTGGTCTGATTGATGAGTATCGACTTTACTTCCGCCCCATCGTGCTTGGTAGCGGCAAGCCATTCTTCGTCGGCCCCCGGCCGCCGCTCCGCTTTATTGCCAGCGATCTAATTGCCGAGGACGTGATTAGGTTGACGTACGTTCCCGCTTGATCGCGCGACACGCCCGATGGAAAGCTCTCATCACCCACGGGCCGTACTTGGAGACTAAGGAGTACATCGGCGGTTGTTGAGTGCTGGAAGCCGCCGGAAGAAAGAGGAGAAAAACAATGAAATACCTCTGTTTTGGCTACTACGACAAAAGCAAATTCGATGGCATGACTGAGAGCGAGCGAAACGCCATGTTCGATAAGTGCTTTGAATATGACGACCATCTTCGCGCCAGCGGGCACTGGGCCGGTGGAGAAGCGCTTCAGGGTCCGGAAACCGCCCTGACCCTGTATTGGAAGAACGGCAAGGTGGCAACGACCGACGGCCCCTATGCCGAAACCAAAGAACAACTCGGCGGCATTCTCGTCCTTGAGGCGAGGGACATGAATCATGCTGTACAGCTCATCGGCCAGCATCCGGCGCTGACGTATGGCAACATTTTCGAGATTCGGCCGGCAGGGGACATGAGCGAAATCATGAAGGCAAGCGAGCAGCGACGGAGAATAGTCGTCGCACCCTGAAGACGGTCCCAGTTTGTTGCCAGCGAAATCGACGAAGCGTTGGCACGCGCAAAGAAAACCGCTGCCAGCGCTCCCATCCACATCCGCGACCCAGCGATCGCGGGGTTTCAGATCCACAGGGCTAACAGCAATGCCTCTACTTGTCGAGTTGCTTTGTGCCGGTTACCCGGAATCTGGCGGCCAGCACCTGCGTAGAGTCCTCTGGCTGCGCGCTGCTGATGGTGAGGACGTACTCGCCGGGAACAATCACGCGGTTCCCTTTGGCATCAACCTGTCCCAGCGAGCGCGGATCGACCGTGAGGTTCACGTGGGTCGTCGCATGAGGCGCAAGATGCACGCGGGTGAATCCGGCAAGCACGCGGCGCGGAGTTTCGAAGCCCTTGGGCTGCGTCAGGTAAACTTCGACGACTTCATCCCCAGCCGCCGCTCCCGTGTTTTCGACATCGGCCTCAACCCGCGGGGAATCTCCGGCGGCAAGGCTTAAAGAGGCGAGCTTCAGGTTGCGGTAAGCGAACGTGGTATAGCTCAAGCCGTAACCGAAGCTATACAGCGGCTTGCCTGCGAAATATCGATACGTGCGGCCCTGCATGGCATAGTCGTCAAACGCTGGAAGCTGATCCAGCGAGCGATAGAACGTAAGCGGAAGACGGCCGGCCGGATTGTTGTCGCCGGCAAGCGTCTCGGCAATCGCCGTCCCGCCCTCTTCGCCGGGATACCATGCCTCGAGCACTGCGCCGGCATGCTCGTCGGCCCAATTCACCGCCAGGGCGCTGCCGTTTTGCAACACCACGATCAACGGCTTGCCCGTGCCCGCCAGCGCCTTCAGCAGCTCTTCCTGCGCGGCTGGCAGATCGATTGCGGTGCGGTCGCCTCCGCTGAATCCCGCCAGCGTCACCGGCATCTCTTCCCCTTCGAGCGAAGGCGAAAGGCCGACAAACGCAATGGTGACGTCGGCATTCTTCGCCGCATGTACCGCCTCGTCGCGCAACACCGCGGCCGGAGCCTGCCATGTAAGATCGATGCCCGCGCTCCCCGTCCCGTGCATGTATTCGAGCCGAATCGCGTGGGGCCTGGCATCGGCAAAGTGCACCGGTGCTTCGATCACGCCGCCGCGTTCTCCGGTGGACGCGTGTTCACTGCCCGCCAGCAGCTTGCCATCGAGAAACAGCCGGAATCCTTCCGTGTTTTCGCACGCATAGCAGTAATTCATCCGCACGCCGAGTTTGTAGTCGCCGGGTGCGGGCGGAGTGAAGTTGCCGCTCCAGCGCACTGAGTAGTTGTTGCGGCCAAGGCCTGCCACCGGCGCAACCTTGTCCCAATTGAAGTTGACGTTCAAGTCGGTCCGCGTCAGCACCGGCTCTCCGCTGAGGTCTGCTGACGCTAAAGTACTCGGCCGTGAGTCCATGGCCGGCGCCGCTCGCCGGGCTGAGAGCGGTGTGTTCAATCGGCATGGCGAAGCCCGCCACCAGCGTCGATCCCTGCGCATAGCTCACAGTGGCCGCGGCGAAGCGCTTCTCGATCCCGGTGATCGGGTAGACCGGCTCCGGTGGCGGCGCGTTGTAGTTGCCTTGCAGCGACTGCACCAGTTCAGCCGTGGGCCCAACAACCGCGATGCGCCTTACGCCAGCCTTCAGTGGCAAAGCCCCATCCTTGTTTTTCAGCAGCACCATGGACTCGCGAGCCGCCTGCAATGCGAGTGCGCGGTGTTCCGGCGAGTTGTTCTCGGTCAAAGGTATCCGGCCAAAGGCATAGCTCGCCGGTGGATCGAAGATTCCAAGATCAAAGCGTGCGCGGAACAAGCGTCGCAGGGCCTTGTCGAGGTCGGCCTCGGTCACCAGTTGCTGGTGTACCGCATCGCCAAGCTGTGGAAAGGCCTGCCCCTGACCATAGACGCACTCTATATCGGTGCCGGCCTTCAGCGCGACTGCCGCGGCATGCGGCATATCCGGCGCATAATGGTGACCCATGCCGACGTCGGCCACCGCGCCGCAGTCGCTGACTACATAGCCATCGAAGTGCCAGGCATCCCGCAGGTGATCGCGCAGCAGCATGGTATTGGCGCACGCCGGCGCGCCGTCGATGGCGTTGTACGCGCACATCGCCGATTGCGCGTGCGCCTCGGTAACCACCGCGCGAAACGCGGGCAGATACGTATCCTCAAGGTCGTGCACGGAAACATCGACATCAGCCTGATGCCGCGTCAATTCCGGGCCGCTATGAACGGCAAAGTGCTTCGCAGTGGACACCACGCGCGGATGGCCGGGATCGTCGCCCTGCATTCCCGTAACGAAGGCGACGCCCATCCGGCCCGTCAGAAACGGGTCTTCCCCGTAGGTCTCCTGGCCGCGTCCCCAGCGCGGATCGCGAAAGATATTGATGTTCGGCGCCCAGAATGTCAGACCGAAGAAACTCTCGTGTTGGTTCTGGCGAATCGCCTCGTTATATTTGGCGCGCGCCTCGGTTGAGATCACCTCGCCCATGCGATGCACGAGCGGCGCATCCCAGGTGGCCGCCATGCCGATCACCTGTGGAAACTCCGTCGCGTAGCCGGCAAAGGCGACGCCATGCAGCCCTTCGTTCCACCAATCGTACTTCGGCACGCCCAGTCGCGGGATGGCCGGCGCATGGTCGCGCAGTTGCTGCACCTTCTCTTCCAGCGTCATGCGTCCAATCAGATCGTCGACGCGCCGCTCAACCGGAACTGCCGTGTCCATAAAAGGGAAAGGCTGCTGGGACGCGACTCGCAGCGAGACTGCCAGCACGACAAAGAGGGCGAAAGAACCCCGCATCTGAAACAACTTCATGAGAAGGCCTGCCTGACTGATTATTTGTTGTGCAATCTACTCTTGTGCCAAAGCAGAGTGCGGACCATGTCATTATACCCAGCGCGTCCGATCCGGCGAGAACCCCCTCGCGCGCGGCCATCATTTGTCCACCAGGCGATCCGTCCTGCATCGGCATCATAAGCCGGCTCGTTCGGATGTCAGTTTGCACCAGCAGCCCCATGCACTCAGCGAGCGATCCATCGGCCTTTCATGACAGGTTGCGAAAAAACACTCCTGGCTGCAAGAAGGGTCAGGGCACGACTTCACAGGCTGCGGAAGAACTCGTTCAGGCGGTAGGCCGGGGATTTATCCCCGGCATAAAGCCAATGGAATCAGCGTTGGCTTTAGCCACTGAGGTATGCTTTTCGGACTTTTTGCCTGAAAACAAGCCTTTTTCCGCAGCCTATTCAGTCGTGCCGCAATGCAACAAAATAAATGCCGGGCTTGACAGGTTGCGAAATAACACTCCTGGCTGCAAGAAGTGTCAGGGCACGACTTCAGTCGTGCCGTAAGTGCAACAAAACAAACGTTGGGCTTTAGCCCCTGCGGTATGCATTTTTTCCGATTCGTTTGAAAACAGGGCTTTTCCGCAGCCTCCCTGGCCCGAAACTCCGGACCTGAGGCACCCCGATTTATTTATGATACCCATGGGACCGGGGCCACCCGCCTCGGCAGGAGAGTTGAGGCTCGGTCCTCATATGAGAAAGCTCTGGCGCTGACCCAACAGGAACCAGAGCGGCGTTTTCTGGCGAGGCGGCTCGATGAATTGGAATAATATTCAACGAAGCAAATTCTGTTGCCTTCGAGGAAGAAGAGGGGTGGTTCATGACCGAATTACCGACAGGTTCTGTGATATACGGATACCCAGAAGAGTGCGCAAAGTTCAAGGCGCGCCATCCTCTGTGGGAAGAAATGATGGCGAACCTCGTCAAAGCCATCAACATCGCCTTCATGCGCGTGCAGACGACGCACAGCAGTGGCGACCGGTTCGTGTACTTCTTCGGGCGTGTCATCTCCGAGGACTTTATGGAGATCGTACTCATCTCCCAACACGGCTACGGAGTCGCCGCTTCAAAACTCGTTCGTAGCATGTACGAATTTACCGTCACGTTGGAATATCTTCACAAACACCCGGAAGAAGCGGATACTTTCTTGGACTACCACCTAATCCAGCAAGACAAGCTGCTAAGCCGAATCGTTGAGATATTTGGCGAGAACGTCATGGACGCGAAGACTACTGCAGAGGTTCGCGAGAAGGCGGCGGGTGTCAAGCACGACTTTATGATTCCAGTCTGCGACCATCCCGGTGCGAAGATGCGGTTGGATCACAAGTGGAATAAGCTGGACTTCGTTTCGATGGCGAAGACGACTGGTGAGCTTGGCGATCTGATAATTCCCGGCTATTACCTTCCAATACGTCATGCTCATCCCACATTCGGTGGTTTCGCCGAACGACTAGAGATTGTGAAGGGCGCATTGAGTCTCAAGTCCGAGTCTCAGACGGACATCGCAGATCGCTCCTTGATGACTGCGCACAACTGCATTCTTTTCATGCTCACGGTTCAGAAAGATCATTTCGAGCTCGGCGCGTTGGAAGAGCCATTGCAGGTTTGTATGCGGGACTGGATCCTTATATGGGCGCCAGACTCCCATCTGCTAGAACCTTGATGCTATTGGGCGGGTGGCCCATGTCCACACACGAATTTGGGTGCCCCAGGTCCGGATTCTCGGACCTGGGGGAGTCACCAAGTCACCTGTCGCCAACTGCCCAATGCGCTCAGCGAGCGATCCATCGGCCTTTCTTGACAGGTTCTTCGGGGGCAACCGAGCGAGGCGATCAGCGCGGTTGCGCCGCGCTGATCGATTTCCAAAAACAAAATGCAGCTTTTGATCAAGGGTTTGAACCCCCGTCCACCCAGCCGAGCGGCCCGCATCCCAGACTTCCCGCCCAAGCCCCGCCGCGCCCCCTATTCCCTACTCCCTATTCCCTGTTCCCTGTTCCCTGTTCCCTGCCTTACCAATAGACACAGCGGTTGCGGCAAATTAAACTAGCACTCAGCCTGCCGTAAATCCGAAGATGAGAGGATTCACTCCAACTCGATGGCCGCTCAACTCACGTTTGTCGGATTTGCCTGGAAGAATCTCTGGCGCAGGCGTCTGAGAACCTCGCTCACTCTGTGCGGAATCGGCATGGCCATCGGCGCTTTTGTCGCGCTGGTCGGCTTCTCGCGCGCCTTTGAGCAGGAGTGGCTGCGCATCTATACCAGCAGCGGCACCGACATCGACGTCGTCGAGAAGACCTTCCTCAACACCTCGGTCGATGAGGCCCTAGCACCCCGGCTGCGCGCCGTGCCCGTCGTCGACCGGGCGGAGCCGATGATGTACAACATCATGGACCTCACGCCGGAGATCAACGCCATCGTCTTCGGCTGGCAGGCGGATTCCTACGAATTCAACTCGCTGACATTCACCAGCGGCGGCCGCTTTCATGATGGCAAGCCGGAGATCATTCTCGGTGAACTGCTGGCCCGCAACCTGAACAAGAAGGTGGGCGAAACCGTCGAGATGCAGGGCGCGGGCTTTCTCGTAACGGGAATCTATCATGGCGGCTCCGGCCTGGAGGCCGCCGCGGTGATCATGCCGCTCGATCAGTTGCAGCAGATCTCCAGCTTGCAAGGGAAGGTCTCCGGCTTTCATGTGCGCCTGCGTCCCACTCCGGCCGGCGAATCGCGCGAGCATTATCTCAAGCGCGCCCAGGCGCTGATCGAAGCCGCGCTGCCCGGCCTGAACGCCGCGCCGGCCGCCGAGTACGCCGCCAACAACCAATTCGTGACGCTGGCGAAGGCCATCGCCTGGGGTACCTCCTCCATTGCGCTTCTGATGGGCATTCTGGGCATCGCCAACACCATGGCCATGTCGGTCTTCGAGCGCACGCGCGAGATCGGCATCCTGCGCGCGCTGGGCTGGAAGAGCTGGCGCATCCTGCTGCTCATCCAAACCGAAGCAATGGCGCTCGGCATCGGCGGCGGATTCATCGGCATCGGCTTTGGATGGGGCATCCTGCGCCTGCTGGAGGGCCTGCCCCAAACCGCCAGCATCGTCAGCGCATCGCTCACTCCGCTCTATCTCTTCCAGGCGCTCGGTGTATCCGTGCTCTCCGGGCTTGCCGCCGGAGCATACCCCGCCTGGCGCGCCGCGCATCTTTCCCCAGTGGAGGCCCTCCGCCATGACTGAGCCGATGCTGACTGCGCCGATTCTGCAAGCGCGCGAGCTGCGCAAGAGCTACGACGAGGGACGCATCGAAGCTCTGCGCGGCGTCGATCTCACTATCGCAGCGGGGGATTTCGTTTCCATCAGCGGAGCCAGCGGCAGCGGCAAATCCACCTTGCTGCAATTGCTGGGCGGACTCGACATGCCCACCAGCGGCGAGGTACTCTTCGAGAACGACGGTGCTCGGCATCAGCGATCGACCTGGACACGCTACCGGTCGCATCAGGTCGGATTCATCTTCCAGGCGTTTTATCTGCTGCCCACGCTGCGCGCCATTGAAAATGTGCAGGTTCCGATGCTGGCCATCGAGCCGCATGCCCACCAACCGCGCCGAACGGGCCGAGGCCCTGCTCCGCGAGATGGGCCTGCAACACCGCCTCAACCAGTATCCCAACGAGCTCTCCGCGGGAGAACGGCAGCGCGTGGCCATTGCGCGCGCTCTGGCCAATGATCCCTCCATCCTGCTGGCCGACGAGCCCACCGGCAATCTGGACAGCGTCAACTCGGCGCGCATTATGGAAATCCTGACCGGAATTCAGAAGCAGCGGGGGATGACGCTGATTGTGGTGACGCACGAGAACGAGATTGCGCACTCGGCGGCGCGGCAGATTCGCATACGCGACGGAAGGATCGAGCCATGAGAGTTGCACTGGGCTGCGCTTGCGGCGACGCTGCTCGCTGCCGATGGCCGCTTTGGCCTGCCGATCAGCCGCGCCCAAGGCGCTGGAGCCTTCACGGCATCGCCTGCAGACGGCGGATTATCGCGCCAGCGGCCATCTAGTCCGGGTGCAAGCGAATGGCGTTCGCATCAGCTATCCCATTACCATCAAGGCGCACTGGTTTCCCGGCGTGCTGAGAGTTCTGTTGGATATTGGCATGGCCCCAAAGTCGGATGCGAATCCATCGATTAGCGCCTTCATCCCCGCCCACATTCTGCTGGAAATGAGGCCCAATGGGCGAAATGTGGTCCAAATTGCACACCCGGGAGACGCAAATCCCGTTATTCTGCCCTTTGACAAGTGGAGTGATGGTCCGCTGGGCGCTGGATTCAGCTACGAGGATTTTCTGGAAGATCAGTACTTCTGGGAGGGGCAAACGGTATCCGATCAAACGAAGTTTGGCGCGCGTGACTGCGACGTTGTAATTAGCACGCCGGGCGCGACGGAAAAGACGCACTACATTCAGGTCAAGAGCTGGCTGGATCACGGCAACGGCTTTCCGGTGTATGTTGAAAAGACGCTGAAAAATGGCGCAATGAAGGAATTTACATCCTTCGGACTGCGTCAGGAGGGCGGAGTCTGGTCGGCACATCAGATTGAAGCGAAGATACGCGGCCAGGCCGGTTCACCCTGCTGATCATTGACCGCGGCACGCCGAAGGCAAACCTCAACGTGAAGGACTTCAACCCCGCGCAACTGACGCATTTCTAGGATGTTTATGCTCCTGCTTCTTTTCATTCTCGGCGTTGGCCGCGGCCCTGATCACGGCGGGCGTTGTGTATCAGCGCCTGGGTGGCGCATTTCGACCGCAGGCGCTATACCAGAGAAGGACGCTGGGTCGACATCGGAGGCAGGCGCAGGCTCTACTTTGTGGAAAAGGGATCGGGATACCCGACCGTTCTTTTTGAAGCGGGGATTGCAGCCACCAATCTGAACTGGTTTCATATTCAGGAGGCCAGTTTCGCGCTTTGCTGCGACTGTTTCCTATGATCGCGGCGGACTTGGGCTGGAGCAGCCCTTGCCGCACGGCGCGCACGCCCGCCAATCTCGCCGTCGAACTGCATCAAATGCTGGAGGAAGCCGCCATTCAAGCCGCCCTACATCCTGGTAGGACATTCCTTTGGCGGGCTGGTGATGCGCCGTTTTGCGCTTAACTATCCGGATGAAGTGGCCAGCATCGTGCTGGTGGACCCAATGAGAATCGAAGAGTGGCCGCCGCTGAATCCCGGCAAGCAATCCGAGATCGACCGCGGCAAGAAGCTCTTCCGTTTCGCGATTCCGGTGGCGCGCGTCGGACTTGCCCGCCTGGCTGTCACTTCGCTCTTCCTGCGCTCCGGCCGCGCAGCGGAGCAGTTGGCCGGCGCCGCCGGCAAGGGCGGCCGGCATGTCCTCGACCGCGTCAAGGACGAGGTGGGCAAGATGCCGCGCGAAGTCTGGCCCATTGTCGCCGCCCATTGGTCGCGCCCCGGAAACTACGCAGGAATGCGCAGCCACGTCGAGGCCGTGCCCGACACCGTCCGCGAGATGCACAACGCGGAACCGATCCAGAAAATTCCCGTGCGCGTGCTGACTCCGGGAAAATCGACGCCGCTCACTGATGAACAAATAGGCCGCATCGGCAACCGCGTGCAACAGGTGATTGCGCCAGCCAGCGCGCATTGGATTCATCTCGACCAGCCCGACCTGGTAATCGATTCCATCCGCGAGATGGTGACAGCCGCCGCTGCAAAGGCGATGGCAGCAGCCGATTGAAGCATTGCAGGCCGCGTTAGTCCATCTCTTGCGAATACCGCTCCCGCAGAACGCGCCGCAGCAGCTTGCCATTGTCATTTCGCGGCAGGCCGCCGGAATCGAGAATCCAGATGCGGCGCGGCGCTTTATAAGGCGCGAGATTCTTGCCGGCACCATTCCAGCAATTCGCTTTCGCTCGCCTTGGAGCCTGCGCGCACTTCGACCGCGGCTGCGGGAATCTCGCCCTTCTCCTTGTGCGGCAGGCCGAAGGCCATGGCGCGTGCCACGGCCGGATGAGCCTGGAGAGCCTCGTCCAGTTCGCGCACATAGACCGAGTAGCCGCCGGACTTGATCACATCCTTCATGCGCCCCGCCAGCCGGATCAGGCCGAGGCGGTTGCGCGTGGCCAGATCGCCGGTGCGCAGCCAACCGTCGCTGGTCAGCAAGCCCTGGCCGTCGCCCTTGTCCTTCCAATAGTGTGGAGCAAGGCCGCGGCGGCGGATCTGGCACTCGCCCACCACTCCAGCGCGCACCGGCCGGCCGTTTTCATCGGCAACGCGGGTGCGAAACGGCGGCAAGGGAAAGCACAGGTCGCCGCTGCCCGGCAAAAACGATAGCTCGATGCCCATCATCGCCAGGCCGCCCAACTCCACCATGCCGTATCCGTTCAGCAGAACAGGCGGAATGTGCCAGCCGCCCGGCATCCGGAGCAGTGCGCCGAAGTTGCGCAGGCGCTGCCGCACCTCGATGGGCAGGTGATCGCTGGCCGAGAGCCACACGCGCACGCTCGTCAGCCGCGCGGGGATCGGATTGCTATTGACCAGCCGGGCAAACATGGCGGGCACGCCAACGATGGTGGTGATGCCGTGGCGCTCAACCAGTTCCAACGCGTCCGCGACGTCGAAGCGATCCAGGAAGCAGCCGCGAATGCCCGCCATCAAGCCATAGAGCGCGATGCTGACGGCCATGATGTGCGACCAGGGCAGCGCAATCAGCGCCAGATCGCGCGGCCCCAACAACACCCCCGCCAGCACCGTGGACGAGCGCGCTCCGAGCAGCGCATTGCTCGACAGCGCCGCCCCTTTGGGAAAGCCGCTGGTGCCGGAGGTATGGAAGACCGCGATGGTGGCGGCGGGATCGATGGCGGCCGGCGGAAGCGCTGCGCTTCGGCATCGCGGCTGACGCGGACGAATCCATCCAGCGTCTCCGTCTCATCATCGGCCTGGATCCAGGTACGCACATCCAGCGCGGAGCGCTGGCCGATGCTGCGCTCGAAGACCGCTTGGTCGGTTACCAGTATCTCGGTGCCGCTTTCGGCCAGGATGCGGCGCACTTCGGCCAGCGAGAGCAACGGGTTCAGCGGAACCGCGATGCCGCCGGCGCGAATGATGGCCAGAAACCAATGGAAGCACGCCGGATCGTTGGTGCGATAGATGGCGACGGGCTGGCCGGGCTGCAGCGCGATCGGTCGGCGGAGAAAGGCATCGATGGGGCAGATGTCGGCGTGCAGCTCGGCAAGATGAAATGGTCCTTTGTCCTCGACGGAGACCTCGCAATCCCCTTTTCGCAGCAGCAGCTCATCGACAAGATTGGCCACCGTGACGCTGCGGTCGCGCGCAAATTGATAGCGGCGGAAGATATTCATCAGGCTAGCAACCGGCTTGCGGCCCCAGTCGCTGGCCACGCAATAATGAAACAGGCGGTCGAGGTAATCCAGCACCGGCGGCGGGCTGATTCCGGCCGGCCCCAGCAGCCGCTCGGCGTTCGTGGTGTCAAACTGCATGCGCATAGTGAAGTAGTCGCGATAGGCGCGGCCGTCGCGCAGCACGCGGCGTTTGCGTCCCCACAAGGCGAGAAACAGCAGCGGCCGCATTGCGGCGAAGAATAACTTCGGATCGACGTAGCGCGGCTCCGGCGCGTGGAAGTACTCCATCGCGCGCCGCGCAATCTGCTGATGGTCGCGCTGCCGCGCGGTCCGGCGCAGAGGTGGACCGTGCTGCCCAGCGCGGCCTCGTCAAAGACCAGCCGCGCCACCGAGGTTGCGACGAAATCCACCGGCACAATGTCCAGCACGGCGTCGGGATAGCCGGGCACGGTGCGCCACAACCGGCGCGCGTAAATCTTCAGCGGCCAATACATCATCTTGAAGCTGGAAGTCGCGCCAGTGCG
>CAWFZU010000021.1:0-13262 GCA_963820195.1 uncultured Acidobacteriaceae bacterium | reverse complement strand
CCGTAGAGTGTGCTGTGCATGGCGCGGCCCACGAAAAATGCGCCGATCAGGCCCAGGCCGAGACCGAGAAGCGCCAGAACCATGGCTTCTTTCAGAATCAGAGTGACGACGTTGTTCCGGCTGGCCCCGAGTGCCATGCGCAGTCCAATTTCGTGTTCGCGCTGGGCCACGGTAAAGGCCATGACGCCGTAGATGCCAACTGCGGCAAGCAGCAGCGCCAGCACGGCAAAGCTGAAGTAAAGCACCATGGTGAAGCGGTCGCCGGAGAGGATGTTGCTCTTGACCTCATCCATGGTCCGGGGTTGAGCCAGCGCGATCTGCGGGTCGACAGCGTGCACCGCCGCCGCGATGCTCTTAGTCATCAGTGCGGGATCGCCCGCGGTGCGCACACCGATGGTGGCGCTGGGCCAGGGGATTTGCCAAAAGGGAATGGCGATCTCCGGATTGTCCTGGCGGAGGCCGCGGCTGCGCACATTGTGGTAGACCCCCACGATCTGCCAGGAGATGGGCGCGCCCAGCTTGGTGACGCCGGGAATCAGTTCTTCGACCATGAGCCGCTGTTGCAGAGGGTCCTTGTCCTTGAAGTACTTTTGCGCGAAGTTCTCGTTGACCATGGCGACGCGCACGCTGGCGGCGTTGTCCTGGTCAGTGAACGAACGGCCGCGGATGACTTGAATGCCATAGGTCTTGAAGTATCCGGGCGTAACCATCCCGAAGCCACACGCGGGCCGCTGCGAGGGGTCGGCGAAGTCGGGCTGGCCGGCGATGGTAAAGGGCATTCCGAATCCCATGCCGTGGAGCGGCAGGCCAGTGCCTGTTGACACATCGAGGACGCCGGGGACCGACTTGATGCTCTCGATCATTCGCTGGTAGTAGGCGGCGATCTGTGCGGGATCCTTGGGTCGCGCATCGGGCATGGGCAGGAAGAAGGTAAGCACATGATCGGTGTTCAATCCGAGATCGACGCGGGTGAGGTTCCAGAAGCTGTGGATGGCCAGGCCCGCGCCGGTGAGCAGCGTAAGCGCCAGCGCGAATTCGCCGATGACCAATACCTTGCGCAGGCGATGACGGCCGGAGCCGGATGTAGAGCGTCCGCCCTCCTTGAGTGCTTCGCCGGGATCGACACGCGTGGCGTACCACGCAGGAAGGCAGCCGAAGAGCAAGCCCGCCAGAGTGGAAGCGGCGAGCGAGAACAACAGGATCGGCAGATTCAGGCTGAGGTCAGCCTCGGATGGAAGCGTTCCTGGAGGCATGATGGCGATGAGGCCGCGCAAGCAGAGCGCGCCCACGCCAACTCCGAGAAGTCCGCCGATGAGCGCAAGGACGAGGCTCTCCGTCAGGAACTGGGCGAAGATGTTGGCCCGCGAAGCGCCGAGAGAGGTGCGCACGGCCACTTCCTTCTGGCGCGTGGTTCCCTTGGAGAGCAGCAGGTTGGCTATGTTCACGCAGGCGATCAACAGCACAAAGCCCACTGCGCCGAGCAGCATCCACAGGGTCTGGATTCGTTCTTTCGGCAGAAAATCATTCTTCAGCGGCTCGACAAATGCGCCCCATCCCTTGTTGCTTTTGGGAAAGGCCTGCGCGATGTTGGCGGTGACCGTATCCATGTCGGCCTGCGCCTGATGGATGCTCACATTGGGCTTTAGGCGTCCCATGGCCAGCAGCCAATGGAAGTCGTGATTCAACTGCTCCGGCTTGAAGACCAGCGGCACAATCAGATTCTGATCGAGACGATCGGGTTGGCCCGGAGCCATGACCCCGACGACGGTATAGGGTGCTCCATCGATCTGGATTTGCTTGCCGATAATCTTTGGATCGGAGCCCAGGCGCTTCCATAGTTTGTTGACCAGGACCACGACGCGATCCCTGCCTGCCACTCCTTCCTCGGGGAGAAAGTCGCGCCCGTACAGAAACCTGACGCCCATCATCTTGTAGAAGCCGGGCGTGGTGAACTGGCCCTCGACATACTCCGGCTGATCCTTGGTGGCGAGATTGAAACTGCCGCCAGACCATGCATTCAGATCCTGAAAAGACTTGCTCTGGTTCTTCCAGTCAACGAAGTCCTGCGCCGCAATGCCGTTGTGGAAGCCCTGAATCTTGGACCAGACCATGACGAGTTGGTCAGGCTCGGGATAAGGCATGGGCGCGAGCAGCGTGGCGTAAACCGCCGTGAAGATAGCGGTGTTAGCGCCGATGCCCAGGGCCAGCGTGAGTACCGCGGTCAGAGTGAACACCGGCGACTTGCGTAACTGGCGCAGCGCGTAGCGGAGGTTTTGCAAGATCGTTCGCATCGCTCGTTTCCTTTCTTACTCAGTGCGTAGGGCCTGCATGGGTTCAATGGTTGCGGCGCGGCGGGCGGGCAGCGCTGCGGCCAGCGCTGCCATCGCCGCGGTGAGAGTAACTGTTACCGACAATGTAAGCGGATCGAAGTTGGTGACGCCGTACAACTGACTACTGAAAAGCCGGGCCAGAGCAACGATGGAAGGCAGCGCAATCGCCGTGGCGATGGCCGCGATGATGGCCATCTCGCGAACGATCAGCACGATGACATTCGACCGCGGCGCGCCCAGCGCCAGTCGCACGCCGATCTCACGCGTGCGCTGCTCGGTGGAATAAGCCAGCACGCCGTATAGTCCGACGGCAGCCAGCAGCATCGCCAGCGCGGAGAAGCCGATGGCGAGAAAGGCCAGCGCTCGTTCATCGGAAGAGCTGCGGTCCACTTGCTGCTCCATGGTGCGCAGGCCATCGACGACCAGTGTGGGATCGAGTTGATGAATCGGTCTGGCGTATCGCGGATTCCACAGTCTCCGGGAGCCTGCGCGGTGCGCACGTAGACCTCGCACGCCGCCGGGATGATTCTGCTGCAGGTAAGGCCTATAGACGGCCGGGCCATCGCAGTGCGCAGATCCTCATGCCTGCATGTCGCCCACCACGCCAACGATGGTGGTGTCGAATTTCACATTGTCGCCACCGCCTTCTGCGATGGCGCGGCCCAGCGCGTTCTGCGGCGAGCCGTAGAAGCGTCTGGCGAAGGCCAGGTTCACTACGGCCACGCTGGGCTGCCCTTTCGCGTCCGAGGCGGTGAACTCCCGGCCCACCAAAAGCGGCTGGCGCAGCGTCGCAAAGTAGCCGGCCGTGATCCGCGGATGCTTCGAAGTTCATGTGTTCTTCTTCAGCAGGTTTGTAGCCCGAATGGAGAAGTTCCCTGTCGAGGTGTCGCTGGCGAGTTCGGGGTCGGTGGTAGCGGCAACGGTGACAACGCCGGGAATGCGGCGCAGCGCTTCAAGAGAGTTGGTGACGATCTGCGGTGTGCGGTCTTCGCCATAGCCGGAGTTTGTTGGATCAAGTGAGAAGACAACCAGGTTTGAGGTTTGGAAGCCCACATCTTGATGGCGGAGATTGTCGAGCGTGCGCACAAACAGGCCCGCGCCGCCGAGCAGCATGACGCTGAGCGCAATCTGCGCGCCCACGGCCAGCTTGCGGAAGCGCTGCGAACTCTTCGATGCGGTGCCGGCATTCTGGCGCAGCGCGTTGGCCAGATCGGGACGCAGGAAGTGGAAGACCGGCGCGATGCTGAACAGCAGGCTCACCACCAGCGAAATCGCAAGCGTGAACAGCAGCACGCGCGCATCGATGGAAGCGGAATACGGCTCACTCGCCGGGATCGGCGCTGGTCATCAGGCGCACCAGAGTACGTGGCAACCAGCGGCGCGAGCGCAAGGCCCGCGGCTGCGCCGGCGATGCCGAGCAATCCGCCTTCGACCAGCAACTGCGAAACGATGCGGCTGCGTTGCGCGCCGAGAGCGTAGCGCATGGACATTTCGCGCGCGCGTCCCGCGGCGCGAAGCAGCAGCAGCGTGGCCACGTTGATGGCGCACATGGCTATCAGCAGGCCGGCCATGCTCATGAGAATGATGAGTGGCGTCTTCAACTCCATGCGGTCAGGAGAAAAGCCGGTCGAGTCGTCCAATACCTTGAGATGCGAATTGTCGAGGAAGTTCTTCTTGAAACGTTCGGACCGCGATTTGTAGAGAGTCAATTCATACGCGCGCAACGAGTGCCACAGCGGCCCAAGGCTTGCCTCGGCCTGGGAGTTGGATACGCCCGGCTTCAATCGCGCCACCAGCGTAAGCCAGACAGAATCGTGACGGTTCAGGTTGTCGCGCGGGGCCATCCACGGCATGGCGATCTCGACCATGCTGATGGGGATGAAGAGGCCGGGCTTGTATCCGCCGATGGCGGAGTCGAAGTTCTCCGGCGCCACGCCAAGGATGGTGAAGGGATGGCCGTTGATGAGCACCGTCTGGCCGACGACATCGCGCGATGCAGCGAAGCGTGTCTTCCAATAGTCGTAGCTGAGGACCGCGACAGGGTTGGCGTTCTTTGCTGTGTCGTCCTGCGGGGTCAGAAGACGGCCCACGGCGGGCTTCAGTCCAAGCAACTGGAAATAATTGCCGGTGACAACTTCGGCGTCCTTGTTTTCGGCCTGGTTGCGCCAACTCACGCCGACACCAGTGCTGATCCGCAGCGAGCATCCCGGAAAAAACCTGGTTCTGGTCGCGCAGATCCTTGTACATGGGATAGGAGAAGTAGTTCGTGGTGTCGCCGCCGAAGCTGCTCGATCGAACCGGAGAAGTCGCCGCTCCACTCGAAACGCACCAACTCCTTGGGCCGCTCGACGGGCAACATGCGCAGCAGCACCTGATCGAAGAGCGTGAAGACAGCGGCGTTGGCGCCGATGCCCAGCGCCAGCGTGACGACCACGGTCAGCGTGAATCCCGGCGACTTGCGCAACTGGCGCAGTGCGTAGCGAATGTCCTGAAGCAGCGTGTTCATCGTTCCTTCTCCTCGACTGTTGATTATACTCGGCGCGCAGTGCCTGCATGGGTTCAATGGAAGCGGCGCGGCGTGCAGGGATGAGCGCGGCAACCAGACCCGCAACGACCAGCGGCAAGGCCACCAGCAGAAAGCCTCCGGCCTCCTTTTGCGGTTCGAAGTAGATGACAACGCCGATGAGCTTGCGAGCGAGCAATGTAAGCACAAGGCCCGCAATCGTTCCCGTTCCGAGCATCCATGCGACGCGGCGCAGCACCATGGCGAGAATGCCGGGTCGCGATGCGCCGAGAGCCATGCGCACACCGATGTCGCGCGTGGACTGCTCGACTTCGTGACTGATCAGTCCATACAAACCAACTAATGCCAGCGCCAGAGCAAGCCCGGCAAAGATGCCGAAGAGCCAGCTCTCCATGCGCTCAAAGACAAGCGTCTCCGCGATGACTTCGGTCATGGTGCGCGGATCGGCAAGAGGCACGGTGGGATCAATCTCATGCAATGCGTTGCGCAGCGCCGAGACGATCTGTTTGGGGTCGCCATCGGTGCGCATGACAAGAACCATGGTCGACAGAGCCGCGGGGCGGTCCTTCGCCGGGATCTCATCAAGCAGGTAATCCATCTCCGCCAGCCCAGGTTCGCGGATATCCTGGCTGACATTGCCCATCACGCCGACCACAGCGGTTTTCTCCTCAGGCTTTTGGTGGTCGTCGAGGTGCGGCGTAGCCGGGCCGAATCCGGAAGGCAGAAACTTTCTCACGAAGGCATCGTTAACGACCACTGTGGGAGCTTTATTGGCGCTCACATCCAACTGCGGCGAGAGCCTACGCCCCTGATGGAATGGAATATTGAAAACGTCGAAGTAACCGGTGGTGACCATGCGATATTCCGCAAGCATCTCCTGGTTGGGTGGATAGGGCGGCTGGCCGGCGATGTGAACGTCCTCAGTTCGATCCCCAGGACTCGATAGGCAGCATATCGATGAGGCCGGCGGCACGCACGCCTGGAATGTGCGCCACGCGATCGAGCAGCGGCTGATAGAAGTTCGCCAGTACGTCGCGGCCCTCAAAGCGTCCGGGCGCTATGTGCAGATCGACGGCGAGGATGTGCGCCGGATCGAAGCCCAGATCGGTATGGCGATAGCGCGTCACCACGCGGATCAGCATCCCGGCGACCACCAGAAGCATGAGCGTGAGCGCTACCTGAGTGACGACAAAGCCGGAACGCAGTCGATACTGTCCGCGCTGCATGCCGGCGCTGCCGCCGGCCTTCAAAGCGCGATTGGGATCGATGCCGGAGAGACGCAGTGCCGGATAGAGCGAAGCAGCCAGGCTGGCAATGACGGCAACGGCTATTGCCGCGGCGAGCACCTTCCAGTTCATGTGAATGTCCGCGCCGCGCGCCAGAGCCTTGATGAGGAAGGTGTGCATCAGGTCGAGCATGAGCGATGCCAGTAACACTCCACCTGCCGCACCCAACAGCGCCAACATGACTCCTTCAGTGAGCACTTGGCGGATGAGTCGTTTGCGCCCCGCGCCGATGGCCACACGCATGGCCATCTCACGTTCGCGCTTCACGCCGCGCGCCAGAAGCAGGCCCGCGATATTCACGCAACCAATGGCCAGTACTGCCAGGACCGCGCCCAGCAGCGTCCACAGCGGCCCCCTGCTTTGGCTGTTGACGTTCTGCGAGAGCATTTGCAAGCGGGCTGTCCGGCCTCCATCCGAATCGGCATACGCGCGGCCCAGATCGTTGAAGATATGAGCGAGATCGGCCTGTGCCTGTTCGATGGTGATGCCCTCTTTGAGCCGCGCCACAGCCCAAAGCCAATGAGAGCCGCGATTCTTCATCCAGGGTTCGGCGTCCAGATGCAATGGTGTATAGACGCCGTCGCGCGTACTCAAGGGGAAGCGAAAGCCCGCCGGCATTACGCCAATGATGGTGTAGGCGCGGCCGTCCAGGCGCACGGGTTTTTCCAGTACATCGCTGGCGCCGTTGAAGTGTTTCTGCCAGGTCTCGTAGCTAAGCACAACGAGATCATTCTTGCCCGGTTCCTGCTCGCCGGGCAGGAAGGTGCGGCCCAGAAGGGGATGCACGCCGAAGACATCGAAGAAGTTGTCGGTGGTGCGGACGGACTGGAGCACCACAGGCCCGTCGGGAGTCTCCATGGCCACATCTCTCCAGCGGAAGTATCCCGCCAGAGCCTGGAACGAGGAGGCCTGCGCGCGCTCGTCCTGGTAGGAGGGCCATGATTCCGGCTGGGTATAGCCGCTTTGGCTGCGGCCGTCAACGGAGACAATGCGCTCCGGATGCGCATACGGCAGCGGCCGCAGAATCACGTTGTCGATGACGCAAAAGACCGCGGTGGCCACGCCCACGCTGAGGGCCAGGGTGAGGACCACGGTGGAGGCGAAGCCGGGATCGCGGCGCAACTGGCGGAGCGTGTAGCGGATGTCCTGAAGCAGCGTGTTCATTCCTATTCTCCTCGAAGGTGTGAAAACTCTATTCAGAGCGCAACGCCTGCATGGGTTCAATGGAAGCCGCACGGCGGGCGGGAATGAAGCCCGCAGCCAAAAGCACAAACAACAGAGCAACCACCGCGGCGCCAAAACTCACAGGATCGAACGGAGCTACGCCGAAGAGCATGGAACGCAGCAGGCGCACTGCCGCTATGGAAGCCGCGCCGCCGATGACCAATCCGATGGCGGCAATGGAAGTGCTGCCGGCCAGCACCAGGCGGAAGATAGCCGCGCGCGTTGATCCGAGCGCCATGCGCAGGCCGAACTCGCGCTGGCGTTCAACCACCGTGAAGGCAATCACCGCGTAAAGCCCCATCATGGCGACGAAAAGGCTCGACAGGGCATACACTCCAAGCAGTTCCGCCCGAATGCGCGAAAACTGATACATCATACTGCTGACATCCTCAAGCGTGCGCACGTTCTCAACCGGCAAAGCGCTATCGAGGCTCGATACCGCCTGGCGTAGTTGCAGCGCCAGTGCGCCGGCATCGCTGCGTGAGCGGAGAGCGAAGATTGTGTAGGATGCAAATCCCGTTTGCGCCATGGGCAGGAATAGCACGGGGGAAGGGTCGGTGTCCTGCGGATCGTGATAGGCGTAATTAGGAACCACACCCACAACCTGCCACGCCTTCTTGCGAAACTCGATGCTGTGGCCGATGGCGTCGCCGTTGGGCCAGTAGTGCCGCGCCATGGCCTCGTTGACGATGGCCACCGGGGTGGATTCGGCTGTGTCACCGGTGCTGAAGTCGCGTCCGCGGTTGAGCGCGATGCCCATGGTGCGGAAAAAGTCGGGGCCCTCGAAGTCCGTCACGACTTCCATATCTTCGTTCTTGGCGGGCACGTAGCCGGAAACGCCGAACTCCTGCGTATTGCCCGCGCCGTTGTCGCCCATGGGCAGGTGGGAGGTGAACGTCGCTCCAGTGACTCCGGGCATTGCGCGGAGGCGTTCGATAAGAGCGCCGCGAAACGCCTGCGCCTGCTCTCCCTTGTAGCCGGAACGCGCAAAGTCGACCTCGGCGGTGAGGCAGTTGGCGCGGTTGAAGCCGGGATCGCGATGCAGCGTGTTCAGGGCGCTGCGCGTAAGCAGTCCGCAGCACACCAAGACCACAAAACATATGGCCAGTTGCAGCCCGAGGAGAATACGTCGGCCGAGACGCCGGCCCGATACCCCGGTCACCGCCGTGCTGCCACGATGCAGAGCCTCGCGCTGCGAAGAGCGCATTGACTGGCGCACGGGAAGCATGCCGCACACCAGCGTGACTGCGAGAACAACGCCGGCGACGAAGAGAACGATGCTCAGATCGGCGCGCAGATTGAAAGCCAGCGTGGGGCCGAAGCTCGCCAACAGCAGGTAGAGAGCGCGCGACATCAGCGCGCTCATGACCCATCCGCAGACGCCGCCCAGCATTGCGAGTAGACCGGTTTCGAGAAATATCTGCGCGGCGATGCGCCTGGGGGAAGCGCCGAGCGCGGTGCGAATAGCGATTTCGCGCTGGCGGCGCGCGGCGTTCTGGGCCAGCAGCGAAGCGATATTCATGCACACCAGGATCATCAGCAACACGGAAGCGACCAGCAATACGGGAAGCATCTGGCCGACCATGGCGAACATCCCGCGCTCGAAGTGAGCCGAGTCGTCAAGGTTCAGGTCCCAGCCGTTGTAGCTGCTGTCGTGCTGCTGGAGAGCAAAGCTGTGCGCCAGGGTGTGCAGTTCCGCCGCGACAGAGGCGTCGGAGACACCGGGGCGCATGCGGACCGCCACCTGCAGGCCGTAGTGCTTGAGCGGATCGGGACCGGCTTCGGCGGAGAGATCGCCGAGGCTCGAGAGGAAGCCACGCGTTTTCTTCCATGCCGCCGAAGATCCCCGAGAACTCCTGCGGCGCCACGCCGACTACGGTGAAAATGTGACGATTGATCTCGATGGTGCGGCCGATGATGCCGGGATTGGCGGCGAATTGCATCCGCCACAACCGGTCGGAAAGAACCACCTCGTCGTTGACGCCGAAGGCGCGATCGTCTGCATGCGGATTGAAGAAATGGCCGGCCTGCGGTCTGAGTCCGAGGAACGAAAAGTAGCTGGCCGAAACCATGCCCACCGGGATAGCCTGCGGAGGCGCATCCGGCGCGGTCAGGTTTACCTTGGCCCACGCGAACGCCGCCGAATCCTGCCAGCTGCGTCCCTGATCGCGCACATAGCCGTATTGGTCGTAGTGCAGAGAATATCCCTGCCCGCCAAGCACGGTGGCGGAAACAAAGCGGAGCTGGCGCGGCGCCTCGACGTGCGGCCAGGGACTGAACAGCACGGCGTTCGTCCAGGTGGCGACCGTGGTCAGCGCGCCGATGCCCAGCGCCAATGTAATCACAACCGTGAGCGTGAATCCCGGCGAGCGGCACAACTGGCGGAGTGCGTAGCGGATGTCCTTAAGCAGCATGTTCATCGTTCATTCTCCTCGCTGGGTGGTTATTCCGAGCGCAATGCCTGCATAGGTTCAATGGAGGCGGCGCGGCGCGCGGGAAGATAGCTTGCCAAGACGGCTACACCGGCCAGTAAAAGCGAGACGCCACCAAAGGTCAGCAGGTCAGTGGACTTGACGCCATAGAGAACACTGGAGAGCAGACGCGTCACTGCGAAGGCGGCTGCCAATCCCAGGCCGAGACCGATGAGAACCAGACGCAAACCCTGCCAGATGAGTATGCTCAGTACATTGCCAGGCTTGGCGCCGAGCGCAATTCGAATGCCGATCTCATGCGCGCGCTGTTTAACGGAGTGGGAGATCAATGCGTAGAGGCCGAGCGTGGCGAGGAAGAGCGCAATAAGACCTTGTCCGCCCGCGATGATGGTGCCCATGCGCATCGGAGCCATGCCCATTGGACTGCTGACGATTTGCTGGTCTAGTGTGCGAATGTTGTAGACCGCCATTTCTGGATCGAGTTGGGCGACGGCTTGCTTCACGGATGCGGTGATTTCGAGCGGGTCCATTCCGGTGCGCACAACAATGGTGACGTTGTTCTGGAAGCGCTGCGCCAAGGGGTAAAAGATCAGCGGGCGATTCGTTTCGGAGATCGTCCATACGCGCATCTCATCGATGATGCCGATGACCTGCCACGGCTCGCCTTGCAGAGAGAGGCGTTTGCCGACGGCATCGCCGTTCGGCCACAATTGCTGGGCCAGCGCTCGATTGATGATGGCCACGCGCGGCGCGGCGGCATCGTCCTGCGCGGTAAAATCGCGGCCTGCCACGAGGCGCGTTCCCATCGTTTCAAGATAAGCGTGATCGACAGAGGTACAAACAACGATCAAATACTTCTGGATACTGGTTGGCGTTTGCCCTTCGGGCCAAACACCGGCGCGCATGCTGCCTCCATTATCAAACGGCAGATGCGTGGCGATGCTGGCGCTGGTGACGCCGGGCAGGGTGCGGAGCTTGTCGAGCAACTGCTCTTGAAAGTGCCGGCTGCGCTCATCGCTGTAGCGTTGCAACGAAGGATCGACCGATGCAAGAAAGATGTGATCGGGGCGAAAGCCGAGATTGATCTGCGAGAGCTTTTGCACGCTGCGCGCAGCCAATCCGGCGCAGATCAGCACCACGCACGAGATGGCCACCTGGCCGATGACCAGCAAGCTGCGCAGCCAGTGGTTGCCTCCAGCCGTTGTGGGCGATTTTTTCAGCAGCGGTAAAATCTCCAGCCGGGTCGCCTTCCATGCGGGCAGGAGTCCGGCAAGAATGCCAGAGACCAGCGATGCAACAAACGTGAAGACAAACAATCGCCAATCCGTGCCGGTGTTGGCCGGAGGCGCCATATCGCCAAGCAGAATCATCTTGCCGAGCAGGGGAGTGATAAAGATGGCGGCAATCGCGCCGATGGCTCCGGCGGCGAGGGCGAGCAGGGTGCTCTCGGCGAGCAACTGGCGCAGCAGCCGTCCGCGCGAGGCTCCCAGAGCGCCGCGAATCGCCAACTCCCGCTCGCGATCGGCAGCGCGCGTATAGAGCAGATTAGCCATATTTGCCACGGTAATTGCCAGCACCAACAGCGCCAGGATCATCAGCGCGCCGGCAATCATCGGCAGGAAGTTGGCTACGAAGGGCGAGGGGCGGCTCATCGATTCGCGGATCACAGTGGACGAGGCACCCTTCGGATGCTGCGGGCTGTAATCCTTCATGATGCGCGCCATCATCAGGCTAGCCGCGGCGCGGGCCTGCACAAGGCTGACGCCCGGTTGCAGGCGGCCCATCATGAAGACCGATGTGGATCCGCGATTGTAGATGATTTCGTAGGCCGCGGGATTCATCTTCGGCAGCATGGTAATCGGCATGAATCCGCTCAGCGCCGTGCCCCACTGCGCTCCCACAAACTGGGGCTGCGTTACGCCCACCACGGTAAACGGAAGGCCGTCGATCTTCACCGTCTGGCCGATGATATGCGGGTCGGCGGCAAAGCGGTTCTTCCATGTATCGTAAGTGAGAACGATGATGGCATCCGCGCCCACAGTCTTCCCTTCATTAGGAAGAAAAAGCCGTCCCAGCATTGGCTGCGCGCCCAGCACCGCAAAGTAGTTGCCGCTGACCATGTGTACATAAGTTCGTTCGGCGGCCTCGCCTTGACGGCTCATCTGTACTGCCGATTCCAGGTAGGACATGATTCCGGAAAACGCCCGCGCCATCTCTGGAACTTCATGGCCGTTTCCTTCGGCAGATCGCTGAAAGTCCTGAAAATCCGGGTACGAAAAAGGAATAATCATCGGCATCTGAGTGGTCGTCTGCCCAATTACCACCAGCCGTCCTGGATCGGCTGCTGGCAAGGGCCGCAGAAACAGGTCGTTGATCATAAAGAAGATGGTGGCGTTAACAGTCAGCCCCAGCGCCAGCGTGAGGACGGCCACAGCCGTGAAGCCGGGAGTCTTGCGCAATTTACGAAATGCGTAGCGAATGTCCTCGAACAACATGGCTACGCCTCCACTTCCTCTTCCAGCTTCTTCAATTCGGTTTCCGAGACGACCTTGCCGTCGAAGAGATGGACCTCGCGCTGGGCGTGGCGGGCGAAACGCGGATCGTGCGTCACCATGCAGATCGTCGAACCTTCGCGGTGCAGGTCGGCGAGCAGATGCATGACGGCTTCGCCGTTCTTCGAGTCGAGGTTGCCGGTGGGCTCGTCGGCCAGCAGGATCGACGGCGAACCGGCCAATGCGCGCGCCACGGCGACGCGCTGCTGCTGGCCGCCGCTGAGTTGCGCGGGATAGTGCCTCATGCGGTGCGCCATGTTGACGCGCTCCAGCGCTTCCTTGACGCGCTTCTTGCGTTCGGCTGAAGGCATCCCGGCGCGATAGGTCAGCGGCAGCTCGACATTCTCTTCGACAGTCAGATCGCCGATGAGATTGAAGCTCTGGAAGATGAAGCCGATCTCCTGGTTGCGGATGCGCGAGCGGTCGCCGAAGCTGAGATTCTCGACTGGATTGCCGTTGAGCAGATACTTGCCGGCCGTGGGCGTGTCGAGCAATCCCAGAATCGAGAGCAGAGTGGATTTGCCGCAGCCCGAAGGACCGGACATGGCCACGTACTCGCCGCGCGAGATGGTGAGGTGAATGCCGGAGAGCGCGTGCGTCTCCACTTCGTCGGTGTAGAAGATTTTGGTCAGGTCTTCAATTTCAATGAGTGTTCCATTCGATGCCATTGCTCTCTCCTATTTCGTGGTTCGTGGTTAAACAGGTTGCCATTTTCGCTTTGCATCGGAGTCGATTTCCTGGCTGCAAAGCTCATCTACTCCTATACAAACGATTCGAAGACGACAAATTCCTCAAGCTTCTTCTTGGGCATCGGTTCAGGCCATCCATCGGGGATGCCGAGCGGCGTGATGCAGACGCGCTCGTAGCGTTCGGGAATGGCCAGCACCTCTCGCGTAGCCTGTTCGGGGATGGTG
>CAWFZU010000020.1:0-4379 GCA_963820195.1 uncultured Acidobacteriaceae bacterium | reverse complement strand
AAGGTCGTCGGGTCGAGCGTCAAGGTGTTGAGCTGGTACGACAACGAGTGGGGCTACTCCAGCCGCGTCGTCGACCTGATCGGCTTCCTGGCCGAGAAGGGACTATAGCTGAACCAGGGAACAGGGATCAGGGAACAGATAAGACGCCCTGATCTCTGATCCTATGAAAACTGATATGCGCAAAAACATCACTGGCACTTCGCCCTACGAACCCATCATCGGCTTCTCCCGCGCCGTGCGCGTGGGGAACTACCGTTCACCTCTCCGGAACCGGCCCGGTCGGCGCCGACGATCAGGACGCAGCCGGACAGACCCGCCGCATCTTCGAGATCGCCGCGGCGGCACTAGCCGAGGCCGGCGCAACCTTCAAAGACGTCGTCCGCACCCGCATCTATCTGGCTCATGCCGAGGACTGGGAGGCCGTGGGCCGCGTCCATGGCGAGTTCTTCGGCGAGATTCGCCCCGCTAGCACCATGGTCGTCGCCGCGCTGCTCAACCCCAAGTGGTGCGCCGAGATCGAGATGGAAGCCGTGGTTTCCGGCTTGGAGCCTGGCTGCCGCTCGGCTCTAGAAATTGTTCTGTAACCAAATTCAAGGAAGGCCGTTCCCATGCCCAAGCTCTCCATTCGCGACATCGATCTGGCCAACAAGCGGGTCTTCATCCGCGTCGATTTCAACGTGCCGCTCACCGAAGACGGCTCGACCATCACCGACGACACCCGCATCGTGGCCACGCTGCCCACCATCGTCTACGCCCTGCAGCGCAAGGCCAAGGTGATTCTGGCCTCGCACCTGGGCCGTCCCAAGGGCAAGCCGAATCCCAAGTACTCGCTGCGCCCGGTGGTCGACCGGCTGCGCGAACTGCTCGACAAGGAGCTGGGCGAGGACGTCAACGTGGCCTTTGCGCCCGATTGCATCGGCGAAGTGGCCAGCGAGATGGCCCGCCAGCTCGAGTCCGGCCAGGTGCTGCTGCTGGAAAACCTGCGCTTCCACGCCGAGGAAGAAGCCAACGATCCGGCCTTCTCCAAGGCGCTGGCCTCGCTGGCCGATGTCTACGTCAACGACGCCTTCGGCTCGCGCCCATCGCGCCCACGCCTCCACCGAGGGCATCACTCACTTCCTCAAGCCCGCCGTCGCCGGCCTGCTGATGGAAAAGGAGATCACCTATCTCGGCAAGGCGCTGGAAACGCCCGAAAAGCCCTTCGTGGCCATCATCGGCGGCTCCAAGATCTCCGGCAAAATCGACGTCATCGACAACCTGCTCGACAAGGTCGATACGCTGGTCATCGTCGGCGGCATGGCTTACACCTTCCAGCGCGCGCTGGGCGTCACCACCGGCAAGTCGCTCGTCGAAGAAGACAAGATCGACATGGCCAAGGCCGCGCTCGACAAGGCCAAGGCCAAGGGCGTCGAACCTGCTGCTGCCCGTCGATAACATTCTGGCCGACAACTTCGCGCGCCGACGCCAACACCCAGGCGTGGGATTGCTCGGTCAACTTCCCCGCCGACTGGCAGGGACTGGACATCGGCCCCAAGTCCATCGCGGCCATTGAGGAAGTGGTTTCGACGGCGCGGACCATCGTCTGGAACGGCCCGGCCGGCGTCTTCGAGTTTCCCCGCTTTGCCGTGGGCACCAACGCCATCGCCAAGGCCGTTGCGGCCAACAAGGCGGCCATCTCCATCATCGGCGGCGGCGACTCGGTCACCGCCATCAACCAGGCCGGCGTAGCCGACCAGATCACGCACATCTCCACCGGCGGCGGCGCTTCGCTGGAGTTTCTGGAAGGCAAGAAGCTGCCCGGCGTGGAAGCGCTGACGGACAAGTAAGCACCTGCGGTGTGGCCAACCCGCCTTCGGCGCAGAGGCTGTAATGTTGAAATGAAAGCCCCTCATCCGGTGCACGTTCCTCACTGGATGTGGGGCTTTTCTGTCAGATCAATACACTACATTGCATAACCTGCTCTCCTAACCCAAACGCGAGCGGGAAGAGACTAATTCCCAGCGATACGCCAACCGGCAGCCTAACCGATATGCGCGCAAAAAATGGCCGGGCTGATCCACGCGGGTCAGCCCAGGCTATTGCTCCCGATTAACGAAGGCTTACCTTGGTTTCCTTGCCATCGTAGGTGATCTCCTTGTCAGCCTTGCCCGTCACTTCAACACCGGTCCCGTGCGCGCTTCCCACCAGGACAATCCGGAAGGCGCGCGTTTCGACCATGCCGGGATAAGTGCCTTCACGTGCGTCGATGGTGAGGAGTGCGGCGCTGTCGTTCCAGCGAATGGGAATCACGGTGTGCTGACCCTTCTCGTAGTCGTAGCTATCGCCCGCATCGTCGTATAGGTTGAATTGGCCGTCGGCGCCGCGATAGATGCGGAGTTCGATGGGGCCGCCGGGATTCTGCGCGGCATATTCGATTTCAGGTCCCATCGGAAGGATGGATCCAGCGCGCACATAGAGCGGCATGCGATCGAGCGGCGCTTCCGCTTCGATTTCTTTACCGCCGGGCGTCGCCGCTCCGGTCCAGAAGTCGTACCATGCAGGCGAAGCCGGCAGATAGACGCCGCGATGCGTGGCGTTGGCTTTCAGCACCGGGTTGACCAGAATGGCTGGACCGAACATGAACTCGTCGCCGATATTCCACGTTTTGTCGTCGGAGCGAAAATCCATGACCAGCGGGCGCTGAATGGTGTAATCCTCACTCGATACCATCCATGCCAGCGAGTAGATATACGGCATGAGACGATAGCGCAGCTTGTCGTAACGGATGAGCGTGGGCTCGACCTTGTCGTAGGTCCATAGCTCGTTGTTGGGGCGATGGCCGTGGGTGCGAAAGATAGGGCAGAATGTTCCGAACTCAAACCAGCGCGCATAGAGTTCTTGGTAGGCGGGCTGTTCGAGACGCCGGGGAAGGCAGGCCAGTAGCCGCCGATATCGGTTGTCCAATACGGATAGCCGCTGAGCGCGAAATTCAGCCCGGCGGGGACTTGATGCGAGAGCGCCCAATAGCTGGTGTACACGTCGCCGGACCACACCGTGGCGCCGACGCGCTGCTGGCCTAAAAACGCCGACCGGGTCAGCAGAAAGACGCGCTTGCGGTCGGTGGTTGCCTTCCAATGGTCTTGCACGCCGAGGGTATGAAGCAAGCGGAAAGACATTGGTGTACTCCGCGCCGTTGCCGATGGCAAGCTGCTTGTTGCGCAGGATGGCGTCGCCCATGTGCGGCCAAAACTCTTCCGGCTCGGCGCTATCCAGCCAGAAGGCATCCCATCCCTGCGCAAGCAGTTTGCCGGGCAGCCGGTTCCAATAGATGTCGCGCGCCTCAGGGCTGCTGGGATCGTAGACATGCGCGCCGGGAATAAGGAGGTGTTTCGCATCAAGAGTCTTGTAGGTTTCAGAGGCGGGATCGAGCAGGCCCCAGACGGAGATCATGGTATGCACATTCTCTTTGTGCAGAGCATCGAGATCTTTCGGCACATCGTGGAAGTTGGCGTTGAAATCCGGATCGCCCTCGTTCTTCCACCAGAACCAGTCCTGCACCATCGCGTCCAGCGGAATGTGCTCGGCGCGATAGCGTTGCGCGATCTTCTGAATCTCGTCGAGCGAGATGTAGCGATCCTTGGATTGAAAGAAGCCGTAGGCCCACTTGGGCAGCATCGGCGTGTGCCCGGTCATGCTCCGGTATTCGTGGATGATCGTATCCATCTCCGGGCCATAGATGAAGTAGTAGTCAATCGACTTGCCGGCCATGGCGCTGAATGTGAGTTCGCTGGGAAAGCGATTGTCGACGTAGGTGAAGGCGGCGGTGTTCCACATCAGCGCATAGCCTTTGCTCGAGAGCAGCAGAGGAATCGCGACGTCGGTGTTGTTCTGGCCCAACTCGACGGTTGCGCCGCGATAGTTGAATATGACCACTCTGGTGCTGCCCCAGCCCATAGACCGCTTCTGTCGGTACGGGATTGAAGCGATCAGTGACCCGGTAAGTGCTCTCGCCATTGATTTGCATAGGCTCATACGTTCGCGGCAAGCTGTTGCCTTCACGCAACAGCGCGTCTCCATTCGCCGCACGAAAAGATAGATTGCCGCGCTCCAGTCCGAAGGAGATTTGGAGCTTTTCCGTCTTGAGTGTTGCCGACTTCGTATTTTGCGCGAATTGAAAGGGAGCGCCCGCGCAGGATTGGCTTGCATCGAGCATCCATGGCTTCTGCCCGGGCTGCGCCTCCGCGTCGGGCCGGGCCAGAACGTGGATCACCGATGCGCCGCAAACCGTAACGTCAATCACCTCGGAACCCACCGTGGCATGAAATCCATGCTCTGACTGCTGCGCCGCAACGGGCGCCAAGCCTGGCCTTTCCTGACCGGGCATCTGGGCTACGGCGCTG
>CAWFZU010000019.1:0-14006 GCA_963820195.1 uncultured Acidobacteriaceae bacterium | reverse complement strand
GTGTTATGTTGACGCGCTTCAGACTTCAGTTTCAGTATCTTTATCCTGGCCCCATCCGCGGCTGCGGCGGGATGAAACGGCTAAGCAGTGATTGAGGTATCGAACTTTGTGTAATTGTCGAGATAATCCTTGATGGTCAGATAGCACTCGCAAGAAGCCTTCGTGAGCCCAGGAACATCGAGGATGCGGATTTCTCCGCGGGTGTATTCGATAAGTCCTTTTCGCTTGAGAATCCCGGCTGTCGTGGAAATAGTAGGACGGCGACCACCAAGCATATCCGCGAGAAACTCATGCGAAATCTTGAACGTGTCGATGTGCGCGCGGTCCGCGCAGAGGAGCAGCCAGCGGGCGAGCCGCTGTTCGAAGTTGTGTTTCGCATTGCATCCTGCGGATTGCATTGCCTGAACGAGGTGCGCCTGAACATAGCGCAGAGCCAGAAACTGAAAGGCGCCGCCAAGACGGAACTCTCTTCTCGCGTCCTCTACCTGGCAGCTATAGCCATGGCCGGCTATCTGGGTGTAGACGCGATTCAGGCTCTTTTTTGTTCCCATGAGAGCTGAGACGCCGATGACCGACTCAAAACCGAACATCCCTACTTCGACCTGAGACCCATCCTTGAATGTTGTCGTCATCGACGCCATCCCCTCTTCGAGAAAAAAGAGGCGGTCGATCGGGTTGCCAGGATATTCGATTTCATGTTTCAGCTCGAATTTCACCGGCTGCAAACGGAGGCGCTCAATGATCTCCCCGTCCAGAGCTTTCAATAGAGTGTTCTTAAAGCCGCTCGTGCGCAAGGAATCCTCACTTTCACACAAAACCATATCACAATCAGTGTGCGCCAAACCCACAATTGCATGATAAAGTTAGAGTTACGTCAGATACCGTACAAAGATATTTCGAGTTATATCAGATACCGTACAAAGATCGCAATTCCAAGCGAGTACAATTTAGCCGATCCATCAATCTTTTCCTTCGAGGTAAAAGCATGACCTTTGACCTCGCTGCCTTTCTGGAAGAAGCGGGAGTGGGACGAAGAATCGTCCACTTGAAGCCCAAGCAGGTCTTCTTTTCGCAGGGAAGCTCGGCTAACGCCATCTTCTATCTACAGACGGGCCGTGCAAAACTCACCGTCGTTTCGCATGAAGGCAAGGAGGCCACCATCGCGCTTATCCCCGCCGGGGAATTCGTTGGCGAGGAGTCGCTGGCCAGCGTGGGTGGGCTGCACATGGCCACGGCTAGCGCCATTACCGCCTGTACAGCGCTCAGGATTGAGAGGGAAGAGATGATCCGCATGATGCACCAGGAGCACTCTCTCTCTGAAATGTACTTGAAATTCCTGCTGGTCCGCAGCATGCGAGCCCAGGCCGATCTTGTCGATCAGCTTTTTAACTCCAGCGAAAGGCGTTTGGCGAGGATTCTCCTGTTAATGGCTGAATTCGGTGAACCGGGCGAATCGGAACACTTGCTTCCCCCCATCACACAGGAAACCCTGGCGGAGATGATCGGCACCACCCGCTCCCGCGTCAGCTTCTTCATGAATCGCTTTCGCAGGCTCGGCCTCATCGAATACAACGGCCGCATCCGGGTCCATAAGTCGCTGCTCAATGTGGTTCTGCACGATCAATTCACCGAGCGGAATCCCGAGAGGCCTGCTGGTTCGGCCACCCCGCGTATTCGATCAAAGCCGGACACTCGCGGCTGAGTTACAAACACGCTATTGAATCAGAGGCAGCACGGTCGAATACTTCACCTGCTTCATGCAGATATTGGTCAGTCTAGCGAAGGCTTTCGCGCGCGGAATCGAAATGCATATGGGTTGACATCTACCTGCACGTCCTGAAATCCGGCGGCGCTGAGCCGATCGGAGAATGTTTCCGGATCGACCAGAACACACGTGTCGAAAAGATGGATTAGCCCGAAGAAGCGGCTATCGATGCTATCCGTGCCCGCGAAGATGCCGTTGGGCTTCAGGATCCGATGAACTTCCGTCAATAGCCGGTTCTGCAGCGATATCGAAGCGATGTGATGAAGCATCGTAAAGCAAAGCGCGCCATCAAAACTCGCATTCGGAAGAGACATTGCAGTGGCGTCCTCGCATAGGACCTTCACGTTGTGATTCAGCGTACGACGGCGGAGGCGGTCTGCAAGTCTGGTGTCGATCTCAACGCACGTTAGTTGCTCGACCCGGTTCTGCAAGATTGCGGTTGCGGCTCCGTAGCCGGGGCCAATCTCGACAATCTCGGAACCGAGGTCGAGGCCCTCAAGCGTCCAGGGAATGACATATCGCTCCACTGCCTGTTTCCATCGCGATGAGGAGCAGAGCCAGCGATGCAGTAGATTCATATGTGCGCCTCCGGATGCTCCGATAGGCTCAGGATATTTCCATCCGGATCTTTGAACCACGCAATTCTCGCTCCGGTCGGAGAAGTCCAAACTCCCAACTCGTCCTGTTTGAGATACTCGTACCGTTCGAAGGGCACTTCGGTGCGCTCCAGTTCGCGGACGGCGGCGGCAATATCTGGAACCTGCCAACCCAGAACGGTGTCGGCCCTCGGGGCCAACTCGCTTCCCATTACAAGGCGGAGCATGATGCCATTGGCGTCGAACACCAGCGCGAATGGCGGCTCCTCGCTCAGCAGTCGCAAGCCCAACGTGTCACGATAGAAGCGCTTCGCGCGCTCCGTATCCACGATGTTCACGAATGCCACAATGTTGTATCGGCTAAGACCCACGGTATGCGTCATGCACTCATCATGACTGGAAATCTGTCTTGTCGCAAGCAGGGTATTGTGCCATAATATATCTCTGATGCGACAAAGCGGAATTCTTCGCGAGTATGATCCGGTTCGAGGCGTCTCGGTGGCCGCTCTAGCCTATGATTACCCCTCGGGCTTTGAGGTTCCTGAGCACGCTCATGGATCGGATCAGTTGATTTATGCCACCCGGGGCATCATGCAGGTTTCTTCCGGTCAGAGCATGTGGCTCATCCCTCCTCAATTTGCCCTCTGGATCCCGGCCCGAACCTTTCATCGGATTCGTATGCCTGCAGCCGTTTCTATGCGCACACTTTACTTTCGGCCGGGGTTGGTCTCCCGGTCGTCGCCTGGCAATAGCGTTCTCTATGTCACGCCGCTTTTACGGGAAATGGTCGTCGAGGCAGTGCGTCTTGGCAAGCTGCGCACCCGAATCCGCCATGAATGCGCTCTTCGTGATTTGATTATGCTGCATTTGGCGAATGCATCGTTGGCTCCGACATTTGTGACCATGCCCAGCGATCCCCGTGCGATGATGGTGGCCGAGGCGATTGTCGATAACCCAGCGCAGGCAACGTCTCTGGCGGAGTTATGTGTCGATGCGGGCATAGGTGTCAGAACTCTTCAGAGGATCTTCCAGCGGGAAGTCGGTACCGATTTCGACTCCTGGCGGCGTCAGGTTCGTATGACCAAGGCTGTGAATATGCTGGTCTCCGGTTGTTCAGTGAAGGAAGTGTCCTTTGCCGTTGGTTATAACCAGTCGAGCGCTTTTGTGGAAGCTTTTCGCCGAATGTTTGGCTTAACCCCCAAGGCATGGACAGTATCCTTTGGGAAATTGGATCGCGCTTGATGGAACAGAGTCGTTGAACCCGTCGAACAACTTATTATCGAAACCGTATTCTCCGTTGGCGCTATCAGCCTTCGCGCTCAGTGAAGAGTCCTGCGGATCATCTTGCGAATTCCGACCATCGGCCGGCTGCCCGAAGACTGCGCCACCCGCTGTTTTTAGGCAGGGATACAGCGCGGCTTGGCGAATGCCGCGCTATCGAATCAGAGGCAGCGCGGTCGAATACTTCACCTGCTTCATGCAGATATTCGATTTCACGTTGCCCACGCCCGCAATCCTGGCCAGCCGGTTCACGCAGAACTCGCGGAAGTCCTCCAGGTCGCGAGCGGCCACGCGCAGCATATAGTCCCAATCTCCGGCCATCAAATCGCATTCCAGAACCTGCGGGTATTTCAGGATTTCCTTCTCGAAGGCCGCCACCGTGGCGCTGGTCTGGCGATCCAGCCGGACTTCGACAATGGCCTGCAATCCCAGCCCCGCCGCCGCCGGATCGAGCAGGGCGACATAGCTCCGGATGACGCCTGTGCTTTCAAGCTGCCTCATCCTGCGCAGGCAGGGCGAGGGCGACAGGCCAACCTGATCGGCGAGCTCTTGATTGGAGATCCGCCCCTCCCGCTGCAACACTTCCAAAATCCGCAAATCGATCTCATCGAAGACCATATTGAACAATATACAGTAAGTGTTCTCGGATTTTATAGCAGATTATTTCATTGTTTGATAAATTGTCGCATTGATTCGCAATCACTTGCCGCGAAAAGTGCGCTAAACTGCCGTCATGACTTACGATAATGCCAACGACACAGCGCCCCGCCGCCACGATATGAACCCCGAAGACTTCCGCCTGCATGGCAAACTCCTGCTGGAATGGATCGCAAACTATCTCGAAGACCCAAGGCAGTATCCGGTGCTGGCCCGATGCCGTCCCGGCGAGTTGCAGCGCCTGCTTCCAGCCGCCGGACCGTCACAGGGCGAATCGATGGAAGCGATCTTTGATGATTTTCAGAAGCTGATCCTTCCCCGGCTGACCCTTTGGAACCATCCGCATTTCCACGCCTATTTTTCCATCTCCTCCTCGGCTCCGGGAATCCTGGCAGAGCTGCTGACCGCGGCGCTGGACGTGAATGCGATGCTCTGGAAGAGCTCTCCGGCCGCCACCGAGCTGGAGCAGATCACGCTTTCGTGGGTGCTTGAGTGGCTTGGCCTGCCCTCTGCGTGGTTTGGCATGATCGTGGATTCGGCGTCGAACGCCGTGCTACAAGCGATTGTGGCGGCGCGGCAGCGCGCCGAGCCGGAGAGCCGCGCAACAGGCTCGTCGGGCCGCCTGGTTGCCTATGTCTCGGAACACACGCACTCATCCGTGGAGAAGGCAGCGATTGCCGCGGGCATCGGCCAGCGCAATGTGCGCCACATCGCGACGGACGCCGGATTCAGGATGAAGCCGGAGGCATTGGCGCAGGCGATTCGCGCCGATCTTGCTAGCAACCTGAAGCCGTTTTTCGCTGCCGCGACGGTGGGCACAACCTCCAGCACGGCGGTCGATCCCGTCGCCGAGATAGCCGCTCTTTGCCGCGAGCATGGTCTCTGGCTGCACGTCGATGGCGCGTACGGCGGCTCGTTTGCAATCCTTCCCGAGTGCCGGCATTTATTGGATGGTGTGGAAGGCGCGGACTCTTTCGTCATCAATCCGCACAAGATGATGATGGTTCCGCTGGATTGCAGTTTGTTTTATACCGCGCACCCCGCGCTGCTGCGGAGCGCGTTTTCTCTGGAGGCCGAGTACCTGAAGACCGACGCTGCCGGCGCGGTTGATTTCATGAACTACGGCCTTGCCCTGGGAAGGCGCTTTCGCGCGCTGAAGCTGTGGTTTGTGCTGCGCTTTTTTGGCCGCGACGGGCTGGCTGCGATTCTTCGCGAAAATCTGCGCATGGCCGCCTGGCTGGGCGAGCGGATTGCCGCCGATGCGCGCTTCGAACTGGCCGCACCCGCGACCATGGGGCTGGTCTGCTTCCGGCTGCGTCAGGGAGAGGATGCGACCCGTGAGCTGATGCGCCGCGTAAATGCCTCTGGCTGCTTCTTCGTCTCTCACACCATGCTGGACGGCCGTTTCACGATTCGCGCGGCGATAGGCAACATCCACACCGAGCAGCGCGACGTTGAAGAACTGTGGATGGCGATTGCCGAGGCCGCGTGCCCCGTGATTGTGTAATCTCTGGAATGATGCGCCGGTCTCCAGACCGGCTGTTGTGCGGACGTCCATGCCCGCATTTATTCTGGATTAATCATCAAATCACACGGTCTCAGCACCAGGACTCTGCCCCTGGTTTGGCACTCGATCCACTCGATAATTCAATCCCGCGGTTGTACCTCCGGTTACGTCAATCGTCACACCGGTGATACTTTTCGCAAAGTCTGACGCCAGGAACACAGCCGTATTCGCGATCTCATCCATGAGCGGAAGTCTCTTCAACATCGTGTCATTCTCCATACCGCGAAGAAGTACCTCCATCTCCTTTGGATTGCCTTCGATTGCCTGCTTGAACACTTGCGAATCAGGGGAGCCGCCAGAGCGTATGTTCACAACGCGCACGCCATAACTCCCCAACTCCGAGGCGAGGTTGCGAGAGAAGCTTTCAATGGCGGAGCATGCGGGGGCAAAGCCTGCTGTAAATGGGTAACCAATGCCGCCGGGTGTAGCTGTCAGGGATAAAATCACCCCGGAACGCTGCTTCATCATGACCTTTCCTGCGGCGGTGGCCGTTAAGAATTGACTGCGCATTGCGATGGAGACCGGACGAACAAAATCTTCAACGCTCAACTGAACCAGCGGGATATTTTGCACGACCTGATAATCTATCGCGCAAAAAGACAGGTCAAGTGTTCCTTCCTTGCGAATCACCGAGTCGACAAACGAATTGACTTCGCTTTCGTTCATCGCGTCCACCTGCGCGGCCTGCGCGCGCCCGCCCGAGTCAACGATTTCATCTGCCACTTCTTTCACTGAAGAAAGATTTCTTCCGGCCAGAAAGACGTTTGCGCCTTCTTTGGCAATTGCTCTGGAAATCGTACTGCCCAGTGAACCGCCGCCCCCGCAGATGACGGCATTTCTGTTCTGAAGTATTTGAGAATTCATGGATCTCGGCTCCGGGAGGAGAATGAGCTAGAGAAATGCGGGCGCGATCCTCATAAAAAAGCGGCAGCTCCGCCCGTCTCTATAAGTGAAATGATAATGGACTCGTTCCTCTGTTGTCAGTAATCAGGAAGTGATCCGGAAGGCAACCATTTGGATCTACGGAAAGACAGCCGGCATTCGCCGATTTGCCCTGACAAGAATCTTAATTGTTGCATCATCTCTTCGCACTCAATGATTTGTCAGCGCTCCTTCATTGCGAATTCCGGCCCGTTGGCCGGCTGCCCCATAGACTGCGCCGCTCCCGGTTGCTGAGAAGTGATACGGCAAAGTGCGCCCGTGTGCGAAAGTAAAAGAGGAATGGAAACAAATCTGAAAACCTCTCCGCGCCTCACGTTTCTCGGCTACGGCGCTTGCTTCATCGCCGGCTGCCTTTGGGGCACGGGCTTCTACTTCAGCCGCCTCGCGCTCAACGAGATGAGCGTCGATTACATGGTGCTCTATCGCATCCTCTTTGCCTGCCTGGGTGTGCTGCCATTGGCGCTGCTTAGTCGCTGGCGCTTTTCCGGCGCGGAACTGCGCACGCTGCTGCTCTCCGCAGCCTTCGGGATTCCCATCTCCTGCCTCATCCAGTTCAGCGGATTGGCGCGCACCACGGTCAGCCACGCCTCGCTGATGGTGGGCGCCATGCCTGTAATGCTGGGCGTTGCCGCCACGCTCTTCGCCGGCGAAAGGCTGGACCGCATCGGCTGGTTGGCTCTCTGCGGCTCCACGCTCGGCGCGGCGTTGCTGACCATGGGCGGCAGCCACGGTGCGGCCGGCCGCGACCAGCCCTCGCTGACGGGCGACCTGCTGGTGCTGGTCTCGCTGCTTGCCGCGCTGGCCTGGATTCTGCTCAGCAAGAAGCTGATGCTCACGCACTCGCCCTCGGTCGTATCGGCCTATACCATCCTCATCGGCGGCGCCATGCTGCTTCCCTGGGCGCTTGGCCCCTGGCTGCTCACTCCGCTGACCCACGCCAAAGTTTCGCCGCCGCCCTTTGCGGCCATCAGCCTGGACCGCATGGGGAGCGCTGGCCTTCGCCGGCCTGCTCTGCACGGCCACCACCACACTGCTCTGGAACTGGGGCATCCATCACGTGCCCGCCTCGCGCGCCGGAGTCTTTCTGAACATCGAGCCGGCCCTCGGCTCCTGGCTGGGCGTCCAACTGCTCGGCGAACACCTGGGCGCATTCGCATGGGTCGGCGGCGGCCTCATCCTGGCGGCGGCCATCACCCTGACCACCCACGGCCACGAGCCTGAACCGGCCATCCTGCTGGAATCGAGCTGCCCCTGCGGAGATCGCGCATCAAACCTTGGTCACGTGAGCCATGCCTATTCCGAAATGACGAGTACATTTCGTAAATCAGCCGTAGCGACCAAGGCAGCTATCAGTTACCAGAGCCCCGGAATCAGGCGGTAGCGTGTGTGCGCGGCAAACTCGGGGTAGCCTTGTAGATTCTCAAAGAGGAAACGGTCTTCCTTGGCCGTTCGCCAAACAATCAGAACCAGAATCAGAGCCGCCACAACCAGCGCCCATCCTGAACCCAGCATGAGCGCTGTCGCCGGATACATCAGAATCATGCCCACGTACATCGGATGGCGCACGAAGCGGTAGGGACCGGAAGAAACAACGGCGTGGTTGCGTTCAGACTGGATGCGCACCGTCGCTTCGGCAAAGCGATTCATCGCCATCACCCCGCCAATCAATCCCATCGCCGATATAAAGAGAAGGACACCCGGCAGCGCACACCAAAGCGGCAGCGGCAGCCAGCGGAAGCGAACAGCGTCCAAACCGGCCACGGCAACCTGAAGATAAGTCAGCGGCAGGAAGATCCAGTAAAACAGCTTGTCGAAGCGTTGCGTCTGCTTGAATTTCGGCTTGGCGCGCACGCTCATCAATCCCGGATTGACTCGTTGCATCAGCACGCCGATGGCCATCATGGTGAGCACATAGACCGCGGTAGCCGCCCAGCCCCGCTTCCAATCCAGACGTCCCGCGCTGGCGAAGAGTGTGGATATCCAGAGAATAATCGGCAACAGCCCTCGAGCGCCCGTCTTGATATCGCACAAGGAAACCTGATGCGGTCGCGGTTTCCGGCAAGGATGCGTTGGAGTTTCATGCATGCTCATCCTTTGTCTTTCGTGGTTCAGGCCTCGAACAATAACTGCGCCTCGGCCCACAGCGGCGCTGCCGGCTTCGGCTCCGAGGCCAGTTCGTAGACCAGCCGCTCCAGCACCAGCCGCTTGTCGGGCGGCGAGGAGCGCAACTCCAGATCGGCGCGGGCAATCAGCCGCAGCGCCCGCGTCAGCTCGCGGCGGCTCTTGTAGCGCCGCGCCTGGCGAATCAGATCGTCGGCGGCAAAGGGCGGCATGCGGAAGCCCTGCCACAGCGCCTGCCAGATGGCGCGCGAGTCGCGCACATTCTTTTCCAGAATCACCAGCATCTGCCGGAAGGTCTGGGCCAGCATGTACAGATGGCCGATGGCCGCGTCCTCGCCCGCGTCGGAGCTGTTCAGCAGCCCTTGCAGCAGCGCCAGCGCGCGTGCCCGGTCGCGCGCGCTGATGGCGTCGGTCAGCTCGTAAAGCGAGCGCTGCTTGGCGGCCAGCACCATCGTCTCCACGTCGCCCAGCGTGATGCGTCCCTTGCCCAGCGTGTAGAGCAGCAGCTTTTCCAGCTCCGAGGAGATCAGCATCATATCCGCGCCCAGCGCGTCCACCAGTTCGCGCGCCGCGTCGGCGTCCACGCGCGTCCCGGACTCCTGCGCGGTGGCCACGACCCAGCGCATCGCGTCTTCCTCGTTCACCCGCGCCAGTTCCACCATGCCGCAGTGCTCGCCCAGCGTTTCGGTCAGCCGCTCGAAGCGGTTCTTGTCGTCCATCTCCATGCGCCGCAGTGTCGGAGGGAATGCGCATGAAGTCGGCGACAAAAATGATCAGCGCCTGCGGATTGGGCGAGCGAAAATAGCGCTCCAGCGCGGCAAACTCGTCCTTCTTGGCCCCGCGCGTATAAAGCTGCTTCACATTGCGCACAAAAATCACCTGGAAGGGCGCCATCAGCGAGGGCGTCTGCGCGCGGTCCAGCACCTCGAAGATCGAGGTCGCGGCCAGATCCATATCGGAGAGGCAGAAATCCCGCAGATCCGGCGGCACAAAGGCCTTGAGCACGGCGGCGCGGCAGCGGTCGAGCAGGAAAACCTCGTCGCCGGCCAGCACGTAGCCGGGCTTCAGCGCAGCCCTTGCCGGCCGCCGCAGCCTCGATCTCCGCCACAAAGCGGCCCGCGGCGGTGAAGCCCGCGCCCCAGCGCGCCCCGCTCATACGGGCCACCCCGCGCAAGCCGACTCCCTGTCCAGCGCGGCCATTGGATAAATGGACCATGGCCTCCAGAATAACCTTCCCGGCCCGTCGAGGCCAGCGCCTCTGCATGCATAGGAATCAAAATAGGAGATGCAAGCCGCCGCAACGCGCGCGGGCTCTAATGTGAAGCCTCTTGAGCCGCTTGCCGCAGGGGTTAACCACAGAGTAAGTAATGTTGATTACCCCGGCCAGGGTATGGAGTTTAGTAACGTTTATCAGCCGCCGTTCCGGCTTTCAAATGCCCTGTTTTCCCCCTTTTTCTTCCCCTCGGCTTCTGTTATATTGGTCCCAACTCAGGGCCTTGAGCCGCTGCATCCCTTTCCTTGCCTGCCTCTGGAACGGCATCAGCAGTGCCGGACAGCGCGCTTCCCGTCTCTGAGAACTCCCCTCCGCCAAGGAGAAGTACGATGAATAATCCGCAACGGTGTATGTATCTGGCCTGCACGCTGCTTCTTGCTTCAGGCTTTGCTCTTTCCGCCGCGGCCGAGAACGCCGCTCCCCAAGCCCGTATTCTCGGGCCCATCAACGATGCATCGCGCGTCACACTTCAAGGCAACACCCGCCCCGAGGCCATCGCCGCCAACGATTTGGGCCAGGTGGAGGATAGCCTGCCCATGGAGCATATGCAACTTCTTCTCAGCCGTGCCCCCGCGCAGCAGGCGGCGCTGGACGCTTACACCGCCAGCCTCTCCGACAAGAACTCTTCCAGCTATCACCAGTGGCTCACCGCCCAGCAGATCGGCGACAAATTCGGCGTTGCGCAGGCCGATATCGATCTGATAACCGGGTGGCTCACCCTGCACGGGTTTACCGTCAACACGGTCTACCCGAACAAAGTGCTCATCGACTTCTCCGGCACGGCGGCCCAGGTGCGCGAGGCCTTAGGGACAGAGATTCACGGCTATCAGGTCAACGGCGTGCGCCACATCGCCAACGCCAGTGACCCGCGGATTCCCGCTGCGCTTGCGCCGGTCGTCGCCGGAGTTGTCTCGCTGCATGACTTCATGCCTCATCCCCTGCACAAGATGAGGAGCGAGTATACCTTCACCTCCAGCGGATCGACCTACTACGCCGTCACTCCCTCCGATCTGGCCACCATCTACAATCTGACCCCGCTCTTTACCGCCGGTTACACCGGGGCCGGGCAGACGATTGTGGTCATCGAAGACACCAACGTCTATTCCACCACCGACTGGAGCACCTTCCGCAGCACCTTCGGCCTCTCCGGCTACACCTCCGGCTCCTTCACCCAGGTTCATCCCGCACCCAGGAGCGGGACCAATAACTGCGCCAATCCCGGCGTGGTGGTAGGCAACGACGGCGAGGCCATCCTCGACGCCGAATACTCCTCTGCCGCCGCGCCCGGAGCCGCCATCGAGCTGGCCTCCTGCAAGGACACCTCGACCACCTTCGGCGGCCTGATTGCCCTGCAAAACCTGCTCAACGCCAGCTCCACGCCACCCGCGCTGGTCAGCATCAGCTATGGCGAGTGCGAGGCCGAGAACGGCGCCACTGCCAACGCCGCCTACAACACCACTTATCAGCAGGCGGTCGCCGAGGGCGTCTCCGTCTTTGTCTCCGCCGGCGACGAGGGCGCGGCCAGTTGCGACGCCGATCTCACGAAAGCCACACACGGCATCGGCGTCAGCGGCTTTGCCTCCACGCCTTACAACGTCGCCGTGGGAGGAACAGACTTCGGCGATTCCTACGCCGGAACCAACGCCACCTACTGGAACGCGACCAACACCTCCACCTACGGCTCGGCCAAGAGCTACATCCCCGAGATTCCCTGGAACGACTCCTGCGCCAGTCAGTTGATCGCCTCCATCGAGGGATACTCGACGACCTATGGAACCAACGGCTTCTGCAACAGCACAACCGGCAAGGATTACTTCCTGACCACCGCCTCGGGCAGCGGCGGGCCCAGCGGCTGCGCCACCGGCAGGCCCTCCACCAATGGAGTGGTCAGCGGTACTTGCAAGGGCTATGCCAAACCCTCCTGGCAGTCGCTGGTGGGCGTGCTGAGCGACGGCGTGCGCGACCTTCCTGACCTTTCGCTCTTTGCCGCCAATGGCGTCTGGGGCCACTATTACGTCTTCTGCTACACCGACACAGCAGGCGGAGGCGCGGCATGCACAGGCGCGCCCAGCGGCTGGGCCGGCGCCGGCGGCACCAGCTTCTCCTCGCCCATCCTGGCCGGCATTCAGGCACTGGTCACGCAGAAGTGGGGACGCCAGGGCAATCCCAACCCCATCTACTACAAGATCGCCGCCGCCGAGTACGGAGCCAGCGGCAGCGCTGCCTGCAACTCCAGCAACGGCAACGCCGTGGGCTCAAGCTGCGTCTTCTACGACGTGACGCAAGGCGACATGGACATTAACTGCACCGGCAGCCACAACTGCTATCTGCCCTCCGGCCGCAACGGCGTGCTCTCCACTTCCAACACCAGCTACTCTCCGGCCTACAAGACTGCAACCGGCTGGGACTTTGCCACCGGCATCGGCACTTTGAATGCCTACAACCTGGTCTACAGCACCAGTTGGTAAGCTGCTTCCCAACCTGTGAAACGCAAAATGGCGCGGAGATAATCTTCTCCGCGCCATTTTATTGAGATTTTCAGAACCCTTCCAGCACATCGGCCACAAGCTGCCGCGCCAACTCCCGCGAGAGCCGCTCCACGGCCGCCGGACTCTCCTCGAAGAAGCTGGGCAGGTTGGTAGTCGATTGGTACTGCTGGCGGTAGACGTAGTTCTTGTTCTCGTAAAGAACTTTGCCGTCCCGGCCGGTGAGCGTGACTGAAGCCACCACGGTGATCAGAAAGCTGGACGACTGCTGTGTCGAAGAGTTGTAGGTCAGCGGCTGCAACCGTCTCCTTCAGAATCGTGCCATGCAGCACCGCGTCAGGGTCTCGCGCTTGCATCCGGAGTCACTCGCAGCCGCGTGCGTGTGGCAAATTCGCGGATAACTGCCTCGGTCATCACCACTTCGGTGTGGTAGGCCTCGGTATGCGTGGCAAAGACCGGCACGGCCAGCGTTTCACATCCGGCGGCAGATGGGTAGCCGCGCCCAGCGTGTGGTAGCCGCAGCCGGTGAGCGTGAGCAGGGCAAGAGAAATCGGGGCAAAGGCGAACAGGCGCATGACTTATCTTATCGCGCGACTACACCCACGCAGCCGCCAGCATCCCCAGCCCCACGGCCGACAGCTTCAGCCCGTCGGCGCGATCCTTGAAGTAGCGCTCGTTGAGCTGCCGGTAATCCAACTGCTCGAAGCGCTGAAATCCCGCGCGTCGCAGTCTCCGCTCCAACTCCTCCGGTGTGAAGAAGAGTGGAAAGGCTCACCGGCGGCGGCCACGCGCTCTGCCAGCGCGTCGAAGGCCGTGCGCCCCGCCGCGCTCAGCGTCTCCGGCGCAACCGCGTAATCGAAGCCCACGCCGCTGCCGGCCGGCAGTCGCGCAATCGTGCCCAGCGTAGCGCGAAAGGTCTCCCGCGGCAGGTAGGGAATCACCCCCAGCCAGCCGAAGAACGCGGGCCGGCTGGCATCAAAGCCCGCCGCGGCCAGGTCCTCAGCCAGCGTGTGATGCTCCAGGTCCAGCGGCACAAAGGTCAGATTGCCGGGCACGGCGATTGACGCTTCCGCCAGCATCGCTCGCTTGCCCTGCTGCGTGGCGGGAAAGTCCACCTCGAAGACACGCAGCGCGGGGTACGGATTGCGGTAGGCAAAAGTGTCCAGCCCCGCGCCCAGAACCACGTACTGCGACCCGCCCCGCGCAACGAACTCGGCCAGCTGGTCTTCCACATAGCGGCTGCGCACCGCCATGAAGGCACGAAAATCCCGCCCCACCTGGTGCGAGGCGCGCCCGATCTTCCCTCGATAGCCAGGCC
>CAWFZU010000018.1:0-6114 GCA_963820195.1 uncultured Acidobacteriaceae bacterium | reverse complement strand
TGTTGCGCACTGTGTCGTTGAAGAGGATGGTCTCCTGCGTGACCTGGGCCACCTGTCGGCGCAGCGAGCCCAGCGTGAGGTCGCGTAGATCGTGGCCGTCGATAAGAATGCGGCCGCTGGTCACGTCGAAGAAGCGCGGAATCAGGTTGGCCAGCGTGGTTTTGCCGGCGCCGCTGGGGCCGACCAGCGCCAGCACCTCGCCGGTCCTCAACTCCAGATCGACGTTGTGCAGAATCTGATGTTCGCCCTCTTCGGTCGAGTAAGAAAAACCCACATTCTCAAAGCGAACGGACTCTCGAAAGGCATGCATTGCAGTGGCGTGTGGACGCTCCTTCACGTCGTCCTCAGCGTCGAAGAAGGCGAAGATCGAAATGGAGGCGCCCATCGCCTGCTGGAAGCTGTTGTAGAAGAAGGCGAACTTGCGCACTGGATCGTAGAGCTTGAAGAGCAGGATAATAAAGGCGCCAAAGAGCCCCATGGTCATGCGCCCGTGAAGGATCTCATTGCGCCCTACCAATAGCATCAGGGCTATGGCAATGGCGCCGATGGAGTCCATTAACGGCGAACTGATGGACTGAATGCGAACGCTGCGCAGGTTGGCGCGGAAGAGTCGCTTGGCTGCCTTCTGGAAGCGAAGAATCTCCCAAAGCTCCGTGTTGAAGGCCTTCACGATGCGGTTGCCGGTCACCGTCTCATGCAGAATGTTCTGGATTTCAGCCAGCTTGTCCTGCCCGGTGCGCGTGCGCACGCGGACCTCGCTTCCAATCTTGCGCGCGGAGGTAGCCACCACGGGAACAAAAAGCAAGAGCGCCCAACTCAGGTGGCCGCCCAGGCGGATGACAAAGGCCAGGCCGACAACAAAGGTAAAGAACTGCTGCAGAAAATCGCTGATGACCGAGCTGAGCGCAACCTGCACGCGGTCCACATCGTTGATGAGCGTGGATAGAATCGTTCCTGTAGCGTGTTTGTGAAAGAAGCTAGACGAGCGCCGCAGCGTGGCTTCGTAGAGATGATTGCGCAGGTCGGTGATGGTGCCGAAGCCGGCGTAATTTACCAGGTAGGTGCCGGTGTAATCGCACAATCCTTTAAGTACGGTTGCTACGATCAGCGCGAAGGCCACCACACTCCATGCATTGTGCATGTGCATGAAATGGGGAATCAAGAGCCTCAGGTCAAAGTGCCATTGGGTCCTGGGGAGACCAATTGTGATGGGGCCTTCGGGCGCGTCCGGCCTCAGAACCTGGTCGAAGATGGGCTGGAAGAGGAGAACGCGGAAGGTGTCAAGCGCGCCCACCAAGGCCAGCAGCATCACTCCCGGCAACCATTGGAACCAGTAGGGAAGCCCATAGCGCAGAAGGCGCAGAAATCTTTTCATGCCGGTCTGACCGCCTGACGGACGCAAGAGTCCATCCCCGCATTATATTCGCTGACCACCTGCGGTGGGGCAGACGCTCGCTGTTCGCTCGCAACAACATACGCCGTCCTGCTTGATCGCTTCTGTGGGCATTCTAATAAATTGCGCTTGCCGCCACGTCCTGGGCGATGGTCATGGCACCGGCCTACTGCATCTCCAGCTTTCCCGCTCCCGGAAGATTTAGAATGAAGAGAATCGACAGAATCTCTTGCGCCGGCTTGCCGGCCGGAAGGCATCCGCTCATCCCTATGCATCGCTGGTCAAAACTCTTTATTCCCACCCTTCGCGAGGCCCCGGCAGACGCCGAAGTGGCCAGCCACCGCTTCCTGATCCGCTCCGGCTACATACGCCAGCTGGGCGCGGGCATCTACAACTATCTCTTTCTTGGGGCACGCGCGATCAACAAGATTATCGCCATTGTGCGCGAGGAGATGGACCAGATCGGCCAGGAGTTTTATCTGCCCGCTCTTCTTCCTAAAGAGCCGTGGGAGCAGAGTGGCCGTTGGACCACCATGGGCGACAACATGTTCCGTCTCAAGGACCGCAAGGGCGCGGAGATGTGCCTGGGCATGACCCACGAAGAGATCATGACCACCATCGCCCGCAGCGAACTGCGTAGCTACAAGCAATTGCCGCAGATCTGGTACCAGATCCAGACCAAGTTCCGCGACGAGCCGAGACCGAAGTCAGGCCTTCTGCGGGTGCGCCAGTTCATCATGAAGGACGCCTACTCCTTCGACATTGACAAGACCGGCCTGGACAAGAGCTTCGATCTGCACGATGCGGTCTACCGCAGGATTTTCTCGCGCTGCGGCCTGAAGTTTGTCGCCGTCGAGGCCGACTCCGGCTCGATGGGCGGCTCGCAGTCGCAGGAGTTCATGGTCTACACCGACGCCGGCGAGGATCTCATTGCTAGCTGCCCGGTCTGCGGCTACGCGGCGAATACCGAGAAGGCAACTTCGCGCCTTGAGCCGGTCGTCGAAATGGAGCCAACCGGCGACGGCAAGCCAGAGCTGGTCTTCACGCCGGGATGTGGAGCGATTGCCGATGTGGCCGCGTTCTTCAAGATTTCACCGGCCTCCGACATCAAGTGCGTAGCCTACATGGCGCTGAAACGCGGAGCTACGGGAAAGCCCGACACATGGCATGGGGTCGCTGCCTTTTTGCGCGGAGACCACCAGGTGAACGAGACCAAATTGCTGGGCGCAATCGGCGCGGCGGAGTTGCGCACCATGCAGACCGAGGAGTTGACGCAGTACTTCAACGGCCCTGCTGGCTTTCTCGGACCTGTGGGAATTGCACCCGGCGCCAAGCCGCTCGAAAACGGTCTCACGGTGATCGTGGACAGCTCTCTCGAAGGCCGCAAGAACATGGTCTGCGGCGCAAACAAACTCGACTACCATCTACGCAACGTCACCCCAGGCCGAGATTTCTCCTGGACCCTATCCGCCGACATACGCACCGTCAACGAAGGTGAGAGCTGCCCCAAGGAAGGTTGCACCGGCAAGCTGCAAGTCGGCAAGGCGGTCGAGGTCGGCCACATCTTCAAGCTCGGCGACAAATACACCAAATCGATGGATGCGCGCGTGCTGGATGAGAACGGCAAGGAAGTCACGCCGATCATGGGCTGCTACGGCATCGGCATCGAGCGCATTCTCACCGCCGCCATCGAGCAGTCGAACGACAAAAACGGCTTCTGGCTGCCAGCTTCGATTGCGCCCTTTACCGTCGTCGTCACTGTAACCAACATGACCGATGCGTTGCTCAGCGAGATCGGCGAAAAGCTCGCCGTGGAGTTGGAAGCCGCAGGCCTCGATGTTCTTCTTGATGACAGAGACGAGCGCGCCGGCGTCAAATTCAAAGACGCCGATCTGGTTGGCATTCCTTACCGCATCAACGTCGGCAAGAAGACGGCCGAAGGCAAAGTCGAATTAGTATCTCGCTCGTCCTCAACCAGCATGGATGTCGCTTTGAACGATGTGGTGGCGCAGGTCAAGGAGCGTGTCGAGGAAGATGGACTGCTGGGGGCGGTCGGAGCGTAATTGCAGCCATCAGCTATCAGCTTTCAGCTCTTTCATTGCTGATGGCTGACAACTGAAAGCTGGTTCAAGGAGCGGCGATGGCGTTGAAGATCCGGTTTCTTATGCCCACAGGAAATCATCCCTGGGCGTCGCTTCTGTTACGCGTGGGGCTGCTCGGATTTGTGGCCGCCGATCTGCTGTTTCTGGCTGTCTTCGGCTATTATTACGTCGTCTATCAGCACGTTGTGGACGACCGACTGAAGCAGCCCATCTTTGCCAACACCGCCAAGATCTTTGCCGCGCCGCGCGAGGTGCGTCCGGGGCAAAAACTCACCGTCCGCCTGATCGCCGATGAATTGCGCCAAGCCGGCTACTCGGCCGACGGCGCATCCGAAGTCTCGCCGCTGGGCACCTACAAGCAGGGCACGCAAACTATCTCCGTGCATCCCGGGCCGCAGTCCTACCATGCGCAGGACGGCGCCACCATCCGTATCGGCGGCGGAGAGGTAGCTTCGATCTTGGACGACCATGGCCAGCCTCTGTCGAGTTATGAGCTGGAGCCGCTGCTGATTACCGGCCTCAGCGAGGACGCCAACCGCACCAAGCGCCGCCTGCTTACTTATGACGAGATTCCGCTCAATGTCGTGAATGCCGTTCTGGCCATCGAGGACCGCCGCTTCTTTGAGCACAGCGGAGTCAACTACTGGCGGCTGATGGACGCGGTCTTCCGCGACGTGATCACAGGCCGTAAGCAGCAGGGCGGCTCGACGCTGACCATGCAGTTGGCGAAAAACTTCTTTCTTACCCCGGAGAAGCGATTCAAGCGCAAGCTTATTGAAATCGTTATCACTTTTCAGCTTGAGCACCGCTTCAACAAGCAACAGATCTTCGAGATGTACGCCAATGAGATCAACCTGGGCCAGCGCGGCAGCTTCTCCATCGACGGCTTCGGCGAGGCCTCGCAGACGTACTTCGGCAAGGATGTGAGCAAGCTCGATCTGGCCGAGTGCGCGATGCTGGCCGGCATCATTCAGCGACCCAGCTACTTCAATCCCTTCCGCCATCCTCATCAGGTCATTGAGCGCCGCAACCTAGTGCTGGACTCAATGGTCGAGACGGGAGCCATCACCAAGGATCAGGCCGAAGCTGCCAAGGCCGAGCCGCTGAAGCTGACCGAGCAGAGCGTGGACGCCAACGAGGCGCCCTACTTCGTGGATCTGGTGCATGATCAATTAACACAGAAGCTGGGCGATCGCGATTTCAATCATGAAGGCCTGCGCATCTATACCTCGCTTGATCCCGACCTGCAACGGGTTGCAACGGAAGCGGTAGAATCCACCATTCACGTCGTCGACGCGCAGGTGGACAAGATGCACGCGCGCCAGAAGAAGCGAGGCGAAGCCTACATCTATCCGCAGGTGGCGCTGATAGCGCTGAATCCGCATACCGGCCAGGTGCTGGCGCTGGTTGGGGGGCGCAGCTACGGCAACTCGCAGTTGAATCACGCGATGGCCAAGCGGCCCACCGGCTCCATCTTCAAGCCCTTCGTCTATGCCTCGGCCTTTGCCACCGCCGTCGAAGGCACTATGCTGCCGGGACAGACCAAGCTCTTCTCGCCGCTTACCATGTTGAAGGACGAACCGACCACTTACGGCGAGGGCACGCCTTACGAGTACACGCCCAAAAACTTTGAGGACGAGTATTGCGGCAGTTGCACGGCGCGCCATGCGCTGATGCGCTCCCTGAACAATGCCACCATCGGCCTGGCCTCGATGGTGGGCTTTGACAATGTGGCCGCGCTGGCCCGCAACGCCGGCATCAAGGGCGTGCAGGCAACGCCCTCCATGGCCATCGGCTCCTATGACGCCACGCCGCTTGATATGGCCGGAGCCTACACCGTCTTTGCCAACGGCGGCCTGTACATTGACCCATGGATGCTGGCCAGTGTGCGCACTCCGACCGGCGATGTCATCAGCGACTACTCACCCGACACCAAGCAGATTCTCGATCCGCGCGCCGCCTATCTCACCCTCAGCCTGATGGAGAACGTGCTGCGCAGCGACGTGACCGGCACCGGAACCGGCGCCGGTGTGCGCAACATGGGCTTCACCGCGCCCGCCGCGGGCAAGACCGGCACCGATCACGATGCATGGTTTGCCGGCTTCACCTCCAACCTGCTCTGCATTGTCTGGGTGGGCAACGACGACTATACCGACATCAAGATGCAGGGCGCGCACGCGGCCGCGCCCATCTGGGCCGAGTTCATGAAGCGCGCCGTCCTACTTCCCCAGTACTCAGACACCAACAATTTCACCGCGCCCGAGGGCGTGGACATCGTCTCCATCGATAGCGTCAGCAACCTGCTCAGCGACGCCTCCTGCCCGGCCAGCATCGATGTAGCCTTCCTTGCCGGCACCGCGCCCACCGAAACCTGCGACCACCCCACCGAGCATCGCAACCTGCTGCAAAAAATATTCGGGCTGGGCAAAAACTAAGGTATTGAAGTGAAGTGAAAGGCATCTAAAAGAAGATTGTGCGCCGCACGCTCGCCTACTGTCTGTCGAGAGCAGTAACGCCGTACGAATCCAGCACATCCTTGAGCGACAACACGCCTATAAGCTTGTGAATGTCGGCGCGGTGGATCACCGGCAGCAGATCGAGATGGTAAGCGCTCATAAG
>CAWFZU010000017.1:0-5491 GCA_963820195.1 uncultured Acidobacteriaceae bacterium | reverse complement strand
GAACCAGTAGAGGACATAAACATGGCACGTATTGCGCGCCATTCTCAAGCTGGGCCACGAGGTCAAGCGCAATCCCGCGCGAGTACCGCCATGCGCTCGACGCCAAACAGATGGTGCTGATGTTCGAGAAGGCCAGCCTGCGCACGCGCCTGAGCTTCGAGGCCGGCATCAACACCATGGGCGGCAACGCGATCTTCGTCGATCAGACCAGCTCGCCGCTCGGCGAACGCGAGTCGATCGCCGACGTGGCGCGCAACGTGGAGCGCTGGGTGGATGTGATCGTGCTGCGCACTTACGCGCACGACACCATTACCGAGATGGCCGCCAACGCGCGCGTTCCGGTCATCAACGCGCTCTCTGACTTCGAGCATCCCTGCCAGGCGCTGGCCGACTTTATGACCCTCGAGGAGCACTTCGGCACCGCCGCCGGCCTCAACTTCACATATGTGGGCGACGGCAACAACGTCTGCCACTCGCTGATGCTGACCGGCGCGCAACTGGGCGCGAATGTCACCGTCGCCACGCCGCGCGGCTATTCGCCGAACATCGAGATTGTGACTAAGGCGCGCGAGATCGCGGAGGCCAACGGCTGCGAGATCAACCTGCTTCAGGATCCGCAGGCCGCCGTCGAGGGCGCCGACGCGGTCTACACCGACGTCTGCGTCAGCATGGGCTTCGAGCACGAATCGACCAAGCGCGAGCCCATCTTCAGGCCCTTCCAGGTAAACGAGGCGCTGATGCAGAAGGCTGCGCCTCATGCCGTCTTCATGCACTGCCTGCCCGCGCGCCGCAACGCCGAAGTTACTGACGCCGTGCTCGACGGTCCGCAGTCCATCGCCTTTGATCAAGCCGAAAACCGCCTGCATGCGCAGAAAGCCTTGCTTCTGTTGCTGCTAGGAGGACTGGCGAACGTGGCAAGTTTCCAATAGTTAGCTATCAACACTAGGAGAAATCATGGCAAAGAAAGTCGTACTGGCATACTCCGGAGGCCTCGACACCTCCATCATCATTCCGTGGCTCAACGAAAACTATGGCATGCGACGTGATCGCCATGGTCGCCGACGTGGGCCAGGGCGACGATCTGGACGCGGTCGTCGGCCAAGGCCTACAACACCGGCGCGAAGCAAGGTCGTGGTTGATGGACCTGCGCGAGGAGTTCCTGCGCGACTACGTCTTTCCCACCGTGCGCGCCGGCGCCGTGTACGAGCACAAGTATCTGCTCGGCACTTCGCATGGCGCAGGCCCATCATCGCCAAGCACCAGGTGCGCATTGCGCTCGAGGAAGGCGCCGAGGCCGTGGCGCACGGCTGCACCGGCAAGGGCAACGACCAGGTGCGCTTTGAGCACGCTTACCAGGCGCTGGCTCCGGAGTTGCAAGATCATTGCGCCGTGGCGCGAATGGGACGCTGAAGTCCGCGAAGACTGCCTCGACTACGCCGAGGCTCACGGCATGCCGCTGGCGCAGAGCCGCGCCAAGATTCATTCGCGCGACCGCAACATCTGGCACATTAGCCACGAGGGCGGCGAGCTGGAGGACGCGAACAACGCGCCTCTCGACTCCACATGGGCGTGGACGCGCAGCCCCCAGGACGCGCCGGACAAGGAAGAAACGGTCGAGATCGGCTTCGCGGAGGGCATCCCGGTTTCAGTGAATGGACAGAATCTGCCTCCAGTGCAGCTTGTGGAACTGCTCAACGAAATCGGCGCGCGCAATGCCGTGGGCCGCATCGATATCGTCGAAAACCGCTTTGTCGGCATGAAGTCGCGCGGGGCATCTATGAGACTCCTGGCGGCACGCTGCTGCTGCCGGCGCATCGCGAACTCGAAGCGCTTGTGCCTGGATCGCGAACTGGCGCACTTCAAGCAGCTGATCGGGCTGAAGTATGCCGAGCTGGTTTACTACGGCCTGTGGTTCACGCCGCTGCGCGAGGCTCTCGACAGCTTCGTGACCAAGACGCAGGAGCGTGTCACCGGCACGGTCAAGCTCGCGCTCTACAAGGGCAATATCTGCGATCGCCGGGCGCGCCAGTCCGCTTACTCGCTGTACTCCAATCGAGCTGTCGTCGTTCACCATGGGCGAGAGCTACGACCAGAAGGACGCCGAGGGCTTCATTCGCATTCTCGCGCTGCCCGCGCGCACCCAGGCGGTGCCGCGAGACTTGGCAAAAAAGGAAGCGAGGTCGCGAAGTGAAGATGTGGTCCGGCCGCTTCCGCGCAGCCGCTGAATGCGGAGTTCGAGCAGTGGCAGCGGTCGCTTCCCTTCGACTGGCGGCTTGCTGCCGCAGGAGATTGCGGCCAGCAAGGCGCACGCGCGGATGATCGCGGCGGCGGGAATCCTGACGCCGGAAGAGCTGGCCGCCATGCTGCGCGGACTCGACGCGATCAGTTCACGCACCGCGCCTGAGATTCTCGCCGTCGACGAGGCCGAGGATGTGCATCATTACGTTGAACTCGAATTGACGGACGAGATCGGCGAACTGGCGCTGAAGCTGCACACCGGCCGCAGCCGCAACGAGCAGATCGCGACCGACCTGCGCCTCTATGTCCGCGACCAGATCGACCACATCATTCAGGCGCTCGCCGGATGGGCGGAGGCGCTCGTCGAGCAGGCGCGCGATGCAGACGACGCGGTCATGCCCAGCTATACGCACATGCAGCGCGCCGAACCTGTGCTGGTCGCTCACTGGCTGCTGGCTTATGTGGAGATGATTCTCCGCGACGCCGGCAGGCTGCGCGATTGCGCCTTGCGGCTCAACTTCTGCCCGCTTGGCTCGGGCGCGGTGGCCGGCGCAACGCTTGCCCTGGACCGCGCCATCGCCGCGCGAGCGCTGGGGTTCATCGCGCCCACCGCCAACTCCATCGACGCCACCAGCGACCGCGACTTTGCGCTGGAGTTCGCGCAGGCGGCGGCCACGCTGGGCATTCACATCTCCCGCTTCGCGGAGGAGATCACGCTGTTCGCGACCGCGGAGTTCGGCTTTATCGATCTGGCCGAGTCCTACTCGACCGGGTCGAGCGCCATGCCGCAAAAGAAAAATCCCGATCTCACCGAGCTGCTCCGCGGCAAGTGCGGACGGCTGCTGGGCGCGGCTACTACGCTCGCAACTCTGCTGAAAGGACTGCCGCTCGCCTACAATAAAGACTTGCAGGAGACGCAGGAGCCGGTCTTTGCCGTGGCCGATACCATCGAGGGAATGTTGAATCTGTTGCCGGGATTTACGCGCGCGCTTCGCTTTCGCCATGAACGCATGAGCGACGCGGCGCAATCCGGCTGCCTGAACGCCATGGCCGCGGCCACTTATCTGGTCCACAAGGGCGTACCCTTCCGCACCGCGCACGAGAAGATCGGCAACGCCGTTCGCTTCGCCATCGAGAAAGGCGTTGAGCTGGGCGATCTCACTCTGGATGAGCTGCGCGCAGTTCGGCGCCGAGTTCGCGCAGGACTTTTTTGCCGCCATCACGCTCACCGCCACGCTCGACTGCCACGACGTAATCGGCGGAACCGCGCGCGAACGCGTGCAGCAGGCCCTCGCCGCCGCATCAAAACGCGCTCGCCGCCCTGACGTCAGGAGGCCGTTCATGCTGGTGCGTAAGGCCCTGCTCCAGGACGCCTCCAACGTCTACGACCTGGTCAACTCGCTCTCGGCCGACGGCACGCTGCTCAAGCGCCCCTTCGCCGAGATCTGCGAAAACATCCGCGACTTCACCGTCGCCGAGTCCGATGGCGGCGTCTTTCTGGGCTGCGGCGCGCTGCACTTTTACGGGCCGCATCTGTGCGAGGTGCGCTCCATCGTCGTCATGCCCGCGGCCAAGAGCCAGGGCGCCGGCGGCCGCATCCTCGTCGCGCTCATCGAAGAGGCCGAAGAGCACGGCATCCAATCCGTCTGCCTGTTCACGCGCATTCCCGACTTCTTCTTCAAATACGGATTCCGCACCGTCGAAGACAAGTCCGAGCTGCCCGACAAGATCTTCAAGGACTGCCAGAGTTGCCCGCGCCTGCATCGCTGCGACGAAGTGGCCATGGTGCGTGGCCGCATCCCTCGCGTCTCCATCCTCGGCCCACGCGAAGAAGCTGAGCAGCTAGTGCGTATCTCCGGATAACTGTGGCTGACTCAGCATTGCCGCCGCCACTGCAACCTGGCCATAACTCAACCCACCATCTCCAGGGCTGACGTTGCGATGCTGAAAGACCTCGAATCCTTCGGCCTCCAACTTCGTGCGCAGCAGCCGCGCCAGCCGCCGGTTATGCATGCAGCCGCCGCTCAGCGCACACCTGATTCACCCGTATGCACTCCGCGCCAATACTGCCGCTCTGACAAAGCCCTCAGCCACACCGGCATGAAAGCGCGCCGCAATCTGCGCCTTGCTCACTCCACGCCGCAAATCCTCCAACTAACTCGCGCCATAGCTGTGCCAGTGCTGATTCGCAGCGGCTCGCGCGCAGCCCAATCTCCGCCTGCAAACTCCATCGCATACCCAGGCTCATATCGGTCCGGCTCATCAACGGCGATGCCTTCCAGCTCAATCGCTGCCTGCGCCTCGTAATCCACCACGCGCCGCCCCAGCACCACAGCGGCCACCGCATCGAAGAGCCGTCCCAAACTCGAAGTCAGCGGAGACATTCACGCCCCGCTCCATCATTCGCGCCAGCACGCGCAGCCTCTTTCTCCGTTGCACCAAACAGACTCAACATCTCGCTCCGACCCACATCGAAACCCGCCGCCCGCAAGTGCGCCAACGCCATGCGCCACGGCTCCTTGATCGCCGCCTCGCCGCCCGGCATGGGCACATATTCCAGATGCGCAAACCGCTCAAAGCCGCCAGCCGCGCGATCAGCACTTCCCCGCCCCAGATCTTCCCATCGCGTCCCGTAGCCGGTGCCGTCCAGCGCCAGTCCTATCACCTTGCCAGTAAGCCCATGCTCGGCCATGCATCCGGCCACGTGCGCATGATGATGCTGCACGGCGATCAGCTGCAGCCCACGCTCTTGCGCCCACTCCTTCGCCCACTGGGTCGAGAGATAGCCCGGATGCAGATCATGCACCACGGTCTGCGGCTCAATCTCAAAGGTGCGCATCAGGTGGTCCAGCGACTCGCGTGAAAAACTCCAGGCCAGTCAGGTTTTCCAGATCGCCCAGGTGCTGGCTCTGATAGACAAAGCGGCCCCGCGCCAGCGCAAAGACATTCTTCAAGTGGCCGCCGACGGCCAGCAGCGGCGGCGCATCGAAGGGCAACGCCACGCCCAGCGGCACAAATCCGCGCGCCCGGCGCATCAGTTGCGGCGCGCCATCCACCACCGCCGCCACCGAGTCGTCGCAGCGCTGCAGGATTTCGCGGTCGTGCATCAGGAATGCATCGGCAATCGCGCCCAGCCGCGCCCGCGCCTCGTCGTTGTCGATGGCGATCGGCTCCTCGCTCAGGTTGGCCGAGGTCATCACCAGCGCCCGCACGCGCGGGTCGGCAAAGAGCAGATGCTGCAGCGGCGCATAGG
>CAWFZU010000016.1:0-14012 GCA_963820195.1 uncultured Acidobacteriaceae bacterium | reverse complement strand
GCCGCCGTCCACGTGCCCCTTGCCCGCGCCGTGGCAGTTCTCGCAGGTCACTCCAGCGGCATTGCCGTGCATCAGAGCCATCTTGGAGTGCGGGTTGTCGGCAAACTTCTTGGCCACCTCTTCGTGGCAGGTTGCGCAGGTATCGCTGCCCACAAAATCCGTGGGCACGGTATCCTTGACCTGCGCCGGGGCCGGTTTATCGCCGGGTGCCTGAGCCGCCAATACAGGAACGCACAATACACCTGCGCCCAGCAACAACATCAAACACGCTCGCAACCCCGGCCTCTTGCCCGGAACCGCACTGATCGACAACTGCGCGACAGGCCCATCTCTATGCATCGAATACCACCTTTGGTGCTCTTATGAGCGACTTCTGCAAACAATCATACTGGCGTCCGGCAACTCAAAGCGGCAGATTCCCCAAGGGAACGCCAGTTTGGCGGCAGGTGTGACGGTCACGCTGTTGCGGAATTCGCTCTTTGTGCGGAGCATCACTTCATGACCGGAAGATTACGGTTTCGTCATCATTGCTGCGGTGATGCACGTCACATTCGTTAAAGAGGTCGATTGCGCCCTTGGGTTTCCTGTTTCAAAGTGACGTGGATTCCCAAATGCACTCGTTTTTCATACACATCACTACGCTGCCAAGGAAATGAATACCCTCCTCGAGTACACTGCCTCTCCCCTGGAACCGGCAACACGGAATGGAGGAGACACTCCTCCCGGCAGAACAACAGGATTCCCGCTTTGCGTCTGTGTAAAACTGAACACTTTTTGCATCACGAGGTACTTTTCGCTAAATCTGGGAGCTCTTCCGGCTTTCAACCGTCCCAGTTTCCCATTGCCGCGAAACCGGCGGCATGACCAGTAATGGAACAGAGTATGCTGCGCGGATGGATCTGTAATTTCCGGGTGGAATTCTTCATATTGCCGGAGCCCTGCATAGACGTGAGGCCCATCACATCCATAACGCAGGTGGCTCGGGCAGACTCATTTCAGGCAAGAGCCTCGCCACTGGAGGCATAGAGCGTTTTCACTTCGGACCGGCCCATACGGCAGAATGCAGGGTTGAGTCAAAGTCCGCAGTGGAGGCATGGAAGCAGTGGCGGGCGGTGCACGATCATGGCGCACACAGAGAACCCGGCGGGAGCGCATACGCGACAGAAGCACATCGCCCGGCAGATTCCGGTGGGATGCGCGGTCTGCGGCAATCGACGCCCCGGCTGGTTCTGCTCCCTGGGCAGCGCCGTACTGGCCGATCTGGAACTTGTCACCAGTACCATCTCGCTGCCCGCGCAGGCTCCGCTCTTCACGCAGGGTGAGGATGCGAGCTGCCTTTATCTGATCTGCGGCGGCTATCTCAAGCTCACCGCGGGCCAGCACAAAGACCGGCAGATGATCGTCCGGGTGGCTGGACCGGGCTCCATGCTGGGCCTCTACGCGGTTCTCTCCCACGGCGTCTATGAAGTTTCGGCCGAAACACTGACCGCCGCCCAGCTCCGTGCGGTGGAGCGCGAAAGCTTCCAAACCTTCCTGCGCAGCCACAAGGAGGCGCAGATGCGCGCCGTCCAGTGCATCTGCCAGGAGTACCGCTTCGCTTTGCAGGACGCCTGCCGCATCGCCCTGGCCGAGACCGTCGCCGCCCGCCTGGGGCGCCTGCTGCTGGAGCTGGCCCACCAGATCGGCGAACACCTGAATGGCGGCGGCTTCCGCTTCCCGCTGCTGCTCACGCACGAAGAGATGGCCTCCATGGCCTGCACCACCCGCGAAACCGTCACCCGCACCCTGGGCCAGTTCCGCAAGGACGGCTGGATCTCCATCGAAGACTCCCTGGTTACCCTTCACGAGCCGGAACGGCTGCAAACGCTGACTTAATGCACGTGTACTTTTTTTAACGCTATCCACGGCCTGGCTGCCGAGTCCAAGAGCTATCATCGTAATAGTGAACAGTGAACCGTGTTCAGTTCCGGGGACGGAACCATCTTGAATCTGTCCACTGACCCCTGTTGAGGCTGGAGTTCATGGTGCATATGACCCGTCTTGTGGCTGTTGTTTCTCTTTTCCTGCTCTCAAGCTGCCTTGTTGTGGCGCAGAATCTCTCCCCGGCGCCGGTTACGGCCCCGGCCCAGCCTGCCGTTACCTCGGCGGAAAGCCCGGCGATCCGCGATTTCCAGAAGATCGAAGACGCCTGGGATGACGCCATCGACCAGCGCGACCAGTACGCCCTGGAACTGGTGCTCTCTCCCTTGTTCATGGATGTTTCCGCCTCGGGCGACTTCACCACGCGCAACCAGCAACTGGCCCTGTTGATAACCGGCGAGGACAAGACCCTCCATCTGGAGCAGAGGGTAATCACCGTGCGTATGCTGGGCGACATTGCTGTGGCTAATGGAACCTATGTGCTACGCCACAAGGCCGGCTCCGCGCCCGTGGAGGAAAAGGGCGTCTTCACCCACGTCTTCGAGCGCTCTCGCGGCGGCTGGCTGTGCATCAACTCCCAGCGCACCAAGCTCCCCGAGGACTCCAGCGCCAAGGCCAAAAAGTCGACCAACGCCGAATCGCCCTTCCACATCCCGATCCCACTCTTCGGCAAGAGCGAGAAGGACAAGTAATCAGTAAAGTGAATGCGCAAGGGTGGCGCTCCTTCTGTTTACTGACCCATCCAGTAGAGGTATGGCTGGGCTTTGGTGATGATCTCCGCGTGCCCAAACCTGAGGCGCTGCTCAAAAGAGGATGCACTTGACACCTTTCTGCTCCGTGATTAGCTGGTATTGATGGCGGAGCTGCGATCTGGCTACGGACACAGCCTCTGCCAGCCGATAAAGTCTACAATGAGTCCATCAGTCCGGCACACCGGCAGGGGTTCTCATGGCGGCAAGTCAACGGTTTATCTGCATTCACGGGCACTTTTATCAACCGCCGCGCGAAAATCCCTGGCTGGAGACGGTCGAGACGCAGGACTCCGCCGCACCCTACCACGACTGGAACGAGCGCATCTGCGCGGAGTGCTACTCGCCCAACGGCGCGGCCCGCATCGTCAATAACAAGAATAAGATCACGCGCATCGTGAACAACTACGCGCGCATCAGCTTCAACTTCGGCCCCACGCTGCTGAGCTGGTTGACTGAGAACGCGCCGAGCACCTATCGCATGATACTGGACGGCGAGCAGCGCAGCCGCAAGAGCTACCGCGGCCACAGTTCGGCCATGGCGCAAGTCTACAACCACATCATCCTGCCGCTCGCCAGCCGACGCGACCGCATCACGCAGATTCGCTGGGGCATCGCCGACTACCAGTACCATTACGGCAGCCTGCCCGAGGGCATGTGGTTGGCCGAGACTGCGGTCGACAACGAATCGCTGGAGCTGCTGGCCCAGGAAGGCATCAAGTTCACGGTGCTGGCGCCGCACCAGTGCAAGCGCATCCGCAGCTTGAAGGACGGCGGGGGCTGGTCCGATACTCCCAACGCCAGCGTGGACACCACCCACCCTTATCTCGTCCGCTTCGATTCCGGCGTCTCGATTGCCGTCTTTTTCTACGATGGACCCACCTCGCGAGCCATCGCTTTCGAAGGGCTGCTCAACTCCGGTGAGAGCCTTGCCGCGCGGCTCAAGGGCGGCTTCAAAGACAACGCGCAACCGCAACTGGTCCATGTGGCGACGGATGGGGAATCCTACGGCCATCACCACAAGTACGGCGAAATGGCGCTGGCTTATGCGCTGCGGATGCTGGAAGAAGACCCGACCGTCACGCTGACCAACTACGGCTGTTTTCTGGAGCAATTTCCCCCCGAATACGAAGCCGAGATCGTCGAAAACACCTCCTGGAGCTGCATCCATGGCATCGAGCGCTGGCGCTCCAACTGCGGCTGCAACAGCGGCAAGCCGGGCGCCAACCAGGCGTGGCGCGCGCCGCTCCGCCAGGCCATGAATGAACTGCGCGACGCGCTCGTCCCGCTGACCGAAGATGAGGGCGCAAGGCTCTACAATGACGTTTGGGCCGCGCGCGATGGATACATCGAAGCCATGCTCGACCACAGCCCGCAGACGGTGGAGCAATTCTTCCGGAAGTACCAGCTCCGCGTCCTCACGGCGCCGGAGCGTGTGCGCGGGCTGGAATTGATGGAGATGCAGCGCCACGCCCAGCTCATGTTCACCAGTTGCGGATGGTTCTTCGATGACATTTCCGGCATCGAGACCGTGCAGATCATCACCTATGCCGCACGGGTGCTGCAACTGGCCCGGGAGGTCTTTGGCGAGCTGGCCGCGCCGCTGGAACCGGCCTTTCTGGCCCGCTTGGCCGAAGCCCGCTCCAACGTGGCCGCGGCCGGCGACGGCGCCAAAATCTACAAGGAGCAAGTCAGCGCCAAGCAGTTGGACCTGGAACAGGTAGCGGCTCACTACGCCATCAGCTCCATTTTTTCCTCCTTTGCCGAGGAGACCGACCTCTTCTGCTTCCGCGTCTGGCGCAACTCCTACGAGGTGTACACCTCTGGCCGGGGACGGCTTGCCCTGGGCAGAGTCAAGATTGTCGGCGCCGTTACCGGCAAGCAGCAAAGCTTCTCCTTTGCCGTTCTGCACTTTGGCGACCAGAACATCTCCGCCGCCGTCAAGGCCTATGAGCCGGAGAATGCAGCCGCCTTTGAGGCCTTTGCCAGCCAGGCCGCAGGATACGTGCAGCACGCCGACTTCCCCGAAGCGATTCGCCTGCTCGACCGCTACTACGGCCCCATGAACTACTCGCTCACCTCGCTCTTCACCGACGAGCAGCGGCGCATTGTGCAGCTCATCCTCAACACCACGCTCTCCGACATCGAGAACTCCCTCACCGCCATCTACCGGGACCACGCCAGCCTCCTGCACTATCTCTCCCAGGCCGGCCTGCCCAAGCCGCCCGCCCTCACCCTGGCGGCGGGCTTTGCCATCAACGCCGGCCTGCGCCGCGCTTTGGAGGCCGACCCCGTCGACCAGCCCCAACTCCGCTCCTTCCTTTCGTTGGCCAAAGCCGACCAGGTTCCGCTGGATACGGCCACGCTCTCCTACATCGCCGACGGGCGCATGAAGCGTGTGATGATCGATCTGCAACTCTCCTCCGGTTCGCTGGAGACGCTGGAGCGGGCGCTCGCCTTGGGCCGCATGCTGGCCGAACTGCCCTTCGATCTGAATTTATGGCAGGCGCAAAACGTCTGGTACGAGATTCTGCGCACCTCCAGTTACGCGCTCACCGTGCTGGCCGCCGAAGACCGTCCGCTGTGGGAGAAGAACTTCAGCGAACTGGGCGCCTGTCTCTCCATCGACTGCGCCGCCATCAGCGACCAGGATCCAACAGCGGCAACTACGGGGGATTAGCTGGCGTGCTGTGAATCCACCGAGTGCAGCTTCCCGTCCTTTAGCGTAAAGTGCTCGCCGCGCCAGACGATGGTGTTGCCGGCAAAGCCCGCGACCCAGACACCCACGGCGATTAGATCGCGCAGCGGCAGCAGCCAAAGGCTGGGCAGAACCTGACGGTCGCCGAGTACCTCGGTGCCCACGATCATCGCCAGAGTGAGCCGGAGAAAGAAGCTCAACCCCAGCAGCCATAGGCTCAGCGAGCTCGCTCCACTGGCCAGCACATTGAGCAGCGCCCAGCCCAGCCCGGAGGTGAAGACGAGTCCGGCATAGCCCCAGGGCCGCGCGTCGCGCACCGTTCGCGCCCAGCGCAACTGGTGATCGATAAAGCCCCGCCAGCCGTAGGCCGCAATGTTCGTCTCGACCACCTCGGCTGAGAGCGCCACGCGGTTGCCGGCCTTGTCCACACGCGCTCCCAGCTCGTAGTCGTCGGCCAGGTAATCGACCAGGACTTGCAAGCCGCCGATCCTGTCGAGAGCTTCGCGGCTGACCGCCAGCGTGGAGCCGAGGCCGTAATGCAGACCGCCCTCCAGCCACTTCGAAAGCAGCACGCCAGCCATAAAGTCGGTAGCAATCCCCAGCGCCTCCAGCCTTGAGGGCAGCGTGCCGTGGGCGCAGCCACGATATAGCGCGGTCACCAGGCCAACTTGTTGCGCGGCCTTGCCGTTGTGCTCCACTGGGGCGAAGTAGGCCATCACCCGTTCCAGGTAGCGCGGCGAGACGGTAATGTCGGAGTCGTTGATGAGCAGGAAATCAAAGCGGGCGCAAGCAGCGAGTTGTACCAACGTGCTGACCTTGCCGTTTGTTCCCAGCCGCTCCGGGCACTCGATCAACCGGATTCTCCGCTCGGGAAACTCGACTTTCAACTGCTCGACGGCCGCCACAGCCGGGTCGGTGAGCGAAGAGACCCCGAAGAGCAACTCAAACTCGCCCGTGTAGGACTGGACGCAGTGGCTGCGGAAGGCGTCGATCATGCCGGGGTCCAGGCCCTTGAGCGACTTGAGAACACTCACGCCGGGCGCAAAGGCCGCCAACGGAGTGCGCCGCGCCGCCAAAAAGACCCGAGCCGCCACCATGGCGGCCAGATAGTAGCCCATGCCGGCCACAGCCAGCACGGTGGTCGAAATCTCAATCAACGTAGCGAATGCGTGCGCTGTCACAGGGGTAAGAATACAGCTTCCAGCTGCATTACTCGTACCGCAGCGCCTCGATGGGGTCCATGGACGCGGCCTTCCAAGCTGGGTAGATGCCGAAGACGAGGCCTATCAGGCAGGAGACCACGAAGGCGATGGTGACCCACACAGGCGAAAGCGCCGCATGCAGGAAGGAGACGGCATAGTGCAGAACCAGCGTAAAGAGCGCTCCGGCCAGAATGCCCACAATCCCGCCCACCACGCACAGCGTCACCGCTTCCAGCGTGAACTGCAGCAAAATATTCTTCCTGGTTGCGCCGATGGCCTTGCGGACGCCGATCTCGCGGGTGCGTTCTGTCACCGAGACCAGCATGATATTCATCACGCCCACGCCGCCCACCATCAGGCCGACGGAAGAAACCGCAACCATGAAGGAAAAAAGTCCGACGGTCAGCGAATTCCACAGCCGGTCAGTGAGTCGGGGCCGAAGATGGCGAAGTTGTCGTCCTGCTGGGTGCGCACGTTGCGGCGGATGCGCATTAGTTCGCGAATCTCTTCGGTGACCAGAGCCTTGTGGGCTGGATCGTCGTACTTGACGATAATCCAGAAATCCTTCAGCTCGGGATGCAACTGATGGAAGGTAGTGAGGGGAAAGTAGGCGGAGTTGTCCTGGGGGTTGCGGCCGCTGCCGAAGGGCTGGGCCTGCTTGTCGAGGACGCCGATGACAGTGAAGATAGAGCCTTCGCAGTCGATGTCCTTGCCGATGGAATCCTCGCCGGGGAAGAGATCCTCGGCCGCGTCATGGCCCAGGACAACCACTTTGGCGGCGCGTTCCTCTTCGGGGTCGGTCCAGATGCGGCCTTCGAGAAGCTCGATGTCGGCAACTTCTTTCACCTCTGTAGTAGCGCCGTTCAAGATAGTGTTGTGAATCTTGTGGCTGCCGCGCTTGATGGAGACGCTGCCCAGGCCGGTCTGGAAGTTCTGGTATGTCAGCTCCGGATCGACGGCGACCACGTAGGGCAGGCTGCGCATGGCTATGCCATCCTCGTAGGTGAGCTCCTTGCGGTTGAGCTCCTCGGTAGTGGGCCGGTGGCGAAAAGCTTCAAAGTGGTAGACCCAAAGATCGTTCGTGCCCAGCGAATTGACGAAGGATCGATATTGGTGTTCAGGCCGTTGATTGCCGACGAGATCAGAATTACCGTGGCGATGCCGATGGAGATGCCCAGAATGGTCAGGCCGGAGCGCATCTTGTTCTTGCGCAGCGTATCGAGCGCCAGCAGTATGGATTCTTTCGAGTCGTCCAGTCTCATGCTTATAGCTCCGCTCTGAGTGCAACGATGGGATCAAGTTGCGCGGCTTTGTAGGCTGGATACACGCCAAAGAACAAGCCGACGGCAATGGCCACGAAGAGACCGAGCAGGATTGACCAGAGCGCCACCTCGGATGGAAACGAGATCGCGAGCGTAACGGCTTCAGCCAATCCGATGCCAAATATTACGCCGATCGCGCCTCCCACCAGTCCCAGGATTGCGGACTCGATCAGAAACTGCAGCAGAATGTCTTGACGGCGCGCGCCCAGCGCCTTGCGCACGCCGATCTCGCGAGTTCGCTCGGTGACCGAGACCAGCATGATGTTCATAATGACGATGCCGCCCACCACCAGGGAGACGGCGGCGATGGCGGCGACCACGGCTCCGAAGTTATTGAGTATGCGGGTGAGAAGACTCAGCATCGTCGCGCTGGTGTCTACGTTGAATGTATCCGCAGTCCCCGGACTCAGGTGACGGCGGATACGCATGATGACACGCAGCTCGTCGCTGACCGCGTCGATCACTTCGCCGCCGCCGCCCGCATCGGCATAGATGGTCAGGCTGCCCTGCTCCCCGTACTGATGGAGAAAGGTGGTGAGTGGAATGGAGACCCAGTTGTCCATGCTTTGGCCCATCATCTTGCCCTGGCACTCGCCGACGCCGATTACCGTATAGGGAGAGCCATCGACGCGAATCTCCTTGCCCAGCGGATCACCCATCCCGAGGACATTGTCCACGATGTCACATCCGACGATGGCCACATGGGCGCTGTGCTGGTCCTCGACCTCGGTTAAGGAGCGGCCGAATTCGATATTCATGTTGGAGAGCGCCGGCATCGTCCAGGTCCAGCCGCGCACCGTCGAGTCGGTGGTGGATTGGGTCTGGTAGACGATCTTGGCGTTCCCTGAACTACGCGAAGCTCCGACCGAAACGCAGGAGCGACATTCATCCAGCACGGCCCGGTAGTCGTCATAGGTGACGTCTTTGCGCTTCTGGAATTCGAGGTACTCCTCCATAGTGCGAAAGGTCGGCATTTTGCTGACCGTGACCACGCTCGCGCCGTAGGTATTGATCTTGGTGGTCACAAATGCTTTTGCGCCGTTGGTCAGCGTCACCACCATGATCACGGAGGCTACGCCAATGACCATGCCCAGCAGCGTGAGGATGGTCCGCATCTTGTTGGCCCACAAGGACTGGAGTGCGAGTTTCAAGGCCTCGGTGAAGAGCATGGTCCTGCTTTCTGTTGCCGGTGCTTCTTTTGCTGCCGCGGAAAAACTCCCCGGAGCGAGGAATCTTCGCTATTGCTATGGACGTGCCACCAGCCCATTAGGCCGCTTGACGCAGCCGGTAGCAAGGCCTGGCCGAGGCGGTTTCGACCTTTTTTGATACGCAAAGTAGCGCCGGCAGGTTCCTGAACCCTCACCAAATCCAAAAAAACCTGTCGAAATATGCACGGTTGGGAAACTTTCAGCTCCCGCCTGGCGTAGCATGGATGGGCGCTCAGTTTAGCGCCCGTTTATTCATCTGAATCTAGAACCGACTCTACTCACCGGAGGCCCCATGATCCGCGCCAACTCACGGCTTGCGATTTCCCTGCTTGTGATTTCCCTGCTGTTTCCCGTCTATGCATCCGCCCAGGGCTCTTCCCCGGCCGCTCCCGCGCAGCCGCCGCTGCTGCTGCGTTCGCCCTCTCTCTCTCAAGACCGGATCGCTTTCCGCTACGCCGACGACATCTGGACGGTCAGTCGCAATGGCGGCGAGGCCGAGCGGCTTACCTCGGACGGCAAGGTGGCCGCGGGCCCGTTCTACTCGCCGGATGGAGCGTGGATTGCCTACTCGGCCCATCTGAACGGCAACACCGACGCCTACGTCATCCCGGCCACAGGCGGCGTACCCCGCCGCCTCACCTGGCACCCGGCTGGCAGCACCGTGGTGGGCTGGTCGCCGGACGGCAAGGACGTGCTGATCGCCAGCGGCGCGGCCAGCTACCGGCACTATGACCGGCTCTTCCGCGTCCACGCCGACGGCACCGGCGTACCTGAGCCGCTGCCGCTGCCCTCCGGCTTCCAGGCCGCGTTCTCGCCCGACGGCCAGTCGATTGCCTATCAGCCCTTCACCAAGTGGCAGCCGGCCTGGAAGCGCTACGTCGGCGGCCAGACCACCCCCATCTGGATCGTCAACCTCAAGACCCTTGACCTCGAGAAAGTACCCCGCGAAAACTCCAACGACTCGAACCCAGTGTGGGTGGGCGACCAGGTCTACTTCCTCTCCGACCGCGACAGCGCGGGAAAGAACAGCGGCCCGGTCACGCTCTATCGCTATGACACCAAGAGCGAGCAGGTCACGCAGGTGATGGCCAACCGCGGGCTGGACATGAAGTCCTTCCAGGCCGGGCCCGCAAAAGACATCAGCGGGGCGAACCGGACCGCCTTGATCGTGGAGCAATTTGGCCGCATTCTTCTGGTGGACCCGGCCACCGGCATGAATATGCCGATTCCGATTCAGGTTCACGGCGAGCTGGCCAGCCTCGCACCCCACCGGGTCAACATCTCTTCGGAAGAGATTCAGAACGCACAGCTTTCGCCCACCGGCGCGCGCGCCGTCTTTGAGGCGCACGGCGAGATTTTCACTGTCCCGGCCGAGAAGGGCGACACTCGCAACCTGACGCAAACTCCCGGCGTGGCCGAGCGTGATCCGTCCTGGAGCCCGGACGGCAAGACGATCGCCTACTTCTCCGACGCCTCCGGCGAGTATCAGCTCTACCTGCACGATCAGACCGGCTTCAAGCCGCCCACGGTCATCGACCTCGGCCCCGAACCAAGCTACTTCTACACACCTACATGGTCGCCCGACTCTAAGCGCATCGCTTACACCGACAAGCACCTGCGCCTGTGGGTCGTGGACGTTCCGGCGGGCAAGCCGGTGCTGGTGGACAAGGAAATCTACGGCAACTTGGGGCCCCAACTTTGGCGCCGTCTGGTCACCGGACTCGAAGTGGCTCGCCTATCAGCGCGACCTCGAAAATCAGCTCAACGCCATCTTCCTCTATTCGCTGGAGACCCACAAAGCGACGCAGGTGACCGACGGCATGAGCGACGCCTCCAGCCCGGCCTTTGACCTGAATGGTAAGTACCTCTACTTCCTCGCTTCTACCGACGACGGGCCCTCGCGCGCCGGCATCGACCTTTCTTCGCTCGACCGCGCGCAAACCAACGCCGCCTATGTGGTGGTGCTGGCCAAGGACGGCGCTTCGCCTCTGCCCCCGGAGAGCGACGACGAGAAGATCAAGGACGAAGCGAAGAAGGACGACACCGACAAGGACAAAGATAAGGACAAGAAAGACGCGGACAAAAAAGAGAGCGACAAGAAGAGCGCCGAGAAGAAAGACGACGCGGCCAAGGATGCAGACAAGGACAAGAAAGACGCCGACAAGCCGGTCGAGGTCAAGGTCGATCTCGACAAGATCGGCGACCGCATCCTGGCCCTGCCCATTCCGGCACGCAACTACGGCGGCATTGCCGTCGGCAAGACCGGCGTCCTCTACCTTGCTGAGACGGCGCCCTTCGGCCGTCCCAGCAGCTATGACGGCGGACCGGGCATTCGCGCCCTTTGGCGTTTCACGCTGGAAAAGCGCAAGCCGGAGACCGTGCTTAGCGACCTGGACAATTTCATTGTCTCCGCGGACGGTTCCAAGGTGCTCTATGCGCGCAAGAACGCATGGACCATCGCCCCCGCCGACGATCTGAAGCCCGGCGACGGCGCTCCCGGCAAGCCACTGAACCTGGGAAGTCTTGAAACTGTAGTCGATCCCCGCGCAGAATGGCGGCAGCTCTACCACGAAACCTGGCGCATCGAGCGCGATTTCCTTTACGACCCGCACACCCACGGCCTCAGCATTCCCAAGATCGAGGCCAAATACAAGCCCTACCTAGACGGCCTTGCCTCGCGCTCCGAGTTCACCTATCTCTCCACCGAGATGCTGGGCGAGATCACCATCGGCCACATGTTTGTGGGAGGGCCTCACCAGCCCGACACCGAGCCGAAGACCGGCCTGCTGGGCGCGGACTACAAGGTGGAAAACGGCCGCTATCGGATCGCCAAAATCCTCGGCGGGCAGAACTGGACTCCCGGACTGGCCTCGCCGCTCACCATGCCTGGCGTCTACGTCCATGAGGGCGCTTATCTATTGGCTGTGAACGGACGGGAACTGCACGCGAGCGATAATCTCTACGAATTCTTCGATGGCACCGCCGGCAAGCAGACCGTGCTGCATATTGCGTACAACGCAGAGGGCAAGGATGCCCGCGACGTAACCGTGGTTCCCATAGCCGATGAGGACGGCCTGCGTAACCTGGACTGGATCGAAGCCAACCGCCGCAAAGTCGACGAACTCTCCGGCGGCAAGGTGGCTTACGTCTATATGCCCAACACCGGCGGCTCCGGGCTACACCAACTTCAACCGCTACTTCTATTCACAGCTCGACAAGCAGGGCCTGGTGCTCGACGAGCGGTATAACGAGGGCGGCTTCATCGCCGACTATGTGGTGGATGTGCTCAAGCGCTCCCCGCTCTCCGGAGCCATCGAGCGCGACGGCAAGCCGATCCACGACCCGGTGGGCGCCATCTTCGGCCCCAAGGTCATGCTCATCAACCAGAACTCCGGCTCCGGCGGCGACGCCATGCCCTGGTACTTCCGCAAGGCCGGCATCGGCAAGCTGGTGGGCACGCGCACCTGGGGCGGGCTGGTGGGCATCGGCGGCTATCCGCCCCTGCTCGACGGCGGCTACGTAATGGCCCCACGCTACGCCATCTACGGCCTCAACGGCGACTGGGAGGTGGAGAACCACGGCATCGCCCCCGACGTGCCTGTCGAGGATCTGCCCAAGGATGAGGCCGCCGGCCATGACCGCCAGCTCGAAACTGGCGTGCAATTGGTGCTGGATGAGCTAAAGGCCCATCCCGTGCCGGAGGTTCACCCTCCGCCCTACCCGAACTACCACAAGGACGATGGGCTGGGAAACAACTGAAGCCTTATCATTCCCGGTTTTGGTTATGTGAATGAGGCGCTGATTCGCTGCAGCGACTGAGCGCCTCCATTTCTCTTCTTACCGGGGAGCCTTGAAATTGCCGCTAGAGTGCTTGCGCCGCCGGCTTGACCGGCCGAAAGAGCCACAGGTTGAGCAGCACAAATAGCAGCCCGCCGACAGTGAACTTGAGCCAAATGGGGGCGTGCGACGGCGAGAAGAAGCCTTCCAGCGTACCGGCGATCACCAGCAGCGGAATGATGCCGCTGACCAGCTGTGTCGCTTCGATGCCGCCGCGGGCGACCGACTCTCTCCAGCGCAGCGTGCCGGGAAAGAGCATGGCGTGGCCGAGTCGAAATCCTGCCCCGCCGGCGATGAGAATCGAAGGCAGCTCCAGCGAGCCGTGCGGCGCGACAAAGCTCCAAAGCAGGATCGACATATCGTAATGGTGGCAGGCCGCGCCGATCACGCCCAGCATCATGCCGTTGACGTAGAGCGAGAAAAAGGTGCCCAGGCCAAAGACAATTCCCCCGGCAAAAGAGATAAAGCAGACCGAAAGGTTGTTGGTCATGATAGCGCTGGAGGCCATCGGCGCCACGCTGACCACAGACTCAGTCCACATCGTGTGCCGCTCCATGGTGGCGATCATCTCTGGGCCGACGAAGTGGCGCATGAACTCGGGCCGCGCGCTGGTGAGCGCCGCGCCCAGCAGTCCAAAGGCCACAGAGACGGCGAGCGCGGCGGCGACATAGCCAATCTGGCGCTGGAAGATGGCGGGATATTCGTCGCGCAGGAAGCGAAAGAGGGTGAGAAGGCTGGCCTTGCGGCCGGAATAGATGATATGGTGAGCGCGAGCCAACAACTGATTCACATGCTGCGCGTAGGTGCGCGAGGTTGAATCCTGGCGCAGCACGGAGAGGTCGGCTGCCACCTGGCGGTAGAGCAAGGCCAGCTCCTGCAACTCCGCGCGGGAGAGCTGGCCCAGGCCGCTGGCGTCGCATTGGGCCAACAGAGCCGAGAGCCGGTCCCAGTGGGGCCGGCGCTTGAGAATCCACTGGTTGGAGAGGATTTGCGCCATGGAGATGAATTCAGACCAGCTTAACATCGACACCCCGGAACTGGTGGAGATCGAGATGCCACTGGCCGGCATCGGCAGC
>CAWFZU010000015.1:0-10461 GCA_963820195.1 uncultured Acidobacteriaceae bacterium | reverse complement strand
ACGCTGGGTTCCCATATCAGTCTCTATTGTCCCTCGTGAGAGATGGCCTGAACAAGTAATTGCCCTGAAGCCAACAAATTTCTTCGATTGCCGAATGATCCGGCAATCTTCAAAAACAGAGTCGTGTATGCCAGGAACCCGTCCCAGGAATATTGTCGGATTTGTTTCAGCGGCCCGCGCCCCGTAGAATCAGCATTAGCGGTGGATTGCGCTGGATTACGCGCTGGGAGCCGCACAGGAGCTGATGAGCAAGCAGGCAACTTCCCCTCAGGCACAGACGGCGTCACCGGCATGGATCAGGATCGAGCGGGCGCGGCATCCGCAGCGGCCTTACCCGATGGATTTTATTGAGCGAATCTTTACGGATTTCAGCGAGATTCACGGGGATCGCGCCTATGGCGACGATGAAGCCGTGGCTTGCGGGATGGCGCGCCTGCAGGGCGAAGAGGTGCTGGTGATCGCCAACCGCAAGGGCGGATCGACGAAAGACCGGGTGCGGCGCAACTTCGGAATGCCGCATCCGGAGGGCTATCGCAAGGCGCTCCGTGCTATGAAAATTGCCGAGAAGTTTAGGCGGCCGGTGATCAGCTTCATCGATCTGCCGGGAGCTTTTCCGGGGTTGGGCGCGGAGGAGCGGGGGCAGGCCGAGGCAATTGCGCGAAATTTATTGGAAATGTCGCGGCTGCGTGTGCCGACGATCTCGGTGATCAGCGGCGAAGGCGGATCGGGCGGAGCGCTGGCATTGGCCGTTGCGGATCGTGTGCTGATTCTGGAGAATGCGCTGTACTTTGTCATCACGCCGGAGTCTTGCGCGGCGATTATGTGGCACGACGCGGCGCACAAACAACTCGCCGCTGAAGCGATGCGTATCTCGGCGCCCGAGGTGGCGGCGCTGGGTTGCGTGGACGAGATTATCCTGGAACCACCGGAGGGGATTCACACCGATCGCGTGGCGGGATGCGGCCTGGTAGGCACGGCGCTCAAGAAGCACTTGGACGAACTGAAGGCGCAGCCGGTGGATGAGCTGGTGGCCGCGCGCCAGGCCAAATTTCGCTCCATTGCGCAGTTCTATACGGAGGGTTGATGACCATGAGCACTCCCCAGCCCGCCAACAGCCGCTTCCGCGCGTATGTCCAATTTGTCGCCGCGGTTCTCTACTTCTTTCTGGCGCGGGGGCTGGCTCACCGCCTGACGCTGGGAGAAGCGACTGCACCGTTTGTGCCGCTGGTTGAGCAGGCGTTGCTGGCATTTCTTCTGCTGACAGGCTATGCGGCGATGGGCTTCTGGCTCGACCGCGAAGCCCATCCGGTAAGCGCGCAGGGGCTGCCTTTTCGAAATGGCTGGCCTGGCGAGGCGGGGTTGGGAGTGGCCGTGGGCTGGGCGCTGGCCGTGGCATGCGTTCTGCCGATGGTGGTGGGTGGCGGCATTGCCATTGTGCTGGTTCTGGGACCTTCAGCCTGGGGATGGCTCGTGGCGGACGCGGCATTCTTCGCTCTGGCCGCGCTGGCCGAGGAGATCGCCTTCCGCGGTTACGGCTTTCAACGATTTGAACGCGCGGTTGGCCCGCTGGGAGCGGCGCTGGGCTTTGCGGCCTTCTATGCCATTGTGCAGGAGCTTCTGCCCGGATCGAACCACACCAGCATTGCCGTCTCGGTGATGCTGAGCCTGGTGCTCTCGACGGCTTACCTGCGCAGCCGCGCGCTGTGGGTGAGCTGGGGGATCAACTTCGGCTGGAAGGCCAGCCGCGCGCTGGTCTTCGGGCTGGCCATCAGCGGCGTCAGCGGCCACTCGCCGGTGGTGCAGGGCAATCCGATGGGGTCGTTCTGGCTGACCGGAGGAGGCTTTGGGCTGGATGGCAGTTGGGTGGCTTTCGTTGCTCTGCTCATCGCGCTACCGGTGGTCTATCACCTCACGAGCGAACTGGACTACAAATATAACGCCCCCGTGATTGTGCCGGGCGGCATTCCGGTGGACCTGGACGCGGCGGGCCGTCGCCAACATGAGGCCGCGATGGGACCGGTCGCGCCTACCGCAACCTCTCTGGTGCAGATTCTGCCCGTGGCCGCGCCGGAGCCGGAGCCGCCGCTGGCAGAGAAGCCCCCTGCCGCCAGCGAATAGTCTTCCCGCGCTCTTCTCTGTTCAGGCTGACCGCGAATCAAAACTACTCAGGATCGATGTTTCTCTTGCCGCTGATCTCGTCGATGCGAATCTCCACTACGGCGCATCCGGCGGCGTCTTTCTCCTCGACCGGCTGGTGCGGCTTGCCAGCGGCGTATCTCTCCATCAGCAGATTCAGCAGAGCAGCTTTTTCGGCGGGATCGACGACGACGCGAGCCGCGCCAAAGGCCAGCACGGATGCATAGCGCGTGGAGCAGCCGCAGGGACGATCTTCGCGGATCGTCATCTTGATCGCATGACTCACCTCAAAGCAGACGCGGTTGTTCCCGGCGAGATTGTCGAGCTTTCGCCCCGTCAGCTTACAGTGGAAGTAGATTTTTCCTTCGCGATAGAGATAATTCAGCGGAGTAATGTATGGCTGTCCGGCGTGGTCGCAGGTGGCCAGACGGCCTTCCGTGCCCGCGGCAAGAAAGGTGCGGGCGTCTTGTTCACTCATCCAGCGAATGGGCATTGCGATCGGTCTCCCATCAACAAAATCGAATCTATTCTTCAGGCGGCTTTGTAGTGATTTGATCTCCGGCCAGCCGCTCCAATTGATTGCGCCAGTCGAGCGACTCGACAAAGCTTTTCGACTCCCGCCAGCCGGGCTCGACAATGACGTGCAGCTCCAGATAAACCCGTGTGCCGATGAGCGACTCAATCTTGCGGCGTGCGCCGGTGCCTATCTCCTTCAACTTTGAGCCGCCTTTGCCGATCAGAATCGCCTTCTGCCCGTCGCGCTCACAATAAATTGCCGCTGCGATGCGGGTGAGCGGCAGGCGAGCCGGGGGCTGATTCTTCTTCCACCCCTGCGACATGGACCCGTCGCCGGGGACCCCGGACTTGCGTGGCGGTGCCGGTGGCTCGGCCTCTTCGTAGCGCTCAATCACGACGGCGGAGGCGTAGGGAACCTCTTCGCCGGTCTCGACCAGAATGCTCTCGCGAATTAGCTCGGCAACCATGAAGCGCTGCGGCTGATCGGTGTACTGATCTTTGGGGTAGTAGCGCTCGCCTACGGGCAGCGCCTCCACGATCTTGCGGACAAGGAGGTCCAGGCCGTCGCGCTTGCGAGCGCTCACCGGGATGACCTGAGCGAAGCCGAAGTGCCGGGTGAGCGTGTCGATCAGCGGCAGAAGCTGGTCCTTGGCGACCAGATCGATCTTGGTGAGCAGCAGGAAGACCGGGCAGTCGAGCTTGCGGATCAGGCCGAAGAGGAACTCGTCCTCACTGGCCCAGTTGGTACCGTGGGCGCTTTTACTCTTTGGGAGTTGAGTGTCTAGATTCCCAGGTCTCAAAAGCGAGACCTGGGGCACCCGTTCTTCATTGGAGGGCTCCACGGCCTCTTCCAGTTGCACCCGGCGCGTCGCATCCATCAGCACCAACACCACATCCCGGGTCTCCAGAGCCTCGTAGACCTCCTGCAACATCCGCCGGTCGAGGTGCGAGCCGGGCTTGTGGACGCCGGGCGTATCGACAAAGACGATCTGCGCCGCCGGATGCTGGCCCTTCCGCGCCGGAACCTCGACCACCCCGGCGATGCGGTTGCGGGTGGTTTGCGGCTTGGCGGAGACGATAGCGACCTTTTCGCCGGTCAGGGCGTTGAGCAGCGTGCTTTTGCCGGCATTCGGCCGGCCCAGAATGGCGACAAATCCAGATTTCAAAGGGTTTTCAGACTCCTGACTTCTATTATCGCGGATTCACAGATGGAGCGTTGATACAATCGGCGCATGATGCGCGAAGGCACAACCGAACGCCTGCTGCTTCGCCCGCTGGAAATCGACGACGCGTCACGGATTCAGGAGCTGTTTCCGCATTGGGAGATCGTGCGGTTCCTGCTGAATCGCGTGCCATGGCCCTACCCAGCGGACGGCGCGCTGCACTATTGCCGGGATGTAGCGCTGCCCAAGATGGAGCGGGGCGAGGAGTGGCACTGGACGCTTCGCCTGCGCAGCCCGCCGGAGCAAATGATCGGGCACCTCAACCTGATGAAGGGCGAGGAAGACAATCGCGGCTTCTGGCTGAGTCCGCCATGGCAGGGACAGAGATTGATGAGCGAGGCCTGCATGTGGGCCAACGATTTCTGGTTTGAGACGCTCGGCTTCCCGGTTCTGCGAGTGACCAAGGCCGCCGCCAACATAGCCTCCCGTCGCATCTCCGAGAAACAGGGAATGCGCCTGGTGGGCTTGACGGAGAGAGATTATGTCTCCGGGCGTCTGCCTACCGAGGCCTGGGAGATTACGGCTGAAGAGTGGCAGACGTGGACGGCGCAGAAGGATGAGAATGTTGTGAAGGAGATTCTGTGATGGGCATTCGATTTGGTTTGCGTGACCTGGGGCTGTCTGCGGTTGTTTGCTTATTTGCTTTGACGCCGGTCTACTGCAACGCTCAATCGGCCTCCGGCTCGGCTGCGGCTCCTGACGCAACGCCGAAGCTGGAGTTAGCTTTTGAAGAAGTGGTCACGCTCGATAAGGCTGTAACGGTCGGCGATACGGCCTTTGGCCACCGCCAATATATTCCGATCACGGGAGGCAGCGTGACCGGCCCTAAGCTGAAGGGCAAGGTACTGCCGGGAGGATGGGATTGGCAGCTTCAGTTGACGAACGGCTGTACATCGATTACAGCCGAGTACAAACTACAGGCCGAGGACGGCACGATTATCTATGTCTCCAACAAAGGGATGCTGTGCGGCGGGGGAAAGATCTTTACGCGGCCGGTCTTTGAAGCGCCCAAGGGAGCCTACGAGTGGCTGACAGAGGGGATGTTCGTGGGCGTGCTCTCTATCGCGGGAGACGCAGATCACCCGGCGGTGCGCATCACTTTCTATCAGGCGAAGTAGAATTTGTTGAGGCTGAAGACTGTTCGTCACCCGCCGGCGGGAAGACGCGCAGGCGCTCGACGCGGCGGTCGGTCGACGCGACGACCTCCATGCGCAGGCCGGCGGATTCGAGCAGAACAACCTCGCCGGGGAGCGGGATGCGGCCTTCAATCTCGCTGATCAGGCCGCCCAGCGTAGTGGCTTCGTAGGCTCCGTCGAGATCGCTCAGGCTGGCCGACTCGCCGAAAAGCTCCGGCAACTGGTCGACGGGGAAGCTGCCGGGAACCAGCCAGACGCCGCCGGGCTCGCGCTGCGGTTCTTCGATGGGAGTCTCCTCTTCGTGCTCGTCGCGGATTTCGCCGACGATCTCTTCGAGCAGGTCTTCGATGGTGACCAGGCCGGAGACGCCGCCGTACTCGTCGATCACGATGCGCATGTGCTGCTTTTCGCGCTGCATCTCGCGCAGCAGCTCGTAGACGCGCTTGGTCTCGGGGACGAACTCCGCCTGCGCGCTCGATGCTGGCGACGGTGCGTGCGCGGGCTTCCTCGTCGGCGATTTGCAGCAGGTCGTGGGCGAAGGCGATGCCGGTGATGTTGTCGATGGAGCCTGAGAAGACCGGCACGCGGGAGAAGTTGTGCTCGCGCAGCTCTTCGAGGAAGGCTTCCAGGGTGAGGGTCGCGGGCACGGCGAAGACCTCCGGGCGCGGAGTCATCACCTCGCGGACCAGCTTGTCGCCGAACTCGACGGCGGAGCGGACCAGTTCGCGGTCGCTCTCCTCGAGGATGCCCTCTTCTTCGCCGGCTTCGAGCAGCGCCTCGACATCGGCTGCTGTCTCCTCTTCGGCAGTGACCGGCTCCTCGGCCAGCGAGGCTACGGAGAAGAAGAAGCGCACGAAGACGGTGATGGGCGTCATCAGCCAGAGCAGCAAACGGATGGGCCAGACGATATACCGAGCCCAGCGGCCTTCGGTGCGGTTGAAGAGCAGCGTGGGCAGAAGATGGTTGCAGAAGACCACCACCAGCACCACTGCGAGAACGGCCTGGGCGATCTCACCGGGGGTGGGGCGGGCCAGATACGGCGCGCGATCAAAGAGCAGAGCGCCGAACTCGAGAGCGATGAGGCCCAGGGTGAGTTGCTGCAAGACTGCCGCGCAGATCGCCGCGTGGCCGCGAGTGAGGCCCAGTTGCGGTTCGACCAGCTCCTCCCAGGCGTCGAGGTTTTCTTCGATTTCGCGGGTGAGAATCTTGCCGAACTCGCTGTAGACGCGGCTGATGTATGAGGCCAGCGTCTCGACCACGGCGAGCAAGAGGATGAGGAGAATGAAGAGCGGGGTCATGGCTTGGCACCCCGGCGTTCCGCGCGCTCGATCAGTCCTTGTGGCAGGCCCAGCCGTTTACGGAGCTGGCGCTCACGGCGGGCCATCTTGCCCTTATCGGCCTCATGGTCATGGCCTGCCAGGTGGAGCAAGCCGTGCAGGATGAGTACCTTGATCTCAGCTGAAAGCGAATGATTCTGCTCGATGGCTTGTTTGAGCGCGGTGGGCACAGAGATGGCCAGATCGCCGGCGATGGTTTTGGCACCAATGCCATCCGCCGGAAACGAGAGCACGTCGGTTGCCTTGTTCTTGCCGCGGAACTGGCGATTGAGTTTGCGAATTGCGGGGTCGGTGGTCAGCAGTACGGTCACCTCGCCGCGCAAACGAACAGCGGCCTGCGCCTGGAATAGAAAACGGGCCATGGTGCGGGCCGAGGGAAGGCGGCGGGAACGGGGAGTTGCTGTGGCGCCCAGAGCAGCCGTCCGCTCCGTCGAAGCCATGCTCGGCGCGGGGTCAGGTTCCAAGTCTGGGTCCAGAAGGATCATCGTACTCGGAGGCGCAAGGAACGCGGCCCCGGTTCATCTTCATTCTACGCGCATCGCAGTACTCAGCCCCAATGGTTCTTTACTCCTGCGGCGGGAGCGCGAAATAGCCTTTGCGGACCTGCACCTTCATGCCGTCGCCGCGGCATTCGACGCTGAGCTTGCGGAAGCTGCCGTCCAGCTTGGTGTTGATGGGCGTGTAGGTGGCGACGTACTGGGTGCGCAGCTCGTCCTCGATCTGCTGGAAGGCGGCTTCGAGCTTCTTGCCGTTGTTGCCCACGTCGATCAGCCGGCCGCCGGTCTCCTCGGTCATCTTCTTCATCGCCGAGTAGCCGCTGTAACCAAAACCGCCGTAGAATCCCCGGTCGGCGATCAGAATCGTGTAGACGATCACGTTGGCCTTCTGGGCCGCGGCAATGGCCTCGCTGATCTTGACGCGGCTGCCCTCATCCTCGCCGTCGGTGAGCAGAATCATCGCCTTGCGGCCCGTCTCCTGGCTCATCTTCTGGTTGGCGGCCAGGTAGACCGCGTCGTAGAGCAGGGTTCCCTTGGGCGCACCGATGGTGGGGATGGTGCCGCCGCCGGCGCCGGGAATGCCCGCCGCGCCATTGCCGCCGGCGGTGTTGATCTCGGCCTTGCTCATCGCACGCGACAGCTCCCGCGCGCTGTTGGTGTAGTCCTGCAAGCAGGTCCACATTTACGTCGAAGGAGAGCAGAAAGGCCTCGTCCTTTTGCTTGCAGCACACGCTCCAGGAACTGGCTACCCACTTCCTGCTCCAGGGACAGCACGCGCTGCTGGCTGCCGGAGGTGTCCAGCAGAATCCCCAGGGTCAGCGGTTGATGCGTTTCAGCCACAAAGTTCTTGAGCGTCTGCGGAACCTTGTCTTCCGAGACCGTGCAGTCATCCTTGGTCAGGTGAGGAACCAGGTTGCCAGCTCTTGTCCTTGACAGTGAAAACCACATCCACCAGGTTGACGTTCATCTTGAGTGTGGCCACCGGCTCTTCCTCGGGCGCGGAGCCGGGGCAGTGCTGACCGGGGGCGCATCCGGCGAGGGGGCAAGCTGGGCCCATCCGGCCGGAAGCAGCGCCGGCAGGCCGATCAGAAAAACGGCAACTCCCCAACGATTACGCATTCTGGTCCTTTAGACGGATTTTAGACTCAAGAGGAAAGCATACGCCGAAGGATTTCCGGCCAATGCAACCTGCGCGGCTGTGGCGCGTCTGATACTCTGACGATTGCAGTACTGTGTCAGGGATCAGGAGTCAGGGATCAGGGATCTGTTGCCGAAAGCCCGCAGTTGGTTTTCACTGTCAACTGAAAACTGACGACTGAAAACTGTTCATTGACCACTGGAGAATCCCTGTGAAGCTAGGTTTTACGGCAATAGCGCTGGCCGCGCTCCTGAGTTCGAGCCTGAGTTGGACGGCTCTGGCCCAACAGCAGCAACCCCCCGTGCCCGACGCTCCTACGCCCCAGGCGCCCAAGCCGCTGTCGGACGTGAACGGCCCAATTACCCCCGGCAAGGGTGCCGGGGACGAGCAGCCCGGGGCCACTTCGTCCTCCAACCCCACGGTTCAGCAGCAGCGCCCGGAGCAGCAGCCAGGCGTCCGGCAGTCAGGTCAAGGACGAGGTCCAGACCACGCCGCCCGAGCATGCCCGCCGCCGGCGAGGGCTTTGACAAAATATCTACCACCATCCACTTGTATTCCAACTTCGTCGAAGTCCCGGTCACCGTGAAGGACTCGAAGGGCAAGCTGGTGGCCGGCCTCACCTACCGCGACTTCAAGGTCTTCGAGAACGACACCCGTGAGCCCATTGCTTTTTTCACCACGGATTCCTTCCCGCTTTCCGATCGCTTTCGTGATCGATCAGAGCCTGACCTCCGACGTGATGGCCAAGGTTAACAACTCGCTGGGCGCTATCCAGGGCGCACTCACGCCCTATGACGAAGTGGCTGTCTTTTCTTATAACAATGGCGCGCAGGAGCGGACCGGCTTTACCGGCGCGCAGAGCAGCCGTCTGCCCGCCGTTCTGGCCCTGACCAAGGAGACCGGCAGCGAGATGCTGGTGCCGATCAATGACGGCCCCATGGCCGGCTGCAACATTCGCCAGAACGGCAACTGCGTTGACCCCAACCTGCAGCCCGGGCGCTCGGCCGGCGGCAACACTTTCATGACCATTCCCAAGGAGATTCATACCCTCAACGACGCCATTCTGGCCGCGGCCAAAGAACTCTCGACGCGCCCCAAGGGCCGCCGCCGCATCATCTATGTCATCAGCGACGGCAAGGAGTACGGCAGCAAGGCCACTTATAAAGAAGTGCAGCGCTACCTGTGGACCAACAAGATCGCGGTCTACGGCACACTGGTGGGTGACTCGGCCCGCTGGGGTGAGGGTTATATCAGCCGGCTCCACATTCCCGGCATGATGTACGACAACCTCCTGGCCAAGTACATCCTGGCCACCGGCGGCACACCAGAGTTCGAGGGCGGCACGGACGGCATCGAAAAGAGCTACCAGAAGATCGCCGAGGAAGCGCGTAATCAGTACACACTGGGCTATTACAGCCACCAGCCGATCATCGACGGCAAATTCCGCAAGATCGAGGTGCGCGTCGACCGGCCTGGCCTGGAGGTCATCAATAAGCAGGGCTATTACCCATCGGGGCAGGATTACCGCTAATCCGGGCTGGTATAGTTTCCGTCAACCGACAAAGACACGAAAGGCCTGTGCGCCCGCACAGGCCTTTCTGCTTGAATGAACCAACGAATGCCTCGTGAACCACGAATGACCGGCTTTCACCGTCTGCTATCCACGCGACTGACAAGAGCGGCAGACATATTCCTGCACTTTGAATCCCAGTGGATTTTCGAATCGATTTCCGCAGCGGCTGCAAACGACATAGTCCATTTCCGCGGCTGGGGGCGAGGCCTGGGTCGAGACCAGAGGCGGCGCGGGGGCCACGGTCTGTTGCACTGTCGGTTGCACGGTAGGCGCGGCAGGCGTGGGGTCGGTGATGCCCTTGATGCCTTCCCTGAAACCCTTCAATCCTTCGCCCAATCCCTTGCCCAGTTCCGGCAGCCGCTTGCCGCCAAAGAGCACAAGCAAAATGATTGCAATGATAAATAAATGCGTTGGTTCAGTCAGGAAACCCATTGTCCAATCCTCCGCGCGCCGCGCACTCGCCGCCGCGCATTCTCAATCATTATTGTCGCACAATGCCGCATCGCCGCGCAGGTGGTCAGTTCACCTGCGCCGGCTTGCCCAGCCGCTCGGTCACCATCGCATAGAAGGCGCGCAGGTCTTCTTCATCGCCCACGGTCAGCCGCCGGTAGACCTTCATCAGCGGAAACAAGCCGCGAGCCGCGCACCTCGATGGCCGGAACCGCCATCACGCCACCGGGATATTGGGTCATCTCCCAGTTGCCGGCATAGCGGCGGCGCAGCACCTCGCCCAGGTAGCTGCCCCAGAGCCGCACCTCGAAGTCCAGCTCCAGCTCCGGGCTCTCGCCCACCACGCACCAGAATCTCGTCCAGCGCGTCGACGGATTCCGAGGTAAAGTCCAGCTTCTGCTTGAACTCGCTGCGGCCCAGCGCCGCCGCCGCTTGCGCATATCCAGCGATACATA
>CAWFZU010000014.1:0-11286 GCA_963820195.1 uncultured Acidobacteriaceae bacterium | reverse complement strand
CGCACTCCTCGGCAAAGAGGATGATTGGTTGCCCATGAACCGGTAAATCGTTCATGCCTGAACCTCACCTACAGGACATAACCGGACCTGCGCTATCGAGTAAGCGCGAACGGGTGTTGTAACTCTGTTGTACCTCCTGTGGAAAACCTCTCCGATCACACCAGTGGAAGGTTTGCCGCGGTTGGCCAGCCTTGTTCATGCCGATGAGGTCTCATGCCGGAGCTTGTGGATCGTTGTACTGCTTGCGCAGGCCGCCACGCAACGCCATGTGCTCCGGCCTGCCGGCTTGAGAGATCGTGGGCATAAAAACAAGAAACATTGAAATTAAACCAACTGTAACACGAAAATCTCCCGCCGGAGCAGCAGATTGGTAATCTGCGCAATCCGATCGAATTGGAGGCCGCTTTCTCTCCCAGAGCTGCCCGCCGCGATTATCTGGCCCGAATGCGTTGGCCGGATGGCTTATGTTGCCGACATTTGGGTGGGGGTCGGTAGTGGCCGGCAGCGCTGTGCATACAAACAGATACTTGCCTGGAGTTGAATTGGCCTTATCCGGCTCTCTTGGCGGCCATGGCTCTGGCCAACTGTTTCTGGAATATGCCGCATGGATTGTGGACGAAGAAGGAACGCGGTCACCGATCGACGAACTTGGCATCTTGCTCACGATGCAGACCGGAATCGATTCCGTCCCCTTTCTGAATACTGGTAAGAACGAACCTCGCGGGAAATCCTGACGCGTTAAAATCAAAGACATTATGCCTGCCGCCGCGCTTTCGCCCCAAGTCCTGGCCAAGTACGAGCCCGTGATCGGACTCGAGGTCCACGTGCAACTGCTCACTGCTACCAAGGCCTTCTGCGGTTGCGCAAATCACTTTGGCTCGGCGCCGAACAGCAATGTCTGCCCGGTGTGCCTGGGGTTGCCCGGCGCCTTGCCGGTGCTCAATGCGCAGGCTGTTGAGTTCGCTACGCTGGCCTCGCTGGGGATCAACTGCCAGGTGCGCGAGCGGTCAATCTTCGCGCGCAAGAACTACTTCTATCCCGACCTGCCCAAGGGCTATCAAATCTCGCAGTTCGACAAGCCGATCGCCGAGCACGGCTGGATCGATGTGCCCACGGCGGACGGCAGCATGAAGCGCATCGGCATTACCCGCCTGCACATGGAAGAGGACGCGGGCAAGAGCATCCACGACGGCTTCGCCGACTCGGCGACGCGGACGTATCTTGATTTGAATCGCTGCGGCACACCGCTGGCGGAGATCGTCTCCGACCCGGATATGCGCACACCGGACGAGGCCTTCGAGTACCTGACGCGGCTCAAGGAGATCCTGCTTTACTGCGGCGTTTCGGATTGCAATATGGAAGAAGGCTCACTACGCTGTGACGCGAATGTCAGCGTGCGTCCGCGCGGCCAGATAGAATTCGGGACGAAGGTTGAGGTGAAGAACGTCAATAGTTTCCGCTTCGTTCGCCTGGCTTTGGAGTATGAGATAGAGCGGCAGATCGAGGTGATCGAAGCGGGTGGGCGCGTGACGCAGGAGAGCCGCCTATGGAACGCGAACGAAGGTCGGACGTTCTCGATGCGGTCGAAGGAGCAGGCGCACGACTACCGCTACTTTCCCGAGCCGGATCTGCCGCCGCTGATTGTGACAGCGGAGTTTTTGGCCGAGGTGAGGAAGAAGCTACCGGAGCTGCCCGAAGCGCGGCGGGCGCGCATGATCGCCGAGTACGATCTGAGCGCACAGGACGCGGCCACGCTAACCGCCGAGCAGGCCTTTGCTGACCGCTTTGAGGCTGCCGCCAGGACCGCGCGCAATCCGCGCCGCGTCGCCAATCTTCTGCTCAGCGAAATTGGCGGAAGGCTGAAGGCGCTGGGACTGGAACAGGCGCAGTCGCCGGTCTCGATGGCGGGCATTGTGCATGCCGCCGATCTGCTGGACGAGGGAACGATCAGCTCCAAACAGCTCAAGCACTCTTTGACGTCTGCTTTGAAAAAGGCGAGGACTTTGCCGTTGTCTACGAGCGCGAGAAGCCGCAGCAGATCAGCGACGCGGGGGCGATAGAAAAGCTGATTGATGAAGTGATTGCCGCCAATCCCAAGCAGGTGGAGCAGTATCGCGCCGGCAAGACAACATTGGCCGGATTTTTTGTCGGCCAGGTGATGAAGGCGACCAAGGGGCAGGCGAATCCGGCGCTGCTGAATGAACTGGTGACGAAGAAGCTAGAAGGGTAAGACGCGCGGGGATAGATCCGCAGCGGTGAAAATCGTTCAGCCGAAACTATTGTTTTCTGGAACTTTTTCGACAGGCATTCCGTATCGCCTCTTGAGCTTTGATCTGATTTTTATCGGGAGGTCCATGCGATGAGAATTCACAAACCGTCTGTCGTGATTTTGCTCGTCCTCACCGGCGTAATCTCTGCCACTTTGTCCGGCTGCAAGCACCACAGGTCGCGGAGTCCGCTCGATGCGGAAGCTGTCTCGGAGACAGGCGCGATCAGCGTCAGCAAGATGGGTGGCGAGATCGATGTTGCTGAGGCTCCGCATGGAGCAACCCTTTCGACGATGGGCGGCGACATCCATCTGGGAAGCGTGGGCGAGTTCGCAAATGTCAAGACAATGGGCGGCAATGTAACGATTGATCACGCCGAAGCCTCCGTCGACGCAACCACAATGGGCGGCAATATCACTATCAAAGGCGTGGATGGCCCCCTCCGGGCGACCACCATGGCCGGGGATATAACCGCACACCTAGTTGGCTCATCGTCTGCCCAACGCGATGTTCATCTGACTTCGAATTCCGGCACGATCACGCTGATCGTACCCAAGGACTTCCCGATGGATGTCCGGATCAAGCTGGCCTACACCAGGAACGCAGATAAGACATTCGATATCATCGACCACCTGGGCCTCACTCATCGCCAAAGCGCTGACTGGGACACCTCGCAGGGCACTCCGCGCAAGTACATTTACGCCGAAGGCCGAGTTGGCAGCGGTCAGAATCATGTGGAGATCAGCACGATCAATGGCGATGTGATTCTCAAGCAGGAATAACGCCGCCCCGGAACATCCACCACCGCACGCAGCCAAGATAAGCGGAAAAAGGGTCGGGAGGGGCAAGGTTCATGAACGAAACAGTGGAGCAGCAGATTATCGAGGCAGAAGAACAGCTACGGAGTGCGATGTTGAGTTCAGATATTCGCGCCTTGGATGAGTTGCTCGCTCCAGAATTGATCTTTACGAATCACCTTGGGCAACTGCTCGACAAAAAAGACGATCTTGATGCCTATCAATCCGGTCTTCTCAAGGTGCAAGAATTAACTCCTTCCGAGTGGCAGATCCAGATCCATGAAAAAACGGCTGTCGTGTCGGTGCGGATGCGCCTGTCAGGTACGTACGATGGCAGCCCAACCAATGGCGATTTCCGTTTCACGCGCGTTTGGGCCGCCGAAACTGGATGCAATCGCTGGCATATCGTGGCAGCTCATGCTTCGCTCTTGAGTTGAGGCGACTTAATGTCCGCGGGCGGCAAGCCGCTGCGTCGCCTCCCGCCAGGGAGTTCGCACTGTGTAGCAGGGCGTTGCCGTCACACTCTGCCTGCTGGCTGTGATCAGCTTTCTGCGCAGAAGCCATCGCACCGCAGCCTGCGCGGAGCTCTTCGAGACTCCCACCGACTCGGCCAGCTCCTGATAGCTCACTCGCACCTCAGCCTCGCCGCGCGCCTGCCCGGCAGCCAGCCACAGATATATTAGAAAGCTGACCGGCTTGCGGTCGTGGCCCACAAGGTCGCGCATCAGCACGTCGATTACATAATCGTCGAAGTCAGGCATAGCTATACCGGATTTAACTATAGCATCGACTACCTGATTGAAAAGAAAAAACGTTCTACGCTATGCTCGGCGACAGGAGGTTGAAAGATGGTAAGAGGAATCAAGTTTACCGGCATCCCCGTGCGCGATCAGGACGTCGCGTTGAAGTTCTACACCGAAGCCATGGGCTTCAAGGTCGTCACTGACCAGCCCTTTACACCAACACAACGCTGGATCGAGCTACTGATTCCCGGCGCGGAGACCGGTTTGGCGCTCTTTACCCCAGAGGGCCACGAGCACCGCATCGGCGAATTTCAGTCAATATCTTTCTGGTGCGACGACGTCTTCGCGACTGCCAAGACGCTTCAGCAGAGAGGCGTAACCTTTGCCCAGGAGCCAAAGAGTGAACCATGGGGCTCAACGGCCATCTTCAAGGATCCGGATGGCAACAAGTTTGTTCTCTCCAGCAAGAGCAAGCAAAAATAACCCTTTATCCTTGCATAGAGCGGGCGCGGCCAAGGCTGGCGTGCCCGCCTACTTCAGCTTCAGATCAACCTCAATCTCCTTGCGCGCATCCCAGGAACTGATGCTCTTGACGGCGCTCTTCTTGCCGTCCTTCTCCGCCCAGAGTTCATGATCCTCGGCCATATTCACCTGGGCAAAGCGGAAGCGGCCGTGCTCTACGGAAGTAAAACTGCGAATGTTCTTGGACTTCAGATCCCTGAGAAAGACCGTAGCGCCGACCACCGGAGTGGAATTGGCGTCCACCACAGCGCCCATAACAGCGCGCTGGCCCAGGTTCTGCGCCTCGGCCGCGAGCGGTCCCATCCATCTTGACCCCAGCGGAACCAAACCGGCCATCAGAAGGGCAAACGCCACCCCGGCCGCCAAACTCGTGCGATTCAACCTCACTCTTCCTCCTCTTCCTCGTCGAGCAGATCCTCGTCGTCGTCCAGGCCGTCGCCCACCCGCACCAACTCCAGCGGTTCAACGCCGACCACCTCGTACTCCGTTCCACATTCATCACAGACGATGATGTCGCCTTCTTCCACTTCGTCCATTTCAACGTCAAGACTATTCTCGCATTCAGGGCAGCTCGGCATGGCAGCCTCCTCTCTTTCGATAACATTCGCATAGCGGAATGACGGCACTTCGCGGTACAACTGCCGCTATTGTTTGGCACAACCCGGCCTCCGGTCAAGAGGCTCGATCCCAATCCCAACAGGAACTCCCCAAGCGAAGGATACGCCATAACACTATCTCGCATCGATGAAAGTTTGCTCATGCGAACGGTTTCGTAACGGAACCACGCCGGACTCCCGGAAGTGTGCAGACCGCCTGTCGGCGCTGCCCATGACATTCGCCTGCCTCCCGGTTTACCCTGAAACTGGCTATGCCCAGGTTCGCCTCCACTCCGTTTGCCTTCCCCGAATTCCGCGGGTCTACGCGCCGCCTGGTTCTGTGGAACCTCGCGGCCTACTTCGCCCTGGCTCTGGCAGGTCTGGCAGATAAGACTGCTGCCGACGGGCTTAAACTCTCTTTCGAATTCACTCCGGGCGCGTTCCTGCACGGCGCTCTCTGGCAGCCCTTCACCTACAGCTTCATCCATACCGGAATCGGCGGCACGCTCCTTGAACTACTCTCGCTCTTCTTCATTGCGGGATTTCTGGAGAATTATCACAAGCCGGGATGGGTGACCGGACTCTACGCCATCTCCGTGCTGGGCACCGCGGCCGCTGCTACTGCTATTGCTGTGTGCGGCCATTGGCTCGGCTATTCGCTTGCGGGAAGTCCTCTCACCGGCTGCTTTGGCGGCATCTTCGGCCTGCTGGTGGCCATCGGCGCGCTCTATGGCGACACGCAGTTCATGCTCTTTCCCCTGCCCATCGGCATCAAAGCCCGCACCCTGGTGGCGATCTATGTACTGGTCATTATCGCCATGCTTTTTTATAGCCAGCAACGTTTCTACGCCTTTGCCCAGTTGGGAGGCGCGCTGGCTGGCCTGGTCTACGTCCGCCTGGCTCCGCGCCGCGGTGTCTCGCTGGGCCTCAGCGAGCGATTGTACGCCGTGCGCAACAGCTATTACCGGTGGAAGCGCCGCCGCGCCGCCCGTAAATTCGAGGTCTATATGCGCTCCCAGGGCCGGACCGTCCGCTTTGACGGCAACGGCCGCCAGATTGACGACGACGACAACGACAGAAGCCGCTGGAACTGAGGCCGGATCACGGCCAGCGCCAGTCGACGATGTCGTGCATCGCGCCTGAAGTGAGGGCTACGTGGGCGGGAATTGCGGATTCAAGCCGTCTGCGTCTGTCGGCCGTTTTCTGCTAGCATCCTCTATGGAGAACTATCCGCATGGATGCCCTACCCACAATGAACCTTGGCGCGCGACGCAATGAAGACATCGCACTCGATCTGCTCAAGTTTGTGGCTGCCACGGCCGGCGTGGGCCGCCCCGCTGCGCCCTCGACCGGCTTCAGCGGCGCTGCCGGAGCCAAGCCCGAAGAGCACGTGAATCAGTTGCTCGAACTCTACAGCCGCTGCCTCAAGGCCGTCGAAGGCGAGGGCCAGGGAAGCCGGGCAAAGCGCGGCAGTCCATGAGAGCGCCGCAAGGGTGGACGGCCCCTCCGTGAGCCAAGCCCCTCTGCGCGTTGCCGTTGCCGGGGCCGGAGCCTTTGGCAAAAATCACCTGCGCGTCTATCGCGAACTGGAAGCGGCTGGCCTGGGCGTCGCGCTGGTCGCGGCCGTCGAGCCGGATCCGGCGCGCGCCGCCGAGACTGCGGAGCGCTACGCGATCCCCGTCTTTGCCACCGCGGACGAACTGTTGGCTGCCGATCTTCAAGCTCGACGCGGCGACCGTCGCCGTCCCCACCGTGCATCACCACGCGGTCGCCTCGGAGCTGCTTGATGCCGGACTCGACCTGCTGGTGGAAAAGCCTCTGGCCGCCTCGCTCTCCGAAGCCGACGACCTGATTGTGCGCGCGGAGCGTGGCAAGCGCATCCTGCAACCCGGCCACCTGGAGCGCTTTAACCCCGCGGTCGTGGCCATTCAGACGCAGCTTCATCGGCCCATGTTCTTCGAGTCCCACCGGCTCTCCATCTTCACGCCCCGCGCGCTGGATGTGGACGTGGTGCTGGACCTGATGATTCACGACCTGGACATCGTGCTCACCTTTGCCAATTCGCCGGTGCGCGAGGTGCGGGCTGTCGGATTACCCATTCTCTCGCCCAAAGTGGACATCGCCAACGTCCGCGTCGAGTTCGAGTCGCGGCTGCGTGGCCAACTTCACCGCCTCGCGTGTCTCCACCGAACGCGTCCGCAAGCTGCGCTTCTTCGAGCCGCGCCAGTACGTCTCCATTGACTATGCGCGGCAGGATCTGCTGGTGATTCGCGTGGAGGCAGGCGCGGGCAAGACTTCGCCAGCCGAAATACTCGCGTCGCTGCCGCCGCAGGTTGCCGCGCTGCTGCCGCCGGGGATTGCGGAGGGAATCGCGTCCGGAAAGATCGACCTCAAGAAGATTGACCCGGCCTTGATTGCGCAATTTGCCGCCATGGCAAAGATCGATCCGGCGGTGATCGCTCAATTGACCAATCCCGCGGAATCGAAGGTGGGCTTGAGCTTTTCCAAGCCAGCCGGTCACGCCCGGCGAGCCGCTGCGGCTGGAGATTCTTTCTTTTCTCAATGCAGTACGAACGCGGCAGCAACCGCAAGTGACCGCTCGCCAGGGCCGCGAGGCGCTGGCGCTAGCGCTGGAGATTCAAGCCTCGATGGCCGCTCACGCCCAGCGTGCCGGGCTGGAAGACTTCTTCAAGCCCGGCGCTTAGAGATTCAGGACATTACCTATTTTGAAGAGTGCTGGGATAGTTGCTATGAGCAATCCTGCCACGCCTACGGAATAGATTGCGACCTTCCAGCCAGAAACGTACCCTTCCCTGATGGCAAGCACCACCAGCAGAGATAACACCGGCAGGATCAAGGCCACGGCCGTTGCAAGACCTGGCATATAGCTGCGCAGCGCCACGGTTAACGCGAGGTGCGGAATCAGGACGTTGGCCAAGGTAATAACAATACATCCAAAAGCCAAGTAGGTCCAGACTGTCTGTTTGCCCGATACTGCGCTCAACCATGTGATAGCGAAAGCCAGGACTGTCAAGACCGCCACGGTAAAACGGAAGGAACCCGGCGTAACGGGGCTATGCCAGAGAACTGCCCGTTTAGACCAGCCCGGAAGCCAAATGGCCTCTTCTGCATTGTGCAGAGTTACGACAATCGGAAAAAGCCACAGTAGATTCTGGAAGTTCATCTGAGTCCCTTGCTCATTGCCGTAAGCCGCATAGGAGGGAAATGCCCGACTCGTGCAAGCGGCGCAGCTTACGCAATCCCCAGTACGCGGTTCAAGAAGCCCACAATGTACTTCCAGACCAGGTAATAGCCTGCCAGCGCGACCAGGAAGCCGGGCGCGATCAACGTATAAGGAATTTCGCAAGCCTGGAACCAGGTTGCGCCATGGGAGCCGAGCACGAGCACTCCCAGGCAAGTCGCCACCAGCGCTCCCACCGGCGCCATCAGCAGCGGCAACACCGCGCCATGCACGCCAATCGGCAGGCGAGTGCGCTCATGCGAGCCGAGCCAGAGCATATTCCACAGCCCGAAGAGCGAAGGCACCACGGCCATGGGAAAGATCATGGCCTGCTCGATAGGGACCGGCACTTTGAGCACGATCCGCACCACGATAAACACAGTAAGTAGCAGCGGCAGAACCAACGTGGGAATAAAAGCTCCCGCCAGGTAAGCGCGAAGATAGGGATGGGTAATCATAGCTTCCTCCTTGTGTGCGAGTTGGTGGGCGAATGGATCGCCCGCGGGTTACAGGTAGTAGAGAAAGACCGGGATAGATGCTGGAAAGAGGACAGCGAGCCCCACCAGGCCAGCCGCGAGCACACCATCAAACCAAGCCCAGCTCCAAGCCCATCCAGCCGACGTCGGCGCCGGCACCGCTGACTCAGCGTCCAGTCGCCGCAACATGGCAGGCCACAGATCACGCTCCGTCCCAGCGTCGCCTTCTATCGGCGGTAGCGTCTGCCGCAAAAGACTTTTCACTCCGTCCTTATCGTGTGCATTCATGGTGTGATTCCCTGCCTTTCCAGGTCTTTTCTGAGCAAGCGAAGCGCGCGGAAGACGCGTAGTTTGACGGCCGCGACCGAGATGCCTAGCGCCGCGGCCACTTCTTTTTGCGGCAATTCCTCGATCACCGTCAGTGTGGCCGCAATCCGCAGCTTCGGCGGCAGCCGCCCAAAGGCCAGCGCGGTCTTCGTGCGTAACTCCGCCGTCACAGCCGGATCGGCCTCGACCGGAGCCTGCACTTCGGCGCAGACTTCCATCGACAGCGCGCTCTGCGCCGGTTGCGCGCGTAGCCAGTCCAGCGCCGCATGGGTGGCGATGCGCCGCGCCCAGCCCTCGAAGCCCCGCGCCGGCTCAAAGCGAACGTGGGCCTGGTGGATGCGCCAGAAACTCTCGATGGTCAGATCCTCGGCCACCGATGAATTGCGAACAATGCGCAGAATCCAGCCATAAACGGCGCGCTGATGCTGGTGAAAGAGCGTCTCGAAGGAGGCCTCGAAGGTTTCCGAGCTGCCCTGCCGGAACTCGTTCAGAACGCCGATCGTTCCGTTCTGCATCCGCCCTTCCCCCCTTCTATCTACTCTTACGGACTAATCATAGAAAAGGTTACATACATTCGGCGGAAGGATTGATCGCTGGCGGGATGCCAGTAAGGGTCTGCGGGAGCGATACGGAATTGTAATGATAGAAATCCCGGCTTCGGCGCAATCCTAGAGATGCGCCGCTAGCCGGGCTTGCGTTGATATGGACAATCAACAGTGAACGCTCGTCAGACCTGCATCACTTCCGCTTCCTTCTTGTGCGAAAGCTCTTCCATGCGGCGGATCTCTTCGTCGGTCATCTTCTGGACTTCTTCGAGGGCACGCTTCTCTTCGTCCTCGCTGATCTTTTTTTCTTTGGCGAGTTTTTTCAGGGCGTCGTTGCCGTCGCGGCGGACGTTGCGGACGGCGGTGCGATGCTCTTCGAGCACCTTGTTCAGGTGCTTGCAGACCTCGCGCCGGCGCTCCTCGGTCATGGGCGGGACGGGCACGCGCAGCAGCTTGCCGTCGGAGATGGGGTTGAAGCCCAGATCGGCCGAGCGCACAGCCTTTTCGACCTCCTTGAGCACCGTCGGGTCCCAGGGCGCGATCAGAATCATCTGCGCCTCGGGCGAGGAGACCTGCGCTAACTGATTGATAGGAGTGGGCGTACCGTAGTAGTCCACCTTGACCTGGTCGAGCATATGCACGCTGGCGCGGCCGGTGCGCGTGGAGGCCAGATTGGCCTGGAAGGTGGCCACTGCGCCGTCCATGCGGCGGCGGAGGTCGGCGTTGAGTTCCTTGAGAGCCGGAATACCGGCCATGATCGAAGCTGCCATGGGGTTCGTCCTCGCGGTGCAGGTTACCAACGAACATTCTACTAAATTGCGGCGGCTATGAGGTCACTATTGTGGTGCGTATAAGATCAATGGTTTGCGCGAACTGTGAAGCTCTATGCAGCCGGTTTACCCCCAAAATGAACAGCTACAGGTTACCGGTTTCGGGGAAAGTGGTGATCTACAGCTGTCCGGTTTTGCAGGAATCGGTGTTCGATCGCTGTTCACTTTCAGGTGAATCGGTTGCAGATCATTCATGAGGAAAAGAGGAGAATCGAGGTCAGAGATCAAAAAAAGTTCTCAGTTCCCAGTTCTCAGTTCTCAGATGACGGTTCTCAGTTGTCAGTTCTCAGTTGTCTGGGATCAGGGGACTGGGAGAGGAGTGGGCTATGGAATGGGAGTTGAGGGTGGCGGGGCAGCGGGAGCTGGACCGGGCGCTGAAGCCGTACTTGACGGCGCGGCGGGTGTACCGGCCGCTGGGGGGATGGCTGCGCACGGTGCGTAAGGTGCTGGGTCTTTCGGCGGCGGAGATGGCCAGGGATTTGCAGGTGTGTCCTTCGGCGGTCTTTCAGATGGAGCGGGCGGAGTGGAATGACACGATCTCGCTGCGGCGGCTGGAGAAGGCGGCGATGGCGATGTCTTGCCGGCTGGTGTATGCCATCGTGCCCTTCCAGAGCAACTTTGAGGGACAGGGGATTGTGTGGGCGAAGCAGAAGCTGTGGAGGCGTAAGGCTGCTCCGCGGCGGAAGAAGAAGGCGGGGCTGACGAAGACGGTGGCGGTTTGTCTGACGGAGGAGACGGTGGAGTAAGGTGCGGTTCCGATCCCAGGTCCCAAGAGCGGGACCTGGGGCACCCGGTTTCTGGGCCGTCAGATATTGGGCTACTCGGAAGAAATGTGGACTTCCCGCCCAATATGGGCCGGATCGCCGGATTCCTTGTGCAAGCCTCAATACGCGGACAAAGATAACCCGGCTACAATGTACTCTATGAGGACATTCCACAAGA
>CAWFZU010000013.1:0-11943 GCA_963820195.1 uncultured Acidobacteriaceae bacterium | reverse complement strand
TTATCACTTCACTCGGTTTTATCTCGTTCGCCGTCAGCGTCAGCACGGCATTGTTGAATCCATTCAACTGAAACGGCCCGGTGCCGATGTTGCCGCCCACATCGGCGGCAATCAGGAACTCATCGCCAGCCAGCAAAGCAGGCAGACTGGGCATCGGCGAGTCGCCTGTGAAGATGACCGAGGCGCCCACGGCATGGATCTCTGTCCAGGGGCAACTGGCGCTGCAAGCGGCGCTGAGAGCCGTTACAACAGAGGCGGAAGTCACCAGCGAGCCATCGTGAAAGCGCGCGCCGGGGCGTAGGCGGAACTCCCAGCGGTGATCTTCATTCTCCGATCTCCATGCAGCGGCCAGGGAGGGATGCACAACGCCATCGCTGTCCATGCGGGTGAGGCCGTCGAGGGTCAGCCGCCTCGCCAGGCTATTGGGCCTCTGCCAGGGGTCTCCCTCAATCTCGACGCGCAATGTGCCGCCGTAGTGAGGGCGGGTGCGCGCTGCCGCAGGCAGCACTATCGTGGCTATCAGACAGCTAATTACAAGTTGCCGTAACACGGTCCACCTCGAATTGATCTGTTGCGCCGCGCACCACGGCGAAGACGCTTTTGCCGTCTGGCGCGGTCCATAACGCGGTCACGGTTCCGTCCACAGGCAGTGCGGCGCTGGCGGGAACGGCCTCCTGCGCGGGCAAGTCATATCCGCGGATGCTATCGCTCATCGCCTCGCCGGAGCCGGAGGCGATGATCTGTGCACCCGCGCCGCAGCTGGAATGAAGAACCGCAAAGTCGCTGCCCCAGTCGCGCGCACCGGTCACCGGCTTGAGCGCGCCGTTCTCCAGCAACTGCACCTTGCCGTCGATTCCGCCGATCAGCAAAGCTGCTCCCGCAGCGGGACGGGGAAGCAGGGCGGCCGAGTAAAACGGGGGCAGGTCCACGCCCAGGCTGGGAGAGATTACGCCAGTAAAGAAATTACGGGCGGCATTGTAGAAGGCCTTTATGGGCGTTGCGCTGACATCTTCCTGGGTTACCGCGGCCGGTTGCGCAACGGGCGGCAGCGGAATCAGCCCGGAACAATCGGCCAAGGGTCGTCACTTTCGCGACAGCGCACTGTCCACTCTTCCGCCTGCTGTGCGGGCTGGTAACTACCGCTGCAAATCATGCCTGCAACTGAGGCTTCAAATCCATCCTCGCCCGGCGTGGGAAGAATCACACCGCGTGGGTCGCGTGTCAGCGGCCTCTTCTGCCCGATGCTCACGCGCTTCTGTTCGCGCCAGCCCTCTGCTGTATGGCCGTAAATCACGATCTCCTCCGGCTCGAGGGCTACCAGGGCGTCCTTGATCTCCAGCGCCGCCAAGACCGTGCCGCTGGTGCGGAGCACAGTTTGCTTGCGCAGCGTGAGTTCGATTCCTGTCAGCGTCTGGAGCGCAGCGCCCAGCTTCAGCTCGACCATCGCCACGCGCGTCTGGTTGCCCTCGACGACCTCAGCCACCCACAGCCGCTCGCGTTGATTCTCGCTCAGCGTGAGTCGGATTTCATTGGCGCTCTCCGCGCCGGAGGCCACGACGCCGAGAGCCTTCAAGTCCTTCTCCAGCAGCCGCTGGATGGCAGGGATTTCATCGTTTGAAATTGTGGAAAGGTTGCGAATCGTCAGCCGCGCCTGGCCGGGGCCGAGTATTTCTACGATCTGCCCGGCCAGTGCCGACGTGGGCTGCTCCCATGGGCTGGGCGCGGGCGCAGCGCTCGCCGTCATTCCCAGTGCGGCTATTGCAATCAGCCAGATCTGCTTCATTGGCTTCATCTTTCTTTACGTTTTTCCTATGCGCGGATTATATCGTTCCGGACCGGTTTAGCCGGGTGCCCCAGGTCCCGCCTTTGGGACCTGGGATACCACGAACCTCAAGCGCACGTTCCTCAATGCCCCGGCGCGGGCGCAGTCTCTGTTTCGCTGTCCATCTCCTGCTTGATCGCCGGACTTGCGGCCATGCTCTTGAATACATCGTTGGCAAAGAAGAACTTGCCGTCCGACGGCACCATGAGCACCTGAATCTTGTCCGAGAGCCGTTCGGCCACGATCTTGTTGATCAGCAGCGGCGACTTGTTCAGCAGCGCCGCCTCACTGGTCATGCGCTCGGCGTTGGCCGCGGCCATCAGGCGCACGCGGCTGGCCTCGGCGTCGGCCATCAGGTTGCGCCGCTGCAATTCGGCCTTGCTGTCGATCACCTTGGCCTCGGCTTCTGCCTCCGCATTCTGGATAGTCGTCTCCTTGTGCGCCTCAGCCTCCAGCTTGCTCTGTTCAATCTGCTTCTCCTTGAGCGGCAGCGTGTACTGCATGGCGTCGGCCTCGCCCTTGGCCTCAACCACTTTGGACTGCGCCTCGCCCTCGGCCTCCTTGACCTTCTGCACTGCCTCGGCTTCGGCCTGCAACTCGGCGATGCGCACCTGCTTCTGCTGAATGTCGGTGGTCACGCCCATCTGCTCGTCCTCCTGCTCCTTCAGCAGCAACCCTTCCAGTCCCTTGGCGTACTCCGCCGGCAGTTGAATGTCGGAGAGCATCACCTCTTCGACGAAGATGCCGTCGGCGCCAAGCTTGCTGGTGATGGTCTCTGAAGCCTTGGCGCGCACCTCTTCGCGTTTGGTCGAGAAGATTTCGCGCACCGTGTACTCGGGCGCCAGTTCGCGCCAGGCGCTGGCCACCACCGGGGGCACCAGCTCCTTGTCGACGGGCTGCGGCAGATGCGCCTGCACGCTGGCCAGCTTGTTGGGGTCCAGACGATAACGAACCGTGACCGCGAGGCCGATATTAAGGCCTTCGCGCGATTGCACGACGAGACCGTTCTTCCGCTCTTCAGGCGTCGCGCCCTCTTCAGCCATGCCAGTGGCGAAGAGGTGATCGCGCAGATCGAAGGTCTCCACGCTCTCCACCAGCGGCGTAACAAAATGCACACCCGGATAGAGTGTTCCCGGCAGCGTGCCGCTGAGCTGACTCAAGCGCACACCGCCCATCCCGCTGGGCACGACGACGATGCTGGAGGCGACCAGCAGCGGCAGGAAGGCAACCAATGCCAGCGCGACCGCCCCGCGCCACTCAATCTCTTTCAATTCTTCCGTGAGTTCCTCGCCTCTGGCCTTGCGCTGCGCCGTGCGAATGCGCAGCCAGAGTCCATACAGTGGAATAGCTAAAGCGGCAGCCAGCAACAGCACTCCCGCAACCGTCAACAACAGCTTCAATGCAATCATTGTCCTTCTCCTTTTTTGGCTTTGCGCTCAATTCGTTTCCCAGTTCCCGGCCGTGGAGCAAGCAGCAGCCGGACCAGCCCTCCATACGTCAGTTCCTCGAAGAGCAGCCCTGCCGCCACTTGCAGCAGAACCGCTCCCAAAGCACTCATTATTTCGGTGAGCAGATTCATCGCCGAACCTCCTTACCGCGCCGCGATCAGCAGTTGAACCCGTGGATTCGCCTGCTGCGTTGCGTGAGCGTCCGGGGCCTGCGCAATCACTGATGCCGGCGCCGTATCCGGCGTGGACCTTGCTATCAGGACCGGCTCAGTGGCCGGGACGGATGCGGGCTTCTCCGGCTCGCCGAAGAGCCTTGCTGTCTCCTCATTGCGTTCGCCGATCAGTTCCACCGTGTCACCCACAGCAACCGGCTCGTAAAACTCCTCCAGATCGGCCCGTGCCATGCGGATGCATCCATGCGAAGCGGCCATGCCGATGGACTTCGGTTCGTTGGTCCCGTGGATTCCGTAGCCGGGGATGCTGAGGCCCATCCAGCGCGTGCCTACCGGATTGCCCGGTCCCGGCAGCACCGTCTTGCCATTGTGGTGATAGGTGGGATTGGCGGCGCGCCGCGCGATCGTGAAGCTGCCCACCGGGCTGGGCGTCGAGGGCTTGCCCACCGCGACGGAGTAGATCTTCTGCACCTGCCCGTCCACGACCAGCGCCAGCTTGCGGTCTTCCAGGCTGACCACGATGCGTCGTGTATGTGCCTCTTGCGCCATCGCCCGCACTGCCAGAACCAACGCCGCCACTGCCACCATCGCCAACTTGCTGAGCATCAGAGCCTTCATCGCATCCCCCAATTTCGTTTTCAATTGCCTGCGCCCAGACAAAGTGCAAGCGGTCCGCCAAACGCCAACGGTTGAAAACAAATGGGTTATTGATTGAATGAACCAGGAGGAACGTGTCAGCCCACACACGCCGTGTGCTCATTGACACACGCAAGGCCGCAAAAAGCTGCATCACCGTCTCTCGAAAATCACAAACGAAATTGGTGCCTTCTGCGAGGAGAGTAGATGCTGATTTGTTGGAACACCGCTTACGCTGAAATTCGGCGATTTCCAGAATGACCAGGCTTGCATGAGTGTTTGCATACCCTTCCAGGCCGAGAATCTTGTATTGGAGAATGAACAGTTAGTCCCCAAGGTTGCTCCTGAGTTAAGGTACTGTCTCCAGAGGATATATTTGAAGTTGCATTAGGGACTGTTTAGAATCAATAACATACAGATCGATAGTGTGATAGATACCGGTAAACACCCTTCCGTCCAGGAAGTCTTTCACCCCGAATCGCCGGGAACCCGCTGCGCCTCAACCTCGTTTGGCCTGCTGCGCGAAGCGCATCAGAGAAGATAAACGCAAGCTCGTGGCTAAAGCCACTTTGATTGCATGCCTGCTTTCAGGAGCCAGAAGGCCCCTGCTCCCTCCGTCCCTCAGGGGCTAAAGCCCGGGCTTTATTTTGGCTTGTTGGCGGCACGACTGAAGTCGTGCCCTTTCAAAACCTGACTTTCACCACGGACTGTTCTGGATGTAAACCGGTGCAGACGCTTTATTTTGTTTATCTTACGGAATGGGACGCGCCAAGGGTTGCCCTGATCGTTTACTCTCAAAAATGTCCCTGCCCCATGACGACAGCCGCCGCCCAAGCCCGCTACCCGCTGACCCAGGGCGTGAACCCGTGGCTGGTGACGCTTTCGGTGATGCTGCCGACGTTTATGGAGGTGCTGGACACCGCGATTGCCTCGGTGGCGCTGCCGTATATTGCCGGCTCGCTGTCGGCGTCGAACTCCGAGGCGACCTGGGTGCTGACCAGCTACCTGGTGGCCAACGCGGTGATTCTGCCGGCGTCGAACTGGTTTGCCCGCCGCTTTGGGCGCAAGCGCTTCCTGTTGATCTGCGTGACTATCTTTACTGTCGCGTCGTTTTTCTGCGGCGCGGCGCCCTCGCTGGGCGTGATTCTGCTGGCGCGTGTGATGCAGGGGGCGGGCGGAGGCGCGCTGCAACCGCTCTCGCAATCCATCCTGCTGGAAAGCTTTCCCATCCAGAAGCGCTCCATGTCGATGGCCGCCTATGGCCTGGGGATTGTGATGGCGCCGGTGATTGGCCCCACGCTGGGCGGCTGGCTGACCGATACCTTCAGTTGGCGCTACGCCTTCTACATCAACATTCCCGTGGGGATTCTGGCGGTGATCCTGATCAGCCGGTTTGTGCACGACCCGCCATACATCAAGAACGCCAAGGTGGGCGCCTTCGACAATATCGGTTTCGGGCTGCTGATGGTATGGACCGGAAGCCTGCAAATTGTGCTCGACAAGGGCCAGGAGGACGACTGGTTCGGCGCCGCGTGGGTGCGCTGGACGGTGGCCGCGCTGGCGACTTCGCTGGTGCTGTGGATCTGGCACTCGTGGACGCATCCCAGGGGCCTGCTCGATCTGCACGTGCTGAAGGACCGCAACTTCCGCACCGGCTGCATCCTCATCACCATGCTGGGCATGTGCATCTATATCACCATCGCCATTCTGCCGCTCTACTATCAGGAAATACTTGGCTACACAGCCTTTACCGCAGGGCTGGTGGTCTTCCCGCGCGGTGTTGGGTCGTTCGTCGGCTCGCCGATTATTGGCATTCTCGGCTCGCGCATCGACAACCGCAAGCTGCTCACGGCCGGCTTTCTTGGCTTTGCCGTCTGCTCGTTGATCTTCGGCATGATCAACCTGGATATCGGCCCCTACACGCTGCTGATTCCGATTACGCTGACGGGCTTTGCGCTGAGCTTTGTCTTTGTTCCCATGGCGACGATGATGATGGCCACCATCCCCAACAAGGAGATGGGCAACGCCACCGGCCTGTCGAATATGCTGCGCAATATCGGCGGTTCGATTGGGATTTCGATGGCGACGACGGCGCTGATTCGCCGCGCCGCGCTGCATCAGAACGAGTTGGGCGCGCAGCTTGGCTCGTCGAATATGGTCTTGCAGCAGAAGTCGGCGCTGATCGCGGCTTACCTGGGCCACCAGCTTGGCCCCGCGCAGGGCCGCCCCGGATCGATGGGCCTGATCTACGGGCTGATGAAGCAGCAATCGGCGCTGATGGCGTATGTGGATGTCTTTCGCTGGACGGCAGTGCTGGCGTTCATCTGCGCGGGGGCCGCATGGATGTTCAAGAAGCCGGTGAAGCATCCGCCGCTGCCACCGGGGATGCATTGAGGGGCTCTGAACAAGTCCTTGTTACAGTCCTACATTCCCTCAAGGGCTATTGGTTCCTGCATAATCAATGTCGATGCGCCGTTCTTTCGGGACTCCTTAACGAACTTATGGACCCCCTTTTCCCCACGCTACCACCCAAAAAACAAAGACCGTTTCTTGGGGACCCCGGCAAAGCGCGGGGCTAATCAACTCTGCGCTCTGGCGCGTTTTTGCGGACATTCCTTATGGAGGTGTCAAGAAAGCCCGGATCATTTATGGCCATTTACGGCACGACTGGAGTCGTGCCCTTGCAAAACATAAACGACCATCTGTGCGGCGGACACCAGTGGGCGACTGACCCCTGCTCCCTGCCTCCTGTAGCATTTATCTATGGTTGCAGGCGTTTCGTGGGTATGGTGGCTGGGGTTTCACGCGGTGGTGGCGGCGCTGCTGGTGACCGACTCGCTTCTGCCCGGCCATCGGCGAGCGACGCGGCACCCGCAGGCCTTTGCGTGGCTGTGGACCGGCGTGCTCATCCTTGCCGCCAGCGGCTTTGCGGCGTGGATCGCCATTGCCAAGGGCCATCAGCCGGCGCTGGAATTCGTGGCAGGCTACGCGATTGAAACCTCGCTCAGCGTGGACAATCTCTTTGTCTTTCTGATTCTCTTTCAGGGCTTCCGCATCAGCCCGCAGCGCCAGCACACGGCACTTTTGTGGGGCGTGGCCGGGGCGGTGGTGTTGCGGGCGCTGTTTATCGCCGCGGGCATCACGCTGCTACGGCGCTTCGACTGGATCACCTGGATCTTCGGCCTGATTCTGCTCTATGCGGCGTGGCGGCTGGTGCGCGGCGGCTCGGCGAAGGCGGCGATTCCTGAGTGGATTCGCAAGCTGCAACCGGCCAAGGGGTCGCTGTTGCCGGTGATTCTGGCCGTCGAGTTCACCGATGTGCTCTTTGCCATGGATTCGATTCCCGCGGTGCTGGCCGTCAGCCACAATCCCTTCGTGGTGTACACGTCGAATATCGCCGCCATCCTCGGCCTGCGCTCGCTTTACTTTGCGCTGTCCTCGCTGCTGGACCGCTTCCGCTACCTGCACTACGGGCTGGGCGCGCTGCTGGCCTTTGTGGCGCTGAAGATGCTTGGGGCGCGCTGGATCGAGGTGCCGATCACGCTCTCGCTGGCGGTGATGGGCGCGATTCTGGCGGTCTGCGCAGTGGTGTCGGTAGTGCAGGGACCAGGGACCAGAGACTAGGGACTAAGGGACTAGGGACTCGGAGCCTTCCTCATTGTTGCGGGATTTCCAGCATGAGGTTGGCGGTGGCGCCGGGCGAGAGCGTGACTTGCTGGCCGGGCGTGGGCAGAGCGGCGAGGATTGCCGGGTTGCGGTACTCCAGGCGTACGGGGCGGTCGAAGATGTAGACGTGATAGCTGCCGGGGGTGAGGCCATCGACGGTGAGGGTTGCGCCAGAGGAGGGATGCACGGTCATCGGCGGAATGTCGGCGGTGGTGTCGAAGTCGGGAACGACGTAGACGGTGTAGAAGGGCTCGTCTCCGGGCAGGAAGACGGCCAGCATCGGCGGCAGTGTCAGGGCCAGCTTGGCGCAATCGTCGCGCAGGGTCAGCTCCATCGGCGGCGGCGAAGTGCCCAACGCTACGTTCAGCGGCTCACGGGCCAGGTTGACGCCTCCCGCAGAGAAGGAATCCACGCAGAGGCTGCGGTCGTTGAGCTGCACACTGATCCAATGCGGGCCGGGTTCGAGGCTATCCAATTCCAGCGTGTCCGCTCCGGCAATCTCTGCAGTCGAGTTTGCGGTGGCGTTGCCCATCGGTGGGTTACCAGCCATCGTAGCTGTCACCGTCACTAGCTTCATCAATTCCTGGTTGGCGTTCGTGCTGGACTGTGTGTTCGTACGTATGGCGCGCAGATGAATCGGCCATTTTGGCATAACCATCAGCGGAATGCGCAGACTGGAAACATTGTGGCCGTCCACGGAAAGCTCAGAATAGCCAATGAATGATTCCTGTACCTGACTTAAGCCTCCCGGGCCGACTGGTGGATCGGGTCCGCTTGATTTTCTGACGATTGCAGCCGCCAGAAGCGTATACGTACCATCCGGCAGAATGGTCTGGACGGAGTGCTTCGCTTGATCGAACGGTACTGAGTAATCCAGTTGGAGGTCTGCCGTATCCAGCACCGCGGCTGCAAGAACCGGCCCAGGCGAGAAGAAGTCCTGTTCAAGCCCCTTGCCCTCGAATGGCTTGCCGTTGGGCAGGATCGGCGTCGCGGTGACGGTGTAGAAAGACTCCAGCGGGAGCAGCAGGTTGGCCTCGGCTTGCTGGCCGGCCGCGAGCCGGATGCGCGCGGCTCCGGAGAACTCGCGCGCCTCGGGATAGAAGACCGTCGGGTAGCCATTGCGGACGACCTTGGCTCCTGCCGCCACCGCGGTTGCCGCCGGTTCGCTCTCCAGTGTGGGCTTGGTAAAGAGCGTGTAGACCCCGGCGGGCAAGCCGGCAAAACGGTAGGCTCCATCGCCATTTGTTTTGGTGACGCCGTTCTGCGCCCATACGGCGCGGCCGTTGCTCACCACCTGCTTGAGCAGCGTCAACTCAATGCCCTGCGCGGGGTCGCCGGTGGAAAGCTCGATGCGGCCGTGGATCGCCGAGGTGGGCGTCAGCGCGAAGGCCAGCTCCGGCATTTCTGCCGCCACCAGCACGCTGTGCGCCGGGCCATCGCCTTGGTAGCCCACGTCCTCAGTGGCGTAAGGGCGGTCGTTGAAGCCGGGCTTGCGCACGCGGATGGTCTGCGGGCCGACGGGAACGCCGGGAAGCTCGAAGCGGCCTTCGCCGTCGGTCAGCGCGCCGATCCCGGAGTCGCCCTCGATGCGCACCAGCGCCCTGGGCAGCGGCTCGCCGGTGGCGGCGTTGCGCACGACGCCATGCACGGCCGTCCGCGCGGGTGCGGGGGCCTCTGGCTGCGGTTGCTGCGCATGAGCCAGCGTTGCGGCCAACAGAAACGCGGCGCACAAGGTCCGCGTCGCCAGCCGCCGAGGGCTTTGCCGAGTGGCGAGCTTGCCGCCCGCGCGTTTATCGATTGATCGAGGGTCCACGCATTATTGTGACGGATTTTGGCGACGAAGGGAATCGGGGCTGGCAGAAAACCGGGGCGAAGGGATGGTTTGGAAGGATGCGGCTTTCTGTTTAGAGGTTCATCGTATCCCAGGTCTCAGAATCGAAACCGGAGCCAGCCTCCGTTACAGCCGCTTGATGAAGGCCTGCGCCTCTTTCAGTTGCGGGAAGAGCTTCTCTTCGGCCTTGAAGGCGCGCGAATGGACGCACCGGCGCAGGCCGCGCCGCGTGACCGGGTGCTTCAGGTGCAGCATCTCATGGTAGAGCAAGTATTCGATGGCGTAGCGCGGGCTGGACGGGCGGTCAAAAACGCGACTGACCACGATGGTGTTGTGGGCGGCGTCGTAGTGGCCCAGCGAGCGCTTGGCCACGCTCTCGCTCCAGGTCAGCTCGGGCCGGCCCAGCAGGCCGCCGAAGAAGCGCACATTCAGCGAGTCGAAAATTTCTTCGAGGTGGTAATAGCGGCCCTCGGGGCCGAAGAAGCGCTTGCTGCCGCGAGCGCCGCGGATCAGCTCGGTCTGCCGGGTGACGGCGGCGCTCATGTAAAACCGCTTGTAGCGAAGTTCTTGCGCGGGATCGAGCTTCTTCTTGTCGTAGAGCTTGGCCAGCAGAATATGCGCGATGGCGTGAATCACCGGCTCCGGCGCGCCTTCCAGAAGATCGGACAGGCTGACAAGAATCTGCCCCTCGCGCAGTCGAATCCGGGTATTCAGCGAGGTATAGCGGCGGAAACGGAGGACGATGGGCGGCATCGGCGCCCTGGGGCGCAACGCCCGGTACTCCTCCTGAAAGATAGGAACAAAATCAGCGGCCACTGATTACAGTTTACAGTGGACAGTGGACAGTTCTCAGTTCTCAGTTGTCAGTGCCGCGGTGTTATGCTCTCATGTTGATCAATTGCATCTGTCTGCGAGATCGCTCGTGACAATCTGTGTTGCGGGAACGCGTCACTCAGCTCCCGTTTCTGTCCACTGATCACTGCACTGTTCACGGTTTTCGCTCGAGCACGATCAGCCGCTGGCGCGCCTGCCATTCCTGATTGGGAAACTTTCCCGCGGAGGCTTCCAGAAAGTGATGGTAGTAGGCAATCGCCTGTGGCTTCTGTTGCAGCTTGTCGTAAGCCGTGGCCCATAGAAAGTAAGTGGAGGGGACTTCAGGAAGATATTTGGCCCGCATGGTCAGGGCGTGGAGCGTGATCTCAGGCCGATTGGTGCGCGAGGCGGCGAAGGCCAGCCCGCTCCAGCCGTCGGCATTGGACGGGTCGAGCCGCGTGGCCTTGTCGAAGACCGTGAAGGCGGCGGCATAGTTGAGCTGGCGCGTCAGGTCTTGCCCATGCGCCACCAGCAGATCCGGATCATCGGGGGTGTCCGTAAGCAGCGCGACGTAGAGCTTGTCCGCCTCTGCCGCTTGTCCGGCATCGTCCAGCACTTCGGCCAGCATATGAGTAATGGCCTTGTCGCTGGGATGGGCGGCGTGCAGCTTTTGCAAGAGCGGCAACGCTTCGGCCTTGTTCTCAGCGGCCAGCACCGCGGCCAGTTGCGCGGTCAGCGCCTCGTCGTCGGGCGACTGCTCCAGCGCCTTGCGCAGAAGGGCTTCGGCTTCAGGATATTGTTTGCGCACAATTAACAGGTGGGCCAGGCCGGCGCTGGCCGGGGCGGAGTTGGCATCACTGGCCAGAATGCGGCGGTAGGCTTTCTCGGCATCGTCCAACTGCCCTGCCTGGCCGGCGAGATCCGCGGCCAGCAGCGTGTCGGCCGGCGTCTCCGGCGAGAGCTTCAGCGCCTCCAGTAAATCATTTGACGCCTCCGCCGGATTGCTCGCGCGGTCAATCTGCGCCAGCGCCCGCCAGGCCCGCGCCTTGGCGACGGCTCCCGCCTCGCCGGGATCGAGCTCGGTGGCCGCCACCAGCTCCGCCCGCGCGGCTGCTAATTGATTGAGGCGCGCCAGCAGCAGCCCCAGCTCCACATGCGCTTCAAAGGATTTCGGATTCGCCTCGACAGCCCGCCGATAGAGCGCGGCCGCATCGTCCAGCCGATTCTGGGCGTTGGCCACGTAGCCCGCGTCAAAGAGCGCCCGCGCATCGCTGGGATGAGCAACCAGCCAGGGTGTAAGTTTGGCCTCCGCCGTCTTCCAGTCGGACTTGACGATGGCCGCTTCGGCCTCTGCCACCTGCGCGGGGATGGACGGAAGCGCGGCAGCAGTGGGAGTAGTAGCTCCGGATTTCTGCGCGGTACTTTGGCCGGATGCGGCAAGCGAGGCGAAGAGCAGAACGAAAGAAGAAAAACGGAGCACGGAAAACCTCTTTCCATAGTTTACCGGGGCGGAGCGTCTACCGATGCTTCGACGCGCGCCAGCCGCGGAGGGAA
>CAWFZU010000012.1:0-3658 GCA_963820195.1 uncultured Acidobacteriaceae bacterium | reverse complement strand
GCCGCCGACAACCCGGCCCACAGAATCGTCCACTCATACGCGGGCACGATGAAGGCCGGCCAGGAATACGTAGGACGCCCGCCGATATTGAGCGGATAAGCCCATACAGAGATCCAAACCTGGAGCAGGAACATCGCTGCCAATCCCATCAATCCGCCGAGCAGCGTCACCAGCGGCACCTTGTTGCGATGAAAGCCGATAGCCTCGGCCGCTTCTTCCACCGGATAAGGCGTGTAGCAATCCATGCGCCGCCAGCCGTCCAGCCGCGCCTGTTGCGCGGCGCGGATCAGCTCGCCCGGAGTATCGAATTCGGCCAGCAGGCCGTAGGTTCCTTCGCGTGGAGGCATATCAGTCACCTGCCTTCGCTGCCGTTCTTGGGCGTAATCTTGGCCCCCGGCAGCATCATGCGAATTTCAGACATGGGAATCATGGGCAGGAAGCGCACGAACAAGAGGAACAGCGCCGTGAACAATCCCAGCGTGCCCACATACGTCATATAGTCCCACTTGGTCGCACGGTACGTTCCCCACGACGAGGGCAGGAAGTCGCGGTAGAGGCTGGTTACGACAATGACGAAGCGCTCAAACCACATCCCCGTGTTGACCACGATAGAAATGAAAAACATGAAGGCTATGTTGGTGCGCAGCTTACGCGACCATAGCGTAGTGAGTGGAATCGCCAGGTTGCAGGTGACCAGCACCCAGTAGGCCCAACCCATCGGCCCGAACATCCGGTTCCACATCATGAAGGCTTCCCAGTGCGAGGCCGAGTACCATGCCATGAAGACTTCCATGCCGTAGCCGTAAGCCACAATGAAGCCTGTAGCCAGCATCACCTTGCCCATGTTGTCGATGTGCCGCTCGGTGACCAGGCCCTCCAGGTGATAGAACTTGCGCAGCGGAATGGCCAGTGTGAGCACCATGGCAAAGCCGGAGTAAATCGCGCCGGCCACAAAGTACGGCGGGAAGATCGTGGTGTGCCAGCCGGGCAGCACGGCCACGGCAAAATCAAAGCTGATGACCGTATGCACCGAGAGCACCAGCGGCGTGGCCAGGCCGGCCAGCAGCAGCGATGCCGTCTCGTAGCGCGCCCAGTGGCGCACCGAGCCACGCCAGCCCAGCGAAACCAGACCATAGGCGTACTTGGCGAACTTCGACTCGGCGCGATCGCGCATGGTGCCGAAGTCGGGAACCATGCCGATGTACCAGAAGACCACCGAGATCGTCGCGTAGGTCGAAACCGCGAAGACGTCCCACATTAGCGGCGAGCGGAACTGCGGCCACACCTTCATCGTCAGCGGAATAGGAAACAGCCAGTAACGCCAGCCATGGGCGGCCAGTGTGAATCAACGGGAACATTCCGGCGCAGACCACGGCAAAAATCGTCATGGCCTCGGCGAAGCGGTTGATGGAGTTGCGCCAGCTCTGCTTGAAGAGCAGCAGAATCGCCGAGATCAGCGTGCCGGCGTGGCCGATGCCGATCCACCATACAAAATTGATAATCGCAAAGCCCCAGGCCACCGGCTGGGTAATGCCCCAGATGCCGGTGCCGACGAGGAAGAGCCAGGTTACCGCCACCATCAGCATCGTCGCCAGCGCGCCGCCCACGCCGAAGACGGCGAACCAGCCCAGCGGCGTCGTAGGCGTGAGCACAATCCGCGTGATCTTCTCGGTGACCGAGCGGAAGCTCTGCCCCGGCGCAATGACGAGGTACTCTCCAGTCGCTGGATCGATCTTCGGGTTGTCTTTCAATTCGACGGCCATCCCGGCTCCGCTAACCTGCTAAACGATTCACTTCTTCACTCATTCACTTCTTAACCGCATTTCACATCAACCCTTCGCCGGATGCTCCACCGGCGCTGCTTGCAGTTCGGAGTTCACATTCAACACCGCGGCCACATACTTAGTCCGCGGACGCGTATTCTGATCGGCGAGCACCTGGTAGCTGCGCTCATCGGCCTGCAACTTCGCCACCTTGCTCTGCTTGTCGTTGATGTTGCCAAAGGTGATCGCCTGCGCCGGGCAGGCCTGCTGGCAGGCGGTCACAATCTCGCCGTCGCGAATCGCGCGATTTTCCTTGTCCGCCTCGATCTTCGCCGCCGAAATTCGCTGCACGCAGTAGGTGCACTTCTCCATCACGCCGCGCGAGCGCACCGTCACATCCGGATTGCGCATCAGCTTCAGGCTCTCCGTCTCGAAGTCGGAGTAGAGCAAAAAATTAAATCTGCGAACTTTGTAGGGGCAGTTGTTCGAGCAGTAGCGCGTGCCCACGCAGCGGTTGTAAACCATCGCGTTCAAGCCCTCGGGCGTGTGCACCGTCGCGCCCACCGGGCAAACCTGCTCGCAGGGCGCGTTCTCGCAGTGCTGGCAGGCCATCGGCTGGAAATGTGCGCGCGGCGCGGCCAGATCGCCCTCAAAATAAGTGTCGATGCGCAGCCACTGCATATTGCGCCCGATGCGCACCTGCTGCTTGCCCACCACGGCGATATTGTTCTCCGCATAACAACCGACGATGCACGCGTTGCAGCCCGTGCAACTGTTCATGTCGATCGACATTCCCCAGGCGTTGTCCTTGTACTCCCAGTTGGGGAAGAGCGTGTTGCTCTTGTCGGTCGTCGTATGCGTCTCGCCCTCGTTGGCAAATCCGGGATCGGCCTTGTACTCATCCAGAGTCGCGTAGCGAATGATGCCGCGCTCGCTGATCGCCTCATCCGCTTCGAGCGAGTTGTTGCCGTTGCCCTGGCCGCCGAAGAGCTTCGGCCGATGATCCTGGAAGTGGCTCTTGGTGACCGCCACGCCCCACTTGCCTTCAACCTTCTTCATCGAACCCACGGCGTAAAACGGCGCAGTCCGCGGTGCGAATCAGATAAGCGTTGAAGCCCGCGCCCGAGCCCACGCGCCCCGCAAACGAGCGCCCATAGCCCAGGTGAACCGTGACAGAATTATCCGGATGCCCCGGCGCAACAATCACCGGCGCATTCACCTTGCGCCCCTGCACCGTCAGCTCGACGATGTCGTCTTCTTCCAGACCATACTTAGTCAGCGTAGCTCCGGACACCATCGCCGCATTATCCCAACTCAGATTGGTCACCGGCTTGGGCAGCTCCTGCAGCCAGCCCACATTCGCCCACCGGCCGTCATATACATTCGGGTCAGGCCGGAAGATAATCTCCAATACTTGGTGATCCTTCGGCGATGGCGCGGGAACTTCCGGCATGAGTGATTCTGGGGAACCAGCCATTAGCCGTGTTGGCGAAGGTCTCCCTTCAATCCACCCCGGGTGCAGCGCCTTGCGCCAGCCCGATTCAAAATCTCCTTTAATTGTTGACTTCCATGTTTCACGCACAGCCTCATACGGACTCAGTCCTGGCTCGTCGAGCAGCGCCTGAATGATATGATGAGCAGTCTTGCCACCATACAACGGATCAATCATTGGCTGTATAATCGACACCGTCCCGTCATAAGCCCGCGCATCCGACCATGACTCCAGGAAATGTGCTGCGGGAATTTGCCACTGTGCATTTTGCCCGGTCTCATCCAAGTGCAAGCCGAGGTGCGCAGTCGTCTTGGCTTTTTCAAATGCAGCGGCAAAATTCAGATCGGCAGGCGCATTATATATAGGATTGGCGTTCAAAATCACCAGCCAATCCACTTTGCCT
>CAWFZU010000011.1:0-5512 GCA_963820195.1 uncultured Acidobacteriaceae bacterium | reverse complement strand
GATACGCCGGATTCTCTGGCCAAACCGATCTGGGCGAGTCCCTTTGTGCAGATCGGAAGCGACAGAACCGCGCTGGTCAATATCTCCTCCATAGCCCGATTCTGGATTCATGGCGCCAGGCAGGTGTCCGGCGCTACACAGATCGACGTCCAGCCGGCGCCGGGCGCGGAGATATTTGAGATCGAGACCATCCTGCTGGGCACGGTCGCCGGGATCCTGCTGCATCTTCGCTCCCTGCTCCCGTTGCACGCCAGTTGCGTGGTTCTTGGCGGGCAGGCGATAGCCTTCAGCGGTCCCTGCGCGAGTGGGAAGTCGGCTCTGGCGGCAGCGTTCATCCGGCGGGGGGCATTGCTTCTCAGCGACGATCTCCTTGTATTCGACGACTCCGGGCATTCTGTGCAGGCCGTAGAGGGAACCACGCAAGTCCGGCTCTGGCCGGATGTGATGGACCGGCTCGAGATTCCACGGGAACAGCGCCTGCCCACGCGGCTCGAACACGGCAAGCACGCAGTCGCCGTACCTGCCGCGGAAGCGCGCGCCTGGCCCCTGGAACTTATGGTGCGCATCGAAGCAACCGGTGCGGAGAATGAGCCGATCCTGGTTCGTCGGCATGGCCTTCCAGCCCTCTTCCCTTTCAAAGAACTGGTGTACCAGAGAGAGATCGGACGGAGTCTCGGCAACACGGCACGCGAGTTTCGTGGGCTCACAGCGCTTGCCGGTGGCACCCCCCTATTCGCATTGCGTCGAACCAAGAATATCGACGATCTGGACCGGTGCGCGGATGTGGTACTGAGTGCGTTCGGAGGAGGCCTATGAGTCTGCAGAGCGAGGGTTCGGCGCCTGCACAGGGAGGCCAATTCGGCTGGCTTGTCTCCTATCCCAGGTCGGGTAACACCTGGATGCGCATCATGCTGCAAAGTCTGCGCAACAGGGGTGCTCCAGTAGACATCGGCGAACCGATCGATTCGCATATTCTCAACCGGGAGGAGTTCGAGGAGCATTTCGGTGTCGAATCCAGCGACCTGACCGAGGCGGAGATCGATGCAGCCAGGCCGGAGTTGCATCGCGCCATCGCACGCGGCTCAAACGTTTCGCTCATTCTGCGCAAGGTGCATGACCGTTTCTGGCTTACCGCCTCGGGAGAGCAGGTCTTCCCGCCCGAAGTCAGCCGCGGAGCGGTCTATATAGTGCGCGATCCCCGCGATGTGGCCGTGTCGTTTGCAGCCTTCTACGGCTTGGATTTGGAGGAAGCCGTCTGTTACATGGGGGATTCCACCAGATTCCTCGCCAGGAGTTCCTCTCGCTTGACTCTCCAACTTTCGCAGCCGGCCGGCAGCTGGAGCGAGCATGTCGTCAGTTGGCTCGACGATGCCGCCATGCCCCTGCTCTTGATTCGATATGAGGACATGCTCGCCGACTCGGGCCGTGAACTAGGAAGGGTGGCGGACTTTCTGGGCATTCCCGCGGATGCATGTGCTTCTGCCGCTGCCGCATCGAGCTTTTCCACTCTTCGCGACCAGGAAGACGAGCGGGGGTTCCGGGAAAGAATGCCTGCGGCGACTCGTTTTTTCCGCCAGGGCCGATCCGGCGAAGGAAAAGAGAAACTTCCTATCCACTTGCTCGAGAGGATCGAGACCGTCCACGGCGAAGTCATGGCCCGACTTGGCTATTTGTAAGCAGCCGATTCTTTCAGCGATTACGGATATGGCCTGCCCGGCGGCGCCAAAAAAACCTTGACTCGACCCCCGTCCATCCCCATATGATGAAGGGACAGGGTTGCAGAAATTCCGAAGAGAGGTCCTGTATGACAATTCAGAAGCAACAAGAAACGATGCTCGCCAGCGAACAGGAAACATCCTCCAACGATGCGCAGTGGCATGCGCCCGTGTTGAATGTATACAACGCGGAAGACGCCGAGGCCCATCCTAGTGGGACACCCGGAGACTCTTCCATCTTTTTTTCCTAAATCCGTTTGTGTGGATGCAGAGAATGGATTGATATCGACCAAGTCGATTGGGCGGGATCGGTCATACAATGTATGCGCGGCACTCGTTCGCTCGATCTTCTCAATTCATAGAGAACTGACGACTAAAAATGATGGCGATTGCAGGCCTGCTTGGCGCCTCCGGTGGCATTGGCCAGAGTCTGGCTGCACTGAAGTTGCGCCCGGAAGACCCTATTCAAAGTTGGGAGCTATCCGCGGGCTGTATGGGAATCTGCGGCGACGCTTCATTTGCGTCATCTCGTCCGGAGCAGTTCGATCTCCTTCTTCTGTCGCAGGGAGCAATCCATAATCGCCCCGGTTTGCTCGATAAGTTGAGCCTCCCCGGTACTTCCAGTCTCGGCACCGCCGTTTCAGACGCTGACCTCCTGCTGCACGCCTATCTTCGCTATCAAGAAGAATTCCCCCGCCATGTTGTCGGAGAGTATTCCTTTGCGCTCTGGGATGCTCAACATCGCCGTCTGACTCTGGGCCGCGACGTTTTCGGCACGCAAGGCATGTTCTACTGGCAAAGCGGCGGTGTTTTTCGTTTTGCCAGCGAGATTGTTGGCCTGCTGGCCTGTCCGGAGATTCCCATCGAACCGGATGACGATCAGGCGGCGCAGTGGCTCACCATGAACCCTGGCTTCGGGGATGGAACGCTGTACAAGGGCATACGGCGCGTTCCCGCCGGGCATGTGTTGGTCTTCGAGAATGAAACGATCCGTCTGAATCGCTATTGGCGGCCTGAAGATGGAGCCGAACTGCGTTGTGCTGATCCCCGCGAATACGCCGTGGGCCTGCTGCACCTCATGCAAGAGTCCGTCCGATGCAGAATCCTCCCCGGCAAGACGATCGGCACACACTTGAGCGGAGGCCTCGACAGCTCCACGGTCACTGCTCTGGCAGCGGAGATTCTCGCAAAGGAAGGCCGAAGGGCTACCGCCTTTACTGCCGTGCCCGCCAATTCCATCGATCAATGGCTGCCTGCGGAAAAGTTTGGCGACGAGCGCCTCCATGCCGCCAGCGTTGCCGAACTCTACCCCAATCTTGACCACGTCCTTGTCCCCAACAATGCCACGCCGCTTCTTGAGGCGATGGACTTCTATTCATTCGATTGTCATTCCCCCATCTTGAATGTTTTTAATGCGCCTTGGCTGGTTGGCATCGGCATGGAGGCGCGGCGCAGGGGCATTCACACGCTGATGCGAGCAGCGCTCGGCAACCTCGTAGCCAGTTACGATGGATCCTACGCCCTTGTAGAGTTACTTGGCCGGGGTAGGATCTTCGATTGGCTGCGGTTGATCGCTGAGAGGCGCAACTACGGATTCGGAGTCAGGCAGAGCCTCGGCCTCTCTCTGAGCTACGGTCCAATGCGGGAAGGCTTTCGCTCCATGTTGACTCGCGCTCTCCACCTGGATCGAAGCTCGGACCAGTCGCGCCTTGGATTGTTTTCGGTTTCGCCCATTCGCCCCGGCTTCTTCAAAAGCAGCGGGTTGTCTCCGTCACTGGTGTCGAACACGACCATTCCTCAGAAGAACTCCAGGCTGGCCCGGCTGCAGGCCATCTCCCGAATTGATAGTGCCGCGGTCATTGCGGGAGCGAAACGCCGCTTCGGCTACGACTTTGTCGATCCAATGGGCGACCGTCGGCTGATTGAATACTGCCTTTCTCTGCCCGAGGAGGCATTCTGTCGCGGAGGGCGTCCGCGCTCTCTCATTCGCGACGCCATGGAGAGCAGGCTCCCTTCGATGGTGCGGGATGAGCTGCGCCGGGGCAGACAGGCTGCGGATGCGGCTGCTCTGATGGCAGACAATCGAGAGCAGATCATTGCGGAGATCAGACGGATCCAATGCAGCGACCTGGCCAACAGGTATCTCGACATGCCCGCAATGGGCAAACTCATCGACGATTGGCCCAATGGCGGCTGGCCAAATGCCGCTATCAAGCAGACTTATGAAGGGAAGCTTCTGCGCGCCGTGTGCTTCGGCCATTTCATAAGGTGCATTGAGGATGGAACCTTGAAGGCTGCCATTCGCCAGGGCGCTATAGCGCCAAACACATAACGCAGCGGAAATTACCCGGCGGGTTCGCACCAACTTTGCCGTCATTGACCGGATGAATCTTTTTCAGGAAATATGCCCAGCACGGTGAAGTGATTCTGTGCCTGCTCTCCAACGACGATCTCTCCATTTACCGTAACCCAAACATGGGCATCGAGCCCCTTATCCAAGGACTTTGCCACCCCATAGTGCAACTCCGTGGGAATACCGGCGCGGCAGAGCATCTGATGGGCGGCGAGTCCCCGATGAAAGCAAACCGCTCGCCACGGCACGCGCCGCGCGGCGGCTCCCACAGCCCAACTCACTCGCTGGCAGTATGCCTGCGCCGAGTCTCCTTGCAACCTTGGCTTGCCGACCGGCGGTCGCATCATCATTCGGAAAAGCTTGAACGGGAGAACATCGATAGTCATCCAGGCTAGCCAAAGCCAACCTGTCGCCCTCGCCGCCAGCACTATATTTTTAATGTTCATTTTCACTCTCTCCCGATGATCAGACGGCGCACATGCTCTAATCCGGCAATTGCATCGCAGACGTGTTTTGTCGCTCTTACCCCTTGTCGATAGCATACCCCGGCACATCTGCAGGTGGTTTGAAAATCATTGGTCCTTGGAGCGGCTGCCATCTGCTGGAGTTGAAGTATCTGTAGTGGATTGCAGTAAGACTTTGGCTTCCCATGAGTTTGCTGATACGAACGGCGGAAGTCTCAGCGATTCGGTCGGCCAATTCATTGACAAGGCGAATCTTGACGGAAGGATCAAGCTTGTTCGCGAATCGGGTTGCCTATTGAAGTTTGTTCGATCGAGGCGCCAGATTGCGCGCCCTGCCTGCCCTGATCGGCCAGTTGCGCCGCACCCAACGCCAAACCCACAAGAATGGACGCAGGGGCGCATAGGCCCAGAAGAGACTATCCGAAAGATGGAGAGTTCTGAAATCCTCACGTTGGTACCAAAGCAGGAACAAACTGTCACGCCAGGCTTTCTGGGGCAGCAGCAGCCTTTCGTAACGGCTCTTGTGAAGCCATCTACGGATCGAGATCACAGAGACAGTCATGGTTTGCTCTTCAGGAAACTCGAGATTGTGAAGGGGTATCTCGATCAGGAGAGATGGAAGATCCTTCCATGGATTCCCTTGCAGGCCGGGCAAGGGAAGCCCATACACTCGGTTCAGGAGGTGCAGGCTCGCCAGTAGAGCTCTCTCCTGACCTGCTCTCCGGGCTTCGCTCAGGACCGCTTCCCAATCTACGCGTCCTTCGGCATGGATGCGCGCCATATCTCCCATCCACTTGGCACGGAACCATCCATGATTCGCTCCATGAATGCATAAGTAGAGGATCATGTCGATAGGGTTCATGGCCTGGTAAGAACATCCTTGCCATACGGAGGTGACGTTCCTGGCCCATTTGGCAGTCGCTTGACCGGGAGTATCCCAATGGTTGCGCCAGTGAAGTTCCAGAACCCAGCCTCCTTGG
>CAWFZU010000010.1:0-4454 GCA_963820195.1 uncultured Acidobacteriaceae bacterium | reverse complement strand
TCTTCTCCGCTTCTTCAACCGGTAGCCTGGCCTTGCCGGGCATATTCACGTCGAGCAGAACCACGTCAAAGCCGCCGGCGCGCAGCATCTGCAGCGCCTCTTCGCCGCGCGAGGCTTCGACCACCTGAAAGCCGAGTTCAATGCAGCGGCGGGCGCAGCGCCCTGCGGATGGCCGATTCATCGTCGACGACAAGAATGCGAATTGCGGGCTGATTCATCAAGAACACCCTCTTCCGCGCTGTGGCCGGAATGGCCGCAAAAAATGTGGTTCCCTCGACCTCATCGCTGGTGACCCAGACATAGCCGCCATGAATCAGCGCGACGCGCTTGGCCACCGAAAGGCCGATTCCAGTGCCGGCGGCGCGGTTGGAGTGAGTTGTAGGAACGATAATAGCGGTCGAAGATGCGCTCCCGGTCATCGATCGGAATCACCGGGCCGAAGCTGTGCACCGAGAAGATCGCCTCCGCATTCGACCTTGCGCGGCGCGAATGGTGATGGTGGTGCCGAAGATGCGAGTACTTGCAGGCGTTGTCGATGTACTGCGTCAGCAGCATGACCATCAACTGGCGGTCGCAGCAGACCACCAGGTCCTCGTCCTCGAGTTCGATGGCCACCTTCATGCTGGCCAGGCGGTCCCTGAGGCTGGCCACAACCTCTTCAATCAGCGGCGCCACGCCCACCGGCGTGGCATGAATCGTGACCTCGCCGGCATCCAGGCGCGCGGTGGTCAGCAGGCGCGTGGTCAGGTCGCCCAGCAGGCCGGTCTGTTCGTCGATCAGCGCCACCAGTTCCGCCTGCGCCGCCGAGAGGTGGCCCATCTCGCCCAGGCCGGTGCGAGGCCGCGCGAATGGCCGTCAGCGGCGTCTTGTAGGCGTGGGCCAGGCTGTCCAGAACCGTCGAGCGCAACTGCTCGGTGCGGCGTTCGGTCTCGATGCGGCTCTCGTTGGCGAAGGCCCGGTAGCGGTCGAAGGTGATGGCGATCAGCGAGGCGATGGCGTTGTTGGTCAGCGGGCTGGTTTCGCCGCGCACCACCAGGCTGCCCACCGGCACCGTCCCCAGCCGGACGACGCGGCGCCCCAGGCCGGTCTCCGGATCGTCGTCCGAGGTCTCGAAGTAGTAGACGTTCTGCGCCAGCTCCTGCGGGTCCACGTTCCAGATTGCCGGCCTGATAAACCTCGTGCAGGTCGGCGTCGAAGACCGCGACCGCCTCCAGCGCGAAGATCTCGTGCACCAGTTCGGCCAACTGCGGCCCCGGCTCGACGTGCAGATTCATTTCCAGCGTACGCCGGGTGAACTCATAGAGGTCGTGCATCTGCCCGCCCCAGGACTCGGCCTCTTGGGCGTGGTCCTTGACGCGTGAAGAGAGCCGGCTGACCACCAGTGCGACGATCACAAAGGCCAGCAAGGCAACCGAGTTGGCCGGATCGGCGGCCAGATTGGCCTGGGGCTGGTGCGTAGAAAAAATTCCGTGCAGGAAGACGGCCGAGAGCGAGACAATCACCGCCTGCCAGAAGCCGCAGAGCAAGGCTATGGGCACCACAATCAGCAGGTAAAGCAGCGCGGCCACCGGCAGCAGCCATCCGGCCCAATGCGCCAGCGCCGATACCAGCACCACGGCCACTACACCCAGCACGCACTCCAAAATGAAGAGCAGCGCCCGCAATCCGGAGCCGCGCGCGCGCAAACCGCCGAATGTGGAAGTGATCGGGATGGAGAGCAATGACAATGGATAACTCAAGTTTTCGCCAGACCGGCTGTGGACGCGATGAAACTTGAGAGGATTCTAGCAGGTTCCGCGGTGACTCCCGGCATGGAGAAAACGCATCGGAGGCGGAGTTGATCCGGAACCGCCCAGCTTCCGCCCCTTATTCCGACGGCGGCGAGGGTGGCGGTGAATCTGGATGGCGCAAAGAGGTAAACTCCTGATTTTTCCACCGCTCCAGAGAGAAATCTTCACGGATTCCTTATGCGGAGACTCTATAATTTAGACGAATGCCCCATACCTTTATCTGCGTCCAAGAAGGAGACCCATGTCCACTGACTACCGCAATTTTCTAGCTCTCTCTTATGAGGAGCTGGAAGAACTCAACCTGGAAGCCAAGGCCGAGCGCGCCAGTCGCGTGGCGGCCCATGAGATTCGCGAGAAGCGGCTGAAGTACCTGACCGACGAGAAGCGGATCAAGGCCGTAACCGTACTTTTCACCGACCTGGAAGGCCGCCTGCACCTGCTCGACTACGACAAGAAGTTCATGCTCGGCGCGCACGAGAACCTGACCTTCGACGGCTCCTCCATCCGCGGCTTCACGGCGCAGAAGGAGAGCGATCTGCGACTGGGCATTGACTGGAGCGCCTTCTACTGGGTGCCCGCCGACGTCTTCGGCAACGGCAAGGTGCTGGTCTTCGGCAACGTGATCGACAAGGACGGAACCCCCTACTCCGGCGACCTGCGCGGCGTGCTCAAGGGCTACGCCGACGAGCAGTTCAAGAAGAACGGCTACACGCTCAACGCGGCCACCGAGATCGAGGGCTTTCTCTTCGCGGGCAAGGACGCCGAGCGCACCTACCACCAGACCGGCAAGTTCGAGTTCATCTCCACCGGCGGCTACTATCACTCGCTGCCGCTCGATCCGCTGCGCCAGTTCATCGACACCTCGGCCGAAGTGCAGCGCGCCATGGGCTTCCAGAACGAGAAGGACCACCCGGAAGTCGCGCCCAGCCAGTTCGAGATCAACTACAGCTACGCCGAAGTGGTGGCCGCGGCCGACCAGATTCAGCTCTACAAGCTGCTCACCCGCCAGATCGCCAACAACATGGGCTTCACGGCCTGCTACCTGCCCAAGCCGGTGGTCGGCGTCAACGGCAGCGGCATGCACACCAACGTCTCGGTCTCCAAGGGCAAGACCAACCTCTTCTGGGACGAGAAGGGCGAAGAGCAGCTCTCGACGCCTTCGGCTGGAACTTCCTCGACCGCATCCTGACCAGCGCGCTGGACCTGTGCCTGATCTTCAACTCCAGCGTCAACGCCTATCGCCGTCTCGACCCGCACTTCGAGGCTCCCAACCAGATTCGCGCCTCGGCCGTCGATCGCGGCGCCATGGTCCGCGTTCCCATCGGCAACCACCGCTCCATGCGCACGGAAGTTCGCGCCGTGGCGCCGGACGCCAACCCCTACCTCTCGCTCTACGGCATCTTCAAGACCGGCCTCGACGGCGAGATCTCCAAGGCGGAGAATCTGCGCGCCGGCGGACGCTACCTGCCCGACAACATCCAGAAGGCCATCGCGGACTTCGAGTCTTCGGCCTGGATCAAGACGATTCTGGGCGAAGACGTGCAGGGCCGCTATGCCGAGCTGAAGCAGGCCGCGGCCAACCGCTGCCCGCGCGAGCTGGGCACCGTCGTCAAGGGCTCCGAAGTGCAGTTCCACCACGAGGTCTACAACCAGTCGCTCTGGAACATGTTCTAGCAGGAACAGCTGGGTGCCCCAGGTCCCGATTTTGGGAGCTGGGAACCCACGACTCATGGCCAAGACAACAAGGGCGGCAAACCGGCTTCGGTTTGCCGCCTTTGTCCTTTTGAGCAAAAAGAAGACAATGCACGCGAAACAAATCGTTCTTGTCATACGTATAACAACCGGAAGTCCCGCAAATCGGAAATCCTGCAAAGGTTTTTTATGAAAATGCTGCGAAAGTTATTGATGCTGGGAACATGCGTTCTGGCTTTAAGTGCTGTTAGCGCCGTTTCAGTCGCGCAATCCGCTGCGCCCGCCGCACCAGCTCCTGCCGCCACCGTTGCGCCCTCCCCAGCGCCTAGCAATGCCTGGCCGCCAGCCAACTGGCCCGCCAGTGCCCCGCCGAAGGACACTGCTCCGCGCACCATCGCGCCCTACTTCACGCCTGCTACATCGGCCCCCAAGGCGCCCGACGCCGACGGCTTTCTGCAGCGCTGGCTGCTGCTTGAGCCGATCGTGAAGCCCAATCGCAGCAACACCGTTTTTACCGGCACTTACGTCCGGAGCACCTTCAATACCGAGTACTTTCCCAACCAGTTCACTGTCCTTCCGCACAACGGCGACAAGGTGACGGTTGCCGGCAAGGAACTCGCATGGCACGCTCTGGATACGGCCAACTTCGACGTCAAGCTCTTTCGCTTCGCCTATGGCCTGAACAAGCCGACCTACGGCGTCATCTTCTGGGCCGTTACCGTCATCAACAGCCCGCGTGAGATGAAGAACGTTCGCCTGGCCGCCGGCTCCAATTCGGCGTCGATGTGGTGGCTCAACGGCCAGGAAGCAGCAGGCCTCTTTGACGACCGGCGCATGGTGATGGATGACGTCGTCTCCAAGAGGCTCACGCTCAACAAGGGCAAGAACGTCCTGCGCGGAGCGGTCATCAACGGCCCCGGCTTGAGCGATTTCTGCGTCCGCTTGATCGATGAGAACGGCGAACCGGTCAAG
>CAWFZU010000009.1:0-9156 GCA_963820195.1 uncultured Acidobacteriaceae bacterium | reverse complement strand
GCAGAGTGTTGTCCGGAGCACTGGCATTGCCGCCGGTGGTAGCCGCCCTGTGGCTCACCATTCCGCGCGAAACCTTTGCGCGCCTGGCCACCATCTCCGAACAGCTTCAGGGCGGCGACCTCAATCAGCGGTGGAATATATGGGCGGCCGGCTGGCATGCCTTTGCGCGCGCGCCCTTCTTCGGCACAGGGGCTGGCACGTTTGTCAGCGCGGCGGGCGTGGCGCCCATCGATACAGCGCACAATACGGCTCTGGCCATCGCAGTCACCGGCGGCCTGTGCGCGCTTTTTCTGGCCACGACTATCGTCGCCATTGCCGTTTGGTCGATTACTCAAACCCGCGGGCCGCTCATGTGGGCGCTGGCCACGACGCTTGCGGTCTGGCTCGTCACTTCGCTGGTAGCCACCGTGGAGGAGAGCCGAACCACCTGGCTGCTGCTGGCGATGATCGCGCTGGCTGGAAGGCTGGCGGCCGAGCAACCGGCGGAAATAGCGATGTTCTTTCCAGCCCCAGCCGATTTAGCTCCAGCAGAGAGGTTCTGACGAATGCAAATAGTCCCGATGAAAGCAAAATCGTGTTCTGAAAGCTCGGCTCCCGTCGGACGCAAAGTCCGCCAAATTCTGCTTTGGTGCCTTCCTGCCTTGCTGGGTTTCGTGGCATTCTTTTTCGCATTTCCCATTGATCGCCAGATTTCGTTCTGGCCTCATCTGAACCTCGCTGAACTCTTCGGCATATGGTTCCTATTTGTCACACCCGTTACCACCACAGTTGCAATCGTGATCTTCATCAGGCAAGTGAGGCATGGACATTTAATTCGAACTGCGAGGTGGCTATCGTTGACAGCCATGATTGTAGCCATTCTGCTGAATCTGTTTATTCTCTTTGGCTTATATGCCGCGACGACCTAGTGACACGGTACGTCGATGAAACAGACCTGTGGATCGAATTGCAGGATCATCAACCAAAGATCAGACCTCTGACCGACTAAAGTTGAGTAATCTTTCCCTATGTTTCCAATCGTCCAAATCACGAGACTCTTCCAGGGCGGCAGCGTCAATCGGCGCATCTTCCGCGCTGCGGCGGCGGTGGCGGCGGCAGGGGTTCTGGTCAAGATTGTAGCTACCTTGAAGGAGTTTGTTATTGCCGGGGTCTATGGCCGCTCGGACGCAATGGACGCATTTCTGGCGGCTTTTCTGATTCCCAACCTGCTCATCAACCTGATCTCGGAATCGATGAACCAGGCGCTGGTGCCTACGCTGATCCGGGTGAAGGAACGCGAGGGCCATGACCGTGCGCAGCAGCTTCTGTCCAGTTCGATGTTGTGGATCTGTGTGCTGCTGATTGCGGCAACGGCGGTGATGGCTCTGACCGCGCGTGGCTTCTTTCCGCTGATCGCCTCACACTTTCCGCCAGAGAAGCTGGCGCTCTCGATTCGGCTCTTTTATGCGCTGCTGCCGGTGGTGCTGATCACCGGAATCGCCACCAACTGTACTGCCGTTCTGAATACCTTTGACCGCTTTGCGCTGCCCGCGCTGGCGCCGGTGGCGACCCCGGCGGCGATCATTCTCGGGGCGCTGCTGCTGGGTGGGCGTTACGGAATCTGGGCGATGGTCTACGCGACGCTCATCGGCGCACTGATTCATGCTGGTGCGGTGGCGTGGATGATGGACGCGCGCGGCTACCGTTTCCGCCTCTGGTGGCATGGAGCGACCGAGGCGACGCGCGAGGTGGCGCGCCAGTATGGGCCGGTGCTGCTGAGCGGCGTGGTGGCCTCCGGCGGGCTGCTGGTGGATCAGTCGATGGCCGCGATGCTGCCCGCCGGGAGCGTCTCCGCGCTGGCCTACGCCAACCGCTTTGTCAGCGTGGTGATTACGCTGCTGGCCGGGGCGGTTTCCTCGGCGGTGACGCCGCATTTCTCGCGCATGATCGCCCACCGAGGATTGGGCCGGATGCCGGCAGACGCTGCGCACCTGGGTGCGGCTGACGGCGCTGGTCTCCACGCCCATTGCGCTGGCGCTGATCGCCGGCTCGCACTGGCTGATTCGCACGGCCTTCCAGCATGGCGTCTTCGGGCCAAACGACACTGCGCTGGTGACGCCGGTGCTGGCCATGTACGCGATTCAGATTCCGTTTTTTGTCTCCAGCCGCGTTTTTTACCGTTTTCTGGTTGCCATGCGCCGTTCCGACCTGATTTTCTACTGCGGCGCTCTGAACCTGGCGCTTGATGTAGTTTCTGAATCTGGTCCTCATGCGCTGGTACGGCGTGGCGGGAATCGCGCTGGCCACTTCGCTGTGGACCGTGAGCACGTTTGTTTTTCTCTGGTACTGGACTGGAAGCTGCTGCCGAAGGGGGAGATTGAGAGGGCTTAAGGAGTCTGTTACTGAACAAAGCAGTTTGAGAATTGGGTCATCTTCATCGTTCGCCAAAACACATGGAAACTGGTTTACCATTTAGCGAGTTAGCCACCGCTTCGCGGTGATCGCGAGTTAGCAAGTTAGCAGGAGTGTTGCGGGCATAACTTGCAGAAGCAAGCCAGGCTGCTCATAGCAAATCATGCTTTCGTCAGCAGTTCCTCAAGGCTCAAGCCGCAGGCTTTGGTCGATCAGGCGTTCATAGGCCTGGATAGCGCGATCGATGCGGAAGGCTTCCATAAAGGGGTGGGCGAAGCGTTCACCCGGCCGCAGTGCGCGAAGAGCGGTGAGCAGGGAAGCGGCCAGCGCCTCAGCGGTGATATCAGGTGCAAGCCACACCCCGGGTTGATCGCGCAGCAGTTCCACAACGCCTCCGGAGGCCGGCAAGGCCGCAATGGGAAGCCCCGCGGCAGCCGCCTCCAGCAGGGCATTGGGCAGGCCTTCGTGCCGGGAGGGCAGCACAAAGAGAGTTGCGCTGAAAAGAGCATCCAGGGACGGTCGATGTAGCCTGCAAAGCGCACAGCCTCGACGAGACCCAGCGCGTGACACTCAGCCTTAAGAGCTGCTTCTTCCGGACCTACGCCGGCAATCAGCAGACTGGCCTGCGGAAACTCTCTCCGCGACCAAAACCATGGCCTTCAGCAGCAGGTCGTAGCCCTTTTCCCGCGATGAGCCGCCCCACAGCCAGCAGGCGCGGGCCGGGGCTGGTCTGCGGAGCTGGAATTCGTGCCGATGGAAGCGCGAATCTCCTCCACATCCAAAGGGTTAGGCAGCACCGCGAGCCGGTTCTCGGGAAGGTCCAGCTCTCGTGCCAGATCCTCGGCCATCGCCCGCGTCTGGCAGATGATGCGGTCGGCGCGGCGGTAGAGCAGCCGGTAGAGCGGACGGGTGGTCCAGGGCAGTCCGCCGAAGTTCAGGGCGGAGGAGACAGTCCCGTTCTGGCGCACCAGGACGCGCGTTCCGCGCGGAAAAAAGGGACGCAGCAGCAGCACGAGAAAGTTCAGGTGGAAGATGCCGGAGAGGATCAGGCTGGGTTTCAACCTTCGAACCAGCCGGAACAGGCGGAAGGCTCCGGCGCGCACCCTGGGAGCGCCCAGAACGTGGATTTGAATCCAGGAAGGCAACTCGTCGCCGGTCTCCACCTGCGTCATCAGCCCCAAATGCAACTCGTACTTCTCCGCGGAGAGGCCGCGCGCCAGAAGCGCCATCACGCGCTCCGCGCCGCCGCCGCCGAGATGGGGAATCAACAAGAGCACCCTGGGCCGGTGATTCATGACGAGTGGAAAACCTCCGGGATTTCAGCGAATATAGAGCAGTCGTTCATATTATCAGCAATTAAAGTTTATTATTCCTATGAGCAATTCTGCTCTATACAAACTAAACCCTACTCATGTTTCCTGAGAGTATTGGTTTTGTTGATCTCCAGCCAGAGACCATCTAGTTGGTCTCATTCTGCGTTCTCACGAGGAGAGCGTGCTATGCGGAGAATGGGAGTGGATGTTCCGGGGCATGGTTTTGCCTGGCAACGCATCCTATTTACATGAACTCCTGAATCCGTCGAGTCCCTTTCCGTGCGCGTCTTCGATCCGGTTTTATATCGGGACGCGAAGGTCCTTTCTGGGAGGGACTCGTGTTCAAACGCAGCATACAGATAGCGGTTAGTGATTTTTTGCCCACTACCTTTCGTGTGCGCAACCGCTTCTCATCCTCAGCCGCTCATCCGGCTCAGCCGTACCTATCCTCGCGAAGCCCCCACATCGTCGTCGGCATCACCAGTCCGCAAACCTGTCTGGTGCTGGGCGGCCGCTTGCGCACTTTGCGCGAGGCGGGCTTTCGCGTCACGCTGGTTTCGGGCCCCGGCGAATTGCTTACCCGCACGGCCGCGCAGGAAGGGGTCGAGTCGATTGCGATTCCCATGAGGCGGGAGATTGCGCCGCTGGCGGATCTTGTCTCCCTGGCGCGCCTGTGGTGGCTGCTCTACCGGCTCAAGCCGGAGATGACGGAGTTCAGTACGCCTAAGGCCGGGCTGCTGGGTTCTATTGCCGCCCTGCTCTGCGGAGTGCCAAGGCGGGTTTATTGCCTGCGCGGACTCAAACTGGAAACCTGCACGGGAGTCAAGCGCCGCATTCTTCTGGCCACGGAGAGAGTGGCCTCCGCCTGTTCTCATGCCGTGCTGTGCAATAGCGACAGCCTGCGCAACGAGGCGCTCGCGTTGGGCCTGGCGCCGGAGAGCAAGCTGCGCCTGCTGGGCAGCGGTAGCAGCAACGGCGTCGACGTGGAGCGCTTCCAACCGGGGCCGAGCAACCTGCGCGCACGGCTGGGTCTTCCGCTCCATGCGCATGTCGTGGGTTTTGTTGGGCGATTGACCCGCGACAAAGGGCTACCGGAGCTGGTGGAGGCATTCGACGCCATCCTGGCCGCGAAGCCGGAGTCGCATCTGCTGCTAGTGGGGTGGTTTGACGCTGCCGAAGATGCGCTCGGAGATGATCTGCGCTCACACATCGAAAGCCACCCGCGGATTCACATGACCGGGTTTGTCGCCGACACGGCGCCCTATTACCGTGTGATGGACGTGATGGTCCTGCCGACCTGGCGGGAAGGCTTTCCCAATGTCGTTCTGGAGGCCGCGGCCACTGGGATTCCCGTGGTGACAACCTTGTGCACCGGCTCCCGCGACGCGGTGGTGCCGGAGGTGACCGGGCTGCTGATCCCTCCAGGCTATCCGGTAGCCATCAGCGAGGCCGTGCTGCAATTGCTGGGCAATCCGAAACGCCGCTGCCGCATGGGCCTGGCAGCCCGCGCATGGGTTCTCGACCACTATGTCAACGGGCGCGTCCTGGGCCTGACGGTGGGCTACTACCAGAGCCTGCTGGAGCGGAATCCGCCGAGGGATTCCAGATTCGGGCCGGTTTCCGCCGATTCCGCGCTCAATCCGATTTGAGGCAGATTCACGGCTGTGTCGGCGGCTCGACAACATTGCCTGGCACGCTGCTCTCCGCCGGAGGCGCTTGCAGCGTATGAGCGCCTGCTTCGGCCGCGCGCAGCACGTCGCCGGGAACAATTCCCAGAACCAGAGTGACCGCGACCGCCAGCAGCAGGGCCGCGCCTACCGCAATGCCCACCTGCGCCACCTGCTGTGGGGCAGACTTATCCTTGCTATCGTGCTCTGGATGTTGCGCCGCGGCCAGAACCAAACGCAGATAGTACGCGGCGGCCAGGCCTGAATTCAGCAGGCCGATGATGACCAGCCAAATTGCCCCGCCACCAATCGCCGTTGAGAAGGAGATGAATTTGCCGAAGAATCCGCCGGTGAAGGGAATGCCGATCAGCGAAGCAAGAAAGAAGATCAGCAGACTGCCCAGCAGCGGCGAGCGGTAGATGAGTCCGCGAAAATCATCGATCATCGGCAGCTTCTCGTTGTAGCCGCTGGCCAGCGTAACCACCGCAAAGACGCCCACGTTCATCGCCGCGTAGGCCGCGATGTAGAAGCAGGCAGCCATGATGCCATCGTTGCCCAGGCCCGCGAAGGCAGCCAGCAGGTAGCCGGCGTGGGCGATGGACGAGTAGGCCAGCATACGCTTCACATTCTGTCTGGCGCAGCGCGGCCAGGTTGCCCACGGTCATCGAGAGCACGGCCACCACCCACAGCAGCGGCGACCAGACCGGGCGCAGCGTGGGCAGCATCTCGTAGACCACGCGCAGCAGCAGCGCGAAGGCCGCGGCCTTGGGCGCGGTGGAGATCAGCGCCACCACCGGCGAGGGCGCGCCTTCGTAGACATCCGGCGTCCACACATGGAAGGGCGCGGCGGAGACCTTGAAGAGAATGCCCACCAGCATCAACCCCAGCCCGGCCAGAATCAGCGCGTGATTCTGCGCGGTGGGCGCGAGGCGAGCGATCTCGTAAATCTGCGTGGTGCCGGTGGCGCCGAAGATCAAGGCGATGCCGTAGAGCAGAAAGGCGGTGGCGAAGGAGCCGAGCAGAAAGTACTTGATGGCCGCTTCGGGGCCGCGGGCGGTGTGTTTGCGGTAGCCGGCCAGAATGTAGGTGGCGATGGAGGAGATCTCCAGCGCGATGAAGACCACCAGCAGCTCGACCGCGCCGGTGAGCAGGCACATGCCCACCGCGCCGAAGACGATCAGCGCGTAGAACTCGCCCTGGTGATGGCTGTCTTCGGGCAGCGTGTCCAGCGAGAGCAGCAGCGCCACCAGCACGATGCCGCAGATGAGCACGTGGAAGAAGACGGTGAAGGCGCTGGTCTCGACGGTGCCGAAGAAGCCGGTGCCCTCGGGCAGCGAAAGCTGCCAGAGGCTGGCCCAGAGCGCGAAGGTGGTTCCGATGGCGGCCACCCAGCCCAGCGGACGGCGCGCCCAGCGCGGGCGGCAGCGAGGCGTCGATCAGCATCACGGCAACGCCGGTCAGCGTGAGGATGACCTCGGGAAGGATGCGGTAGATGTCGGGAACAGGATTCACCGCTGGCCCTCCCCTTGAGTGGAATGCGATTCAGATTGAGGCAGCTGATATGGTCAGCGATCGCTTGCACTGCGGCGGATGCGCGCCCGTCTGAATGGTTGGCAGCCAGAGCGATCGGCGCCAGGCCCATCACCAGCATCAGCACGGCCAGCGGCCAGAGCACGGCCAGTTGCCCCGACGCGCAGATCGTCATGCAGGCTTCGAGGCGGCCAGCTCGCTCTCCGGTCCGAAGAAGAGGCGCTGCACCAGCCAGAGCATGTAGGCCGCGCCCAGAATCACGCCCAGCGTGGCGGCAATCGCCCAGCCTTTGCTGACGCCGGTAAAGGTGCCGAGAAGAATCAGAAACTCGCCGACAAAGCCGCCCAGCATGGGCAGGCCGATCATGGCCAGCGAGGCAATGACGAAAAACGTGGCCGTGCGCGGCAGCTTCGCGGCCAGGCCGCCGTAGGCGTTGATCTGGCTGGTCGCGTAGCGGTCGTAGAGCACGCCCAGCAGCAGGAAGAGCGCGCCGTCCACCACGCCGTGATTGAGAATCTGATAAACCGCGCCCTCCCAGCCGGTGAGCGTCAGGCCGTAGATGCCCAGCGTGATCAGGCTCAGATGGCTCAGCGCGGCAAAGGCCATCAGCCGCCAGAAGTCGCGCTGCACGAGAGCCAGACACGCGCCGTAGAGAATGCCGACAACCGCCAGGCCAACCAGCAACGGAGCCACAGCCCGCGCCTGCGCGGGAAAGAGGCCGATGTGGAAGCGCAGCATGGAATAGAGGCCCAGCTTGCCGGCGACGACCATGGCCAGCGCGACCGGCGCTTCGCTGAAGGTGTCGGCCAGCCAGCCGTGCAGCGGGAAGACCGGAACCTTGACGGCAAAGGCGAAGAGAAACGCGAGCGCCACCCAGCACAGCGCTCCGGCGGGCAGTGCGCCGCTGGCAATCTGATATCTGCAGAGTCGCGAAGTCGAAGCTGCCGGTTCGGGCGTAGAGCCAGAGAATCGCGACCAGCAGCGGCGCGGAGGGAATGAAGGTGAAGAGGAAAAACTTGAGCGCGGCCTTGGGTCCGTCCTTGCGGCCGTACATGGCGATCAGGATGGCCATGGGCACCAGCGACAGCTCCCAGAAGCCGTAGTAGAGCATCAGATCGAGCGAGAGAAAGACGCCGAACATGGCCGTCTGCTGCACGAGGAAGAGCGCGAAGAAGACCTTGCGGCGCTCGCGGATGGCGTTCCAACTGGCGACGACGCCGATGGGCGCGAGCAGGCCGACGAGCACCACCAGCCACAGGCTCAGGCCGTCCACGCCCACGTGGTAGAAGATCGCGGGCTTCTCGATCCACGGGAGGTTGACTACAAACTGGAAGCCGGTTTGCGTCCGTGTCGAAGTGCGCGGGCAGATGCAGCGTCAGGCCGAAGGTGACGAGCGAGGTGAGCGAGCGCGATCCAGTTGGGCAGCTTGCCGCGGTCGGGCGCGAGCGCACCAGCACCGCTCCGGCCAGCGGAACCAGCAGGATCAACGTGAGAATCGAGTTGTTGATTTCGTTCATTCTCTCAATGCCCCGCCACGCCAAGATGAATTGCTGCAAGGTGAGCCAGCACCGTTGCCCACGGAACCAGCAGGAAGAGCAGCACCGCTGCCGCGCCCGCGGCCAGCCACGCCGCGTAGGAGCGCAGATTGCCCGACTGCCAGCGCTGCAGGATCGCTCCCGCAAAGGTCGCGATGCCGCCAAGCAGCCAGGCCGCGCCGCCCAGAATGCCCATGTCCACCACCCACTCCAGGAAGACTTTGGAGAAGCCGAGCAGCGGCTTGACCACCGTCGCGCCATAGAACTCGTCGACATAATACTTGTTGGCCAGCAGCTTGTAACTCGCCGGCAGAGCAGCAGCCAGTTGCGCCGGGCGCGCCGGCTTGCGCCGGTAGTACTTGTCGGCGATCAGCCAGCCTTCCAGCGCGAAAAGAACAGCGACGATGCTCAGGACGGTCTCCAGGGAGAGCGAGTAGTGCGTATAAGGAATGAGGAGACGCCAACTGTTCGCTTCGCCGACTCTTGCTCCGAGGACGGGTGAGAGAAACTCTCCGAAGCCGTAGAGCCAGACCCAGCCGCCGCAGATGGAAAGAGCGGCGAGAATCAGCAGCGGCCCGCGCATCGACCACGGGCTCTCATGGGGATGAATTTCCGAGCTGCGCGACTCGCCCATGAAGGCCAGATACCACAGGCGGAACATATAAAACGCGGTCAGCAGCGCCGTTATAAGTCCGACAGAATAGAGAATCTTGCCATTAG
>CAWFZU010000008.1:0-6004 GCA_963820195.1 uncultured Acidobacteriaceae bacterium | reverse complement strand
TACTCGACTTCGTCGTCTTCTTTCGCAAATGGTTTTAGCCGTCACACTGAGCTTCTCTGCAAGCACACGCTGTGTGAAAAATTGCCTGACTTTCATGAGAAGATTCAAAGGAACGGATAGTTCGCGAATCGGCGTAATGGGCATATCAGATGACATTATGTCTCTTTTTTGTCCCAGAGTCTACAGAAAAATTTCTTAGGCCGATGTCTTACCCGGCCAAGGTCTCCCTGGTCCCAGGTCTCAGACCCCTGACCCATGACCCTCGAAACTTGACCAACCATAGTCAAGAAAAGCCGCCAAATCTTCGCCCCCAAACGCCCCGGAGTCCCGCCATCCGGGACGATTTCAAATCCGTTGATGACGTCCTTGCAGCCATTCCCGTAAAAGTGGACAGCTACAGGTCATCAATGCAGGCAAAACCGGACAGCTACAGAGCACCACTTTCTCCGAAACCGGTGACCTGTAGCTGCTCACTTTGGGGGTAAACCGGCTGCATTTAGCTTCACTCTTTTGAAAAAACGGTATCCTTGAGCACAAGGTTTTTCCAGGCCCTACCCCCCGCACTACAATTATTGCGTGCTCCCGGAATCCCAACGCGAGCGGATCGATGTGGTGCTGGTCTCGCCCCGCAACCCCCTTAATATAGGAGCGGCGGCGCGGGCGATGGCCAACTTCGGCTTCCAGCGCCTCTCGGTCGTCGCCCCCTTTGCGCCCATGTGGCGCGAGGCTCGCTCCGCCGTTGGCGCGCCTGAGCTTCTGCTAAGCGCCGTGGAATCAGCGACTCTGGTCGAAGCTGTCGCCGCTTGCACGCTGGTGGTGGGCACCGGAACCATCAGGTATCGCAAGCCCGGCAGCCGGTGGTTGCTCTCCCCGATCTGGCTCCGCTGGTGGCCCGAGAGCTGGTCCGCGGCGGCCGTGTCGCCTTGGTCTATGGCTCTGAAAAGCATGGACTTACCCGCGACAACCTTTCCTATTGCCATCTTTTGGTCGAGATCCCCACCGACCCCCGCCAGCCCTCGATGAACCTGGGCCAGGCCGTCGCCGTCTGCCTTTACGAGCTGGCTGTGCGCGCCGTTCCCGCGCCGGAATCTACTTCTGTCGAACCAGCAACTCTCATTCCATCAACCACTTCCGCCGCTACCTCCGGCCGTCTGGAGCTGCTGGCCGGGGTCATCGAAGAGGCGATGCTGGCGGCTGGCTACTCGCCGCGCGGCATGCAGCCGGCCAACCACCATGATCTGCGTCTGCTCTTGCGCCGATTAGCGCTCTCCGCGCACGACACCCGCCGCATTCTCGGCCTCTTCCGCCGTATCCTATGGAGAATGAAGCGCATCCCGCCGCGCAAGGATGAATCCAATTAGCGCCGCCCGCTTATTTTTTTCGACTACGGAAACTAATATCTGATAAAGTCAACCGCATAGGTTTGCGTATGCTTATACCTCTTTTTCGCTCTCATTCGACCTTTCTGGCGGCTGGCGCGCGCATGGGCGTTGTGGCCTGTATCGCCGCGCTGGCATTGGCTTTAACGGCTCAGGAGCAGCCCTCAGCAGCCCCGGCGGAGCAGACCCCCATGGCTCCGGCGTCAACAGTAGCGCCGCAGACGCAGCCAGCCCCACCGCAGGCGGCCCCGGCGGAGGTAGCCGCGCCGGCATCCAATGCCAAGGAGAACGCCGGCATCACCGAAGACGAGCTCAAGCAAATGCTTGTAGGCAAAGCGCTTTACCTGCGCGGCGGCTACCTGGACAACACCCTCAGCTTCGACGAGCATGGGAAGCTCGATGGCCATTCGCCGCAGGGCTCTTATACGCTCAGCGCCATTCAAATTGACCGCGTACACCTTACCAAGAAAAAGGTCGAGCTGGAAGGCGCCCGCTATGGCCTGCGTTTTCTCGGCCAGACGGCCGATGAAGACCCCTCCAAGGCGCTCGAACGGGTGCGCATCACCCCCAAGAAAAAGGTGGTCAAGATCACCATCGAGCGCGAGCAGGTGGTGATTCCAAAGAAGAAGAAAGAGCCTAAGCCCGTCAAGGAAAAAGAGAAGAAGGCCAAGCACGCGGCCCCGGCATCGCCAGGAACACCGGCTGCCACAGCCGCCGCTCCGCCCGCACAGGAGGCCGCAGCGCCGGAAACCGACTCCAAGAGCGCGAACGGCATCTCGCCGGCGCACACCGCCCGCGAACTCAAGAACGCGCTCGACCAGATCTTCGCTCAGGGCCTCGATGAGCGCATGATGGCCGATATGCCCGACTTCTGGAAGCTCTACTACCAGGCGGTGGCGGAGAAGGCCGATTACCGGCCCAAAGACCCGTCCATCCTGCGCCAGAATACGGTGGACCGGAAGGCGCGCCTGCTGACCAGCTTCGAGCCGGACTCGAATGAATATGCCCAGGCTGCGGCCGTGGCCGGTATGTCCCAATATCACGCCATCATCGGCCCCGACGGCACAGTGGAGGAGGTCGCCGTCAGCCGGCCCATCGGCTTTGGGCTGGATGAGAGCGCTGTCGCGGCCATCCGCAAGGCGAAATTTGAACCGGCGATGAAAGACGGCAAGCCGGTCGCGGTGCTGCTCGATTTGGACGTACCTTTCCGCATCTTCTCCAAGCGTACGAATGTCCATGCACCGCCGGAGGCGGCCGACAAGGCCGCCGAACCGCAACTGCCCGGGCCTTACAGCATACCGCGTCCGTAAGGTTTATTGCCGAATCCTGGCGTTTCTACGCAACGCGTTGCAGTTCAAACTCCCCGCGCCCGCATCCCGCCGCACCTTCAGGATTCCGCCTGACGGATGACCTCTTCGAGCGTGGGCTTGTGCTTGATCGCGCGGCCGGTGCGGGGCTCGGTGTCGATAATCCGCACGGGCTTGGGCTGGCCGACCCGTTCGCGGGCGTTGGCCTTCACCGCTTTGGTGGCCGAAAATTTCCCTGGCTTGCGTTTCATCATGGCAAGTATGAGTATGGAGTAAGTCAAGAGGAAGTGGAAGAGCCGGGATTCCGACGGCGTGTTTTTTTGCGAGATGGAGACTGAAAGAGCATGGAAGAGCGGGATTATTTCATCGAAACAACCGAAGAGCGGAGCCACACGCTGACCTGTCCCAAGTGCGGGCAGCAGGGCGAGTACAAGGTAACCTGGGTGGTGCGGCGCAAACGGCCACAACTGCCCCGCGGCGCCGACGAGCGCGACCGGGCCAAATTCGCCAAGGCGCAGTCTTACATGGTCCGGCGCGACGAAAAATTATCCTGCGCCAACATTCGCTGCCGCAAGCCCTTCGAGATCAGCTCATTGCAGTCGGTGGCGTTCCTGTCGGACTGAGCCGGACCACAACCGACCCTCGGTCTATTGAGGAGGAACCATGCACATTTCCATCCTTTTCACCCGTCGGCGCTCGGTCGCGCTGTTGGCCTTGGCTGCCTTGCTGTGGGCCGCGCCCGCCCTTCCTGCTCAAGAACTGAAGCCCATCCAGCTTCCCAAGCCTGAGATCAGCGCCGGCATGCCGCTGATGCAGGCGCTGGCGCGGCGTCAGACCACGCGAGCCTTTCTGGACAAGCCACTGCCTCTGCAAACCCTATCGAATCTGCTGTGGGCGGCCTTTGGCGTCAATCGTCCGCGCGCCGTGAAGCCGGGGCTCGGCCGCACCGCTCCCTCGGCCATGAACAAGCAGGAAGTGGAGCTGGACGTGGTGCTCGCCCAGGGCGTCTACGTTTATGACGCCGAGGCCAACCTGCTGCGACCGGTCGTGGCCGGCGATCTTCGCGCCAAAATGGGCGCGCCTCCCGCCGGGCAGGCAGCCGTCACCCTGGTCTATGTGGCCGGCGCCAACCTGGACTTTGCCCAGGTGGATGTGGGCTTCATCGGCCAGAATGTGTATTTGTTTGCGGCCTCCGAAGGGCTGAATGCCTGGTTCTATGCCCTCCATGGGCAGCAGGACGCAACCGCCGTAGCCGCGGCCCTGAAACTGTCCGCCGAGAAGCGTCCGCTCTACGCGCAATCGGTCGGCTATCCGCCGAAGTAGCGTTTCCGTCCGACGACAGACCGGCCAAGTGCAATGTCCTTGAGATTCGTGGACCTGGGCGACTTTCGGTACCAAATGCGATTTAATCCCTATGTTTGTACAGACCTTGCAAAACCTCATATGGCAGTGGCCAAGCAACGCGGTGGCCAGTAAACTTCTGGTAAGAGAACCGATACGATGGAGAATAGCCCGACAACATCGACAGCCCCTCTTGACGATCTGAGAGAAGAGCTTGAAGAGATCGAACGCGGATCTTTCGTCGCCCTCAACGACGACGATCTCAGGGACAAGGTAATGCAGATTCACGAAGGAGTAAGCATTCAAGCTCCCATCGTTCCTGCCGAAAAGCTGATCTTTCGCGCCGTCAAGGTAACTCAGCGTCCGGTCAGCGAACGAAGAATATGCTATCCGCCTCTTGAAGCCGTCAGAACCCTCGGCCGCTGCAACAGAGCGGGTGAAGTGATGTTTTATGGCGCTTTGAATCAGTTTGTTTCCTGCATCCAAGAGCTCTCGTGGCAACCCGGTGATCTCTTTGCAATTTCCGCGTGGCTCACGACGGCGCCTATGTTGTTTAACCATCTGGGCTTCAGCCCCGAAACTCTCACAAAGTTTAATGCATCCCGTAAGTTACCATATTTCTCAAATCCCGCGAATGGCTCCGACCGAAATTGGATGATACGACAGTGGCAAGCAAGAGTCTTTACACAGCAGATCCCGGATGGTCAGGAGCACCTGTACAGGCTCGCCATTGCTCTTAAGGAAGCAGCATTATGGCCAATCAACCAACCCATTCGGAACGGTGTGGAAATGATTTCCGGAATCATCTACCCATCGATTGCAACCTCGGCATTGGGTGATAACGTCGCAATTCTTCCATCCGAAGTTGACGAGAAAATGGCGCTGCTGGAGGTCAATTTCCTCACAGTAGATTACGCACGTCTAATTCAGGAAGGCGGCCTAAACAGCCTGACAGAAATGAGAGTAATAGCCTATGACTGTGCAAGGCCGACTGAGGATGGCGCTTTGATATGGGGACAGCATAGCCAATTATTGCCAAAAGGCGAAGCAGGAATACGGGTATCGAATCTTCGAGTTCTCTCGCCAGAGACACCGCAATGGTGCATCCAAGAGTGATTCGTCCTCAAAAACGCCCATATGTTCCGCGAAGGTCCAGTTGCTGGTCGGTCGGCTGGCCGGAAACCGAGTCCCAAATTGCAGTCGAACCACTGGCGCAGCCTCGCCGGGTTGTGATTGAATCGAAGACAGGCGTGGCTGACACGAATTTCATGCCGAAACCCGCTAAAAGAGGTTCACAACGATGGCTAATCCCTTGCTTCCCCCCGAAGAGCGACACCTGACCCCCGACCAGGTGGAGGCGCTGGACAAACGGCGCGACCTGGGCCACACCTTGCTGGTTATCGCCGGCCAGTTTACGGTGATCGCCGCCATCCTGCTATTGTGGGTGGGCCAGGATCTGGCCTACTCGCCGGGTTGGGCACATCCCATGGCCTACTACTTCGGCCTCGTGCTGGCCATCATCGCCGTCTGCGGCGGTATCGGTATCTTTCTCCGCCGGGGCGCGCCGCGGCTGGACTGAGCAAGAGACCCGGCTGGCTGCGAAATAATCTGTTTTCAAGTAGAAAGTCAGAAGAAGTGAACTTCAGGGGTTAACTTTACGTACATTTTCTTGGTTCTATTGTCAGGACTAAAGCCCTGACCTGCCATTCCAAGCCAACTGTTCGAATCAGTTCTCCCGCAGCTTTTTGAGTTGCCTTCTCCGCCGGGCATCCAATGTGCAACAATGGCGAAGAGACTCCTCCCCCCACTGGACCCTCGGATGAAGAAGGCGACGGAAGGCCGCATACCGCTAGAAGACCTGCTTGTCTTCCATCAGGTCGCGCGTTCGCTGACTTCCAGCTTCGACCTGGAGACGATTCTGCGCACCATCATGGAGCACATGGAGCGGTTCATCGAAGCCGGTGCTCTGGAGCACTC
>CAWFZU010000007.1:0-6982 GCA_963820195.1 uncultured Acidobacteriaceae bacterium | reverse complement strand
GGTCTCGATTCTGAGACCTGTGAAACCATCACGGGGACAAATCCCTCATCGGAAGAGCCTGAAGCCCTTCTTCTTTACCTTGTCCGGGACGGCGGGCAGACCGCTCACGGATCGGCTCATCTCGCGGGTCGCCTGCGAGATGGGCGAGTCGTCCTCCATCAGCGAGACGGCGGTGTTCTGCATCCGCCGCACCGCCTTATAGTTGTTGGGAACCTTCCACTCCGCCTGCCGTGTGAGAGCCTTGGTCACCTCCGCATCACCGATCTCCAGGGAGCGCGGGTCGTAGCGGTTGACGACGATCTCCAGTTTGGGGCAGCGCTCGCCGGAGAGCTTTGTAATCAAGCGGTTAGAGTTGCGCAGTTCGGAGATGCCAACCTGCGTGACCAGATAGATAGTGGCGGATTCAGCGGAAACACGTTTCAGTGCTTGACATAGCGTCCCAATCTCCGCAGACTGGAAGTGAGTCATTTTGCGAAATCAGGGACCATCATGCGAGAAGCAGCTCCGCAAGGCACCTACAAAGTTCAGGCTCTGGACCGGGCATTTGCCGTGCTGGATTTGCTGGGAGAGAGCGATACGCCACTGGGCCTGGCGCAGGTTGCCTCGTCGCTGCAGTTGCACAAGAGCACTGCGCACCGCTTCCTGATGGTGTCTGGAGAAGCACCGCATGGTGGAACGCACCGCGGGCGGCAAATTCCGCCTGGGGCTGAGGCTCTTTGATTTAGGCAATCGCGCTATCGAGCAATATGATCTGCGCGAGCGGGCGCAACCGCACCTCAGGCGCCTGGTGGCCGAGACCGAAGAGACGGCGCACCTGTGCATCCTGGAGGGCGCGCATGTGATCTATATCGACAAGATCGAGCCGGCCCGCTCGGTGCGCATGATTACCCGTATCGGCGCCAGCAACCCGGTGCATTGCACCTCGGTGGGCAAGGCGATGCTGGCGTTCCTGCCCGAGGAGCGCCTGGACGAGATGCTGCGCCGCATCCGCTTCGAGCGCTTTACGCCGCGAACCATCGTCACGCCCGAAGCCCTGCGCGCGGAGATCGAGAAGACGCGCCGCCGCGGCTATGCCGTGGACGACGAAGAGTTCGAGGAGGGCCTGCGCTGCATCGCCGTGCCGGTGCTGGATGCGCAGCGGCTGCCGGTGGCGGCGGTGAGCGTCTCCGGGCCGTCCTTCCGCGTGACGGCGCAGAAGCTGCCCTCCATCGCCAACTCACCTGCTGCAATGCGTGCGGGGAATCTCGGTGGATATGGGTTTCGTATCCAGCGGCCGCGGCCAGCGCGCCATCTGACCGGCCCAGGGCTGCCTTCCAAGTTGATCGCGGCGCCGCTCTCCCAGGCCCCGCCCTTTCTGATACACTCATTCTTGTTGCTAAAGCAAGTATCGCTTCCCGCCTGCCAGGGTGAGGGCGCGGTTGAAGGCAAGCTTCATCGGGGGACGTAGCTCAGTCGGTTAGAGCGCTGCCCTGTCACGGCAGAGGTCGCGAGTTCGAGTCTCGTCGTCCCCGCCATTCATTCCGAAGGACTTAGGAGTGTTTGGCAATCAAGGTGACAGCCAATCCGGACACGATATGGGCACAACAGGCCCGGTATCATGCTGATTTTGCTTGTTCTCCCATCCCCGCCGCCATCATCCTGACAACCTCGCTTTGTGCGGCTCGCTTCTGCGAGGTCACTGCCTGCGTGTAAACCTCAAGCGTGATCCGGCTAATCGCGTGTCGTAGGAGCTTCTGGACGGTCTTCACATCCTCTTGAGCAGGGTACCTAAGCAATGGCGGAATTTACTCTGCGCCGCAGGTATTGCCAGCAGCGCGATCACAAGTCCAATTTCAGCAAAGGGACAGTCTGATGATCCGTATCCTGGCCTTATCGGCCATACTGGCGGCTGGCTTTATCTTCTTTGGCATGTGATGCTTATCACGTACCACAATACAAGTTGATCGGTCATTTCTCCACAGGATAGCGAAAGCCTTGGAAGGAGCCATTGCCACGCATGAACAGGGTCACATTCGTGACTGGATTCGATTTGCCTGGAATCCATCTCTAGGGCAACGCCGATCGCGGAATTTATTCCTCTAAGTAGCTGATTATGCTTTACTTATTTCCGTAAACGGCAGGAGATCTAATTGCACAAGAAAAAACTGCCATCTACTTTGTATATAATGCGTGCTGATGCAAGAATCGACCTCATCTTGAATCTCAGGTCTGGAGGCTGGTCTTCCTCTAATTTACGCATTAGCACGCATTTTACTGCAAACGTTTGGCCAACTTGGAAAATCTGTGCTTGTATGCTATGGTGGTCTCATGATTTCCCCACGGTTCCAAACGCCGCAAAAAAGTATGGAAGCGCGTACTTTCATGCGAACCCGAGTCATTTGATTCAGGTAAATTCACTTGGTTTCGAAATATAACGTAGTGTGTAGCGGTGTGTGAACGTGGTGTGGTCAGGCTCATCTAAGTGAGGAGGGCGAAGCTTTGTCCGAAATTGCACGCAGAGAGAGCCTGCTTCATGCGAGCAGACCTGTGCCCGATCGCGTGCCGGATATGCACCTCGTGTCGAATTGGTTCGCCGTCTTCACGTCTCCGCGCCATGAGAAGCGCGTCCAACAGCACTTCAGTACGAGGAACGTCGAGCATTATCTGCCCATCTACCACTCGCCGCGCAAGTGGCGCAATGGCTTGAAGGTTGTTCTGGATCTGCCGCTTTTCCCCGGTTACATATTTGTTCGCATCAAGCGGTCAGAGCGCGTGAGGGTACTGGAAGTGCCGGGCGTGCTGGCCATTGTGGAAGGCACGGCGGGCGAAATGGCTCCGCTGCCAGAGGGTGAAGTCGAGGCACTGCGATCTGGCCTTCATTTGCGCCAGGCTGAGCCGCACTCTCTTCTGACAGTAGGTGAGCGGGTTCGCATACGATCAGGCGCACTTGCCGGGTTGGAGGGTATCGTCGTGCGCAAGAAGAACAGTCTCCGCGTTGTACTTACCATGGATCTCATTATGCAAAGCGTCTCCGTAGAAGTTGATGGAGAGGAACTGGAACCAGTGAATTCCGGAGCCCGCAATTGTTCCGGGGTGAGCAACTCATAGCCAGTGGCATCGATGCGGGAGAGACACATGCCTGAAACCAAGGGGTTAACAGGGCCTGATGCAGGTGAGCGCATACTGGCTACTGCAACGAGTCTTTTTGCACTGCATGGATACAATGGCGTTAGCACACGCGAGATCGCTTCTGCAGCGCAAGTCAACGAAGTCACAATTTTTCGGCATTATCCGCGCAAACACGACCTCTATTTGGCGGTCATGAAGTCGGGGCTGCGACAGTTGCATCTCCGTGGCGACCTGTTGACCGGTATAGCTGAAGCCCGCGATGGGAAGACAGCTCTTGCACGCACTTTTGAGCTGATCGCGAAGACCCTGATGGAAAAGCCCGAAGTCCTCAGGCTGTTGCAGTACAGCGCCCTTGAGCTGAGTGTGGATTTCGATCCACTCGTCCGCAAGCACCTTAGCGAGTTTGTCGAAGTGACTGCCCGCTACCTAGAACCGTGGATCAACAAGGGCGAATTGCGCTGCAAAAGCGGCAAGACTCTCATCTTCACTCTCGTCGCAATTATCGCGAGCTACAGTGCGATTCAGCGGGTATTTTCAGCTGAAGGATTAAACGCAGACGGGATGTTCGAAACCTCCTCGGGTTTCTACAGTAATTGATTGCAACGGCGTATGATGAAACAGACCAGCAGGCCCAATATCGAATGCGAAGATGTTAGGCGTAAGATGAGTGTTACTCAGTTGCCTGGTACCCACTGGTGGCGGGCGAAAGAGCCTTTTGCAAGATTCAAACCAGCGCAGCATCAACCATCGGATCCAAACTGAGAAAGGTGTATGCTCCCCCTATCGCTTTCCGCGAAACTACTCAACCTGGAACTCCCTTGGCGCAGACTGATTGGATATCTTCTGGACGGGGCTGCATTTGCCCTTGCTGGAGTCCTCGCATTTGAGTCTGCGATTTGATTTCGGGCTGCCTGCTAACTACCTCCATCCATTGGAGGTGCCTCTGTGCATCTGGGTCGCTGCAAAGTTGGCCGCCTTCATCGGTGGCAAGTTGGACAGCGGGGGGTGGCGGTATACCTCCGCTCAAGACGTCGTTAGGATTGTCTTCGCAAATTCAGCAGGATCAATTCTGGGCGGATCAGTCATACTTCTTCTCCTTCGGGCCATGGGGTATCCCGCGTTCTGTCTTCATCCTTGACTGGCTGCTTTCCTGCCTATTGACTGTCGGAAGACTAGCTGGTAGTTGCTGAACTCTTCACTACTCGCAGATACCCGCGGGGGACAGAAGGCGAGCAGACGCGAACATTGATCTACGGCGCAGGCGCGGCAGGGATCGCGCTTTTAATGGAGTTGCGGCAGAACCAGAATCTGATGTGCGATGTCCAGGGCATTATTGATGACGATGCAAGCAAAGTCGGGCTGACCCTGCATGGGGTGCGGGTCTTGGGAACGGGAAGCGCGCTCGGAGAACTGGTGCGAAAGCACGCCATCCAGAGAGTGCTTATTGCGATTCCCTCCGCAACGGGACCGCAGATGGTGCGCATTTTGAAGTACGCCACCGACGCCGGAGTGGAATATAAGATGGTGCCGAGTCTGGGAGAGCTTGTCCAGGGTGCGGAATTGGGCAAGCAAATCCGAGAGGTTGCGGTAGAAGATCTGCTCGGCAGGAAGCCCGTGCATCTTGACCTGGACCGGATTCGCGAGCGCATTCAAGGGCGGGTCGTCATGGTGACGGGCGCCGCGGGCTCGATCGGGTCAGAGATCTGCCGGCAGATCGCACCCTTCCGTCCGCTTGCCATTGTGGGTTTCGATGAGGCGGAGACTCCCCTCTTCCATCTTGACAGAGAGATGGCCAGAAACTTCCCATACATATCTTTTTACCCGGAGATCGGCAGTATCAACAGCCGTGGCGCTCTGAAACGGGTGATGCAACATCATCGCCCGTCGATTTTCTATCATGCAGCCGCCTACAAGCATGTTCCGTTGATGGAAAAGCATGTCTTCGCCGCCGTAGAAACTAACATATTCGGCACCTGGAACGTGGCCCGCGCGGCGGCTGAGTTTGGCGTCGAAGATTTCGTCATGATCTCCACGGACAAAGCGGTTCGGCCGACCAGCATGATGGGCGTTACGAAGCGCACGGCAGAACTGCTGATCCGCGCGCTGCAGATGGAAGGCGGCACAAAGTTTGTTGCGGTGCGCTTCGGAAATGTACTGGGAAGCAACGGAAGCGTGGTTCCAATATTCAAAGAGCAAATTGCCGCGGGCGGACCGGTAACAGTAACTCACCCGGAGATGACGCGCTATTTTATGACCATTCCCGAGGCGGCCCAACTGGTTTTGCAAGCCTTCTCCATCGGCAAAGGCGGAGAAGTATTCGTCCTTGAAATGGGCGCGCCCGTCAAGATCGCGGATTTAGCCAAGAATCTGATTTTGCTCTCGGGGCTCCAGCCGGAGCGAGATATCGAGATTCAATATACCGGCCTTCGTCCGGGAGAGAAGATGTATGAAGAATTGAATTTGCAGGATGAGCATCTGATCCCAACCTCGCACGATAAGATAAGAAGCTATGTCTGCCATCAGAATCTCGATGCGATGCAAATCAAAGCGTCTTTGCATCGTCTGCAAGCAATTGTAGAAGGACAGGACGTTGCCAACCTCGTGCTGCTGCTCAAGGAATTGGTTCCCGACTATAACCCCGGGACCGAGCTTTTGAAAACTGCCTTGGCTATCAAGCCCTACAGTGCGGGTCCAGACAAGATTCCGGTTCATCGTGCGCAGCCCGAGACCCCGGCGGTGGCCAAACTGACGCCGGCAGCACTGTTGAATTAGAGCGTTCAAAGGGGATGACCGCTGCGCGGGGCGGCCCTACACCGCCACGGTAAAGCTATCCTCGGTCCGCGTCACTGCCTTGTAGAGCGTGTCGCGCTCCACTGGAATCCGCCCGGCCTCGGTGATCAGCCGGCAAAGCTCCTTGCGAGTCATGCCCTGCGGCGTCGTCGCTCCGGCGTCGTGGTAGATCTTCTCCTCGACGACCGTGCCGTCCAGATCGTCGGCGCCAAAGCGCAGCGCAATCTGCGCAATCTTCGCCGTCAGCATCTGCCAGTAGGCCTTGATGTGCGGAAAGTTGTCCAGCAGCAGGCGGCTGACCGCAACCTGGCGAATGTCGGTCAGCCCTGTGGTCACCGGCAGGTGGTCGAGCGCCGTGTTCTCCGGATGAAAGGCCAGCGGAATGAACGTCTGAAAGCCGCCGGTCTCGTCCTGCAATGCGCGCAGCTTCAGCATCCGAAGTGTCGCTCGCCCGCAGACCGAGTTTGTTCTCTTTCTTCCCGGCGCGAAAACCTGTCGCATCCTTCTCCACGATAAAGGCCGAGAGGCCGTGCGTGTGCGCCGCGCGGTCCGTCACCGCCAGCACCACCACCACATCGGCATAGCGGCCATTGGTGATGAATGTTTTTGTGCCGTTCAGAACCCATCCGCCCTGGGCGCGCGTCGCCGTCATGCGCGCGCTGCCCGCGTCCGATCCAGCCGAGGGCTCGGTCAATCCCCACGCGCCGATGAACTCGCCAGTCGCAAGTTTCGACACATATTTCTCTGCGCCTCGTTGCCCGCCAGAAAAATATGGTTCGTGCAGAGCGACGTGTGCGCGGCGACGATAATCCCAGACCGAGCCATCCACGCGCGAAAGTTCTTCAATCGCGCCGACGTACTCCACGTAGCCCATGCCGGCTCCGCCATATTCCGCGGGAAAGATCGTGCCCATCAGCCCGAGTTTGCCCAGCTCCTTGATTGTGGCCAGCGGAAACTCCGCCGCTTCATCCCACTCCATCACCTTGGGCGCGATTTCGCGCGTGGCAAATTCACGTACGTTTTTCTTGAGGTGCAGTTGCTCTTCATTCAGTTGAAAATCCAAGTCGCCTCCGCCTGTGTTCTG
>CAWFZU010000006.1:0-5816 GCA_963820195.1 uncultured Acidobacteriaceae bacterium | reverse complement strand
TCGGCTCTGCTCCGGCTCCTCGTGGTGACGAACACGCGAACTGCCAGTCTTCCCCCCAAAGTAAGCAACCAGGAAAATAGCCAATCAAGAATATATACAGAGCGTGGAACGCCCGCAGGCCCAACCAGGCTGAAGATGACGGCTCCACCTAGTACTGACCCCGCCGAAACCGCCGAAATAATTCGCACTGCGTCATGAACAGAAGTATGCTGCCAACTTCCCCGGTCGACCGCGCCAATGACGAAGGATGCTAACTTCGCCGCCACCCAGATACTCAAGGCCACCCACATCGGGCGGTAGTACTGGGCCGGCAATGCAAAGTCGAATCGCAGCCCGAAGGCAAGGAACGCGGAGGTGGCAAATGCTGCCAGGTCCAAAGAATATGCTATTGATCGGCGCCAGATACGTTGCTTCTTCTGCCGTCGAATACGCAATAATTCCGGAGACATATCTTTCCCTTCCTGGATTCCTGACGTTTTGATTCTCTTGCGGTTTTCAAACTTTGGTAACAGCTGATAACGTCACACAACAGACGCTCTTGCGCTGCCAGCGGCTTCCGCGCCGCCCGCAGTTAAATGGAAAAAACGAGGATACTGCTTTCTCTGGACTTCGCCGCATCCATTTCAGGCTCAATACTCTCATCTTACCTGGGCCATGGGCAATGGATAGGCCGGCAGCCTGCACGGAAGATGGTTCGTCTGCGCAAGATTGTTGCGGCACCGCGCTTCGCATGGAGCCACGATCCGACCCCTCAACCGCGGTGTTAAGACTGAATGATTATGATCTGAGTCTCTCGAAGCATATTTTCTGGCGGGCCTTGAATCTGGAAGATCGCGGAAGGGGCGATAGACGAGGCCAACTCCGGGAATAATTCAAGCAATCAAAGTTCTTCAATCAATACGGAACAGCAAGGGGAATGGCGCCGCCGATATACTTGCGCATGGGCTGCGCATATGCGCCGATACTCAGCGCCGGAGTCATATATATCCGGATGCTATGCGGCCATCAACTCCAGATCTTCAGCGTTCACCTCGATAGCGGCATGCTGGTTAATCAATTCCAGTGTCAGCACGAACCGCATGCTATTGCTCTTTCTCACCAGAGTCCCCTGAAGTCCCTGCATCACACCGCTCTTAATGCGAACTTTTTCGCCGATAACAAAATCGCGATACGGTTCGACCCGTTGCCTGCAGAAGTCGGAGCGCAAAAACTCGATCTCGGAATCTCGAAGAGCGGCGTATTCTTTCCCGTTGCCCACAATCTGCAGAACTCCGGGAGACTGGAGAACCTTCACCCGCTCCGTGAAATTGATATGCACAAACAGATAGGAGGGAAACAGCGGAAGAATCACCTTCATCCGCTGCCGGTTCTTCCAGGTCTTAATCGTTTCATAGGCCGGGATGAATGATTCGATCTCCCGGATGTTCAGGTGTTTCACTACGGACTTTTCGTGCTGCGGCACAGTGAAGACGGCGTACCATTTGCGATCAAGCGCCGCGCCCGTGATGAACGGGGTCGGGAAGAGCTGGCTCCCGTAGGTTCGACCTATCGTCTGAAGATTCACCAAAAGCCTCTGATAGAACTGGCGCGCCGCACAAACGTCCGAGAGCAACGATCCAGATTTGCATAAAGACTAAAGCGTGAAAAACTAGCCCCGTCAATAAAGCGTCGAAATGCGCATGGCTCCGCCATGCTGACTTAGCAAACGACGATATGCTAAGCCCTTGACTCTTCATCAACCATACTACATACACTGCCTACAGGAACAATGAATGAACCATGAAAGTCCGCAGCGAAACCGTCCCGCATCGGGAAAGATCCTTGTAGTAAACCACCATTGACACAACGATTCAATTGGACATCTGCGCACCGATTACAATCAAATCTTCGATTTCAACTAGCATAAGCCAATGCCGCCGTTCGTGCAAGCGCAAATCATGTATTCTTGGCGTCAAGCATCGGCGCAAATCAGAACACCGGCCGCTTGCGCCGTCGGACCGTTCCAGATTCCATGCACCATAACCACCCTGTGATCAATCGTTTAAGCAAGTCCTCCCACAAACGGACTGTGTCCGCATACAGTCGGGCAAGGAGTAGATTCCTGGGCTTTCGATGCCGGCAAATGGGATCAAAAGCCTCCTCCCTGCCATTGATGGAGGCACTTGCGGTCACTGCTTCTGATTTTGCCTCCGCATAACGTACCCCATAGCTGATATGGAGTGACCCGTCAATACATACGCAGACTCCGATTGCTCAGACGAAGCCCAGCAGTTCGCGCCCTAGGGCGGTGATGATCTTCCTCTGGTCCTTGCCTGCCGCGCTCCCAGAGATGCTGGCCCACAAAATACTGCTTCCGTTCCCCGTATGTCCTTGTCAGGTGGATCGCGCTTTTGGCGGCGATTCTGATGGCCGTGACGCCGATGGCGCGGCTGCTGGTGGTCTTCCATTTCTTGCGTCAGACGCTGGGCACGCAGACGGCGCCCTCGAACCCCACGCTCTCGCCGAAGATCAGCCAGTAGATGCTGGCTTCGGGCGCGACGCCCGAACTCCGTTGGTCTGCCGCCTGGCCGATTCTTTGAGACAGCTAATCCCCGCCGCCTCCGCCACGGTGCTTCCCGTGCTGTTATGTCCTAGTCCAGCTCACAATCACCACTAGCGCTGGCTGGAGCCAGGGATGCTTCTTCTGGCGATTCGAAAAGAGGAAGTGAATGGGGACGGAAGCGGCGAATCCGGTTGCGAGCCAGAGGACGCCGCGGCAGCGCGCTCCAGCCGGGACGGCTATCCGCCCGGCGGCGCTGCAGTATCCAGGTGCTGACCAGCGAGCAGGAGCGGGTGTTGCTCGAGCACCTGCCGATTGTGCGCTTTCTGGCCCGCCGCATTCACGAGCGGCTGCCCCAGCATGTGGACATCGAGGATTTGGTTTCGGCCGGGGTAGTGGGCTTGATGGACGCCTTCTCCAAGTTCGACCCGGGCAAAAAAGTTCAGTTCCGCAGCTATGCGCAGTTCCGCATCCGGGGCGCGATTCTGGACAGCCTGCAGAACGCTGGACTGGAGTCCGCGCGAGCTGCGCCGGAAGGGCCGCGCGGTGGAAGAGGCTATCCGGGCGTTGACGGCCAGGATGGGGCATGCGCCGGACGAGGCCGAGGTGGCCGCACGAGATGGCGCTGGAGCTGGAGGAGTACCAGCAACTGCTGGGCGATCTGAAGGGTCTGGAGATCGGCACCCTGCACATGGAGCGCAACGAGGACTCGGGCGAGGAGGAGCTGGCCTATATTCCCAGCCGCCCCGAGGATGACCCGCTGTTCTGCTGCCTGCGGGGCGAGCTGGAAGAGCGGCTGGCCGAGGCCATTCAGAATCTGCCCGACCGGGAGCGGCTGGTGATGAGCCTCTACTACTACGAGGAGATGACCATGCACGAGATCGGCTTGGCGCTGGGGGTGGTCGAGTCGCGGGTCTCGCAGGTTCATGCCTCGGCGGTGGTGCATCTGCGGGGCGCGCTCAAGGATCTGGCGGCGCGCGGGGCCTTTGACCGGCCGCGCTCGCGCAAGCCGGTGGAGCGGGCGCGGCGGTGAGAACAGGGAACTGAGAACTGAGAACTGAGAACTGAAAACAGGGCATAGCCAGAAATATTGTGCGGCAGCTCACATGTGCGAGTAACAATCCAACAACCATGCAAGTAACTGGAAATCTGTACGACAATACCTCATAAAAATTCTTGAATGACTAAAGTGATTTGCAGAGATGTCGATGAATCCGGCAGGAGCCATGAGATCGACATGCGCAGCAGAGTTAAAGAATTGAAGCCGCAATTGGAGACGCCCGCGCTGGCGCCAGCCGCAACGCCACAGCCGAAGAGCGGCGTGACGGAAGTGCGCATGGACAAGGTGGCCGGCATTCAGGCGGCGCTGGCGGCGGGAACTTACAAGGTACCCACCGGGGCCGTGGCCTCCAGGGTTGTGGATTCGATGCTGGGCAGTTAAGCCTCCCGGCAGAAGCGAAATGAGCGATTGTGTTGCAGGAGATTGGAGAGAGAGTGTCGGCGGTCGCTCGCTCTTCGCTCGTGTGGGCTTATCCGTTTATACTCAATGCAATGAGATTCGCCTTCTTCGCTCCGATTCGATTTTTGTGGAATGCCACGCGCGGCCATCGGCTGGCTCCGTGGCGCAGCGAGTATATGCGCTGGCGGGTCGAGACCTACTCCGGCAAGAAGGCGGAGACGCTGACCTCCATGGGACGTGCTGGGCTTTCTGTGGGCCTAGCGCTGGGAGTTTCTCAGCTACCTGGCTTGGATTGGCCGCATGGAGCAGCGAAGTGCATAAGCGCGCATAGACAGCGTCAGATTTCAGCCGGCAACCGAAAACTGATAAGCTGATAGCTGTAAGCTATTCGACTGTATGAGATTCGGCCTTTTTCCAATTGCTTCTATTGCATTCACGCTGCGTGACTTGCCGCGGCCGCCGGCGGCGCAGCAGTTGCCCCCGGCTGAGCCTCCGCTTCCGCTGCCCAGCGCCCATCCGACACCGCCATCACCACCCTGCGCGTGACTGCCAACGAGGTGCTGGTGCCCACGCTGGTGGAAAAGCGGGGCGGGGGCGTTGTCTACGGCCTCAAGCCGCAGGATTTTATCCTCGAAGACAACGGCGTGCCGCAGAAGATTCGCGTGCAGGAGGAGATGGACACGGCGCCGGTGGCGCTGGTGGTGGCGGTCGAGCAGGGCGGCGTGAGCGTGCTGGAATTCGACAAGCTGGCCAAGCTGGGCCCGCTGCTCGATCTGTTTCTTTCCGACGGCAAGGGCCAGGCGGCGCTGGTGGGCTTTGACTCCAAGCCGCATCTGATTCGCGACTTCACGCACTCCAGCGAAGAGGTGAACGAGGCGCTCAAGCATCTGGAGCCGGGCGACGGCGGCGACGCGATTCTCGATACGGTCAGCTACGCCGTCGATCTGCTTGAAACCCAGCCCAAGGAGTATCGCCGCGTGCTGCTGCTGATCAGCGAAGAGCGCGACCACGGCAGCAAGCACACCAAGCCGGCGCAGTTGATCGAGAAGATCGGCCGATCAGACGTGCTGGTGCTGAGCGTCTCGTTCTCTCCGGCGCGCGCCGAGCTGGCGCACGACATCAAAGACTCGGGCGACGATCGGACGATGAACATGATCTCGACGCTGGTCATGATCGTGCAGGCCTTCAAGAAGAATGTGACCAAAGAGGTTGCCGCACATGAGCGGCGGCGAGTACCATCGCCTTCACCGGCGACAAGGGCTTCGAGCAGCGAGTGGTGGAGTCGGCCCAGCACGCCCGCAACCGCTATCTGATCACCTTCAGCCCCTCCGATCCCACGCCGGGGCTGCATACGATCCGCGTGCGCACGGCCGAGGATTACGGCGCGCGGATTGTGGCGCGGGCGAATTACTGGAGGGAAGCACCTGCGGAGAGGCCATAAACTCGCTGATCGGCAGGTAGCCCGCTCATCCCATTCACCGTAACTGTGCCCCGTTCATCGCGCTTTTTGCGATGAGCGGGTCTTCGGCTAAGGTTGACGATGGGATTTCGATGTGAGTATGCTCTATAGCGGCATTTACAAGTCATCGCAATTGTCCAGAGCGCGGAAGAGTTCGACCTCCCGCTCATCGCAAAAGCGCGATGAACGGGGCACAGCTAGATTTTTCGGCGGAAGGACAATGGATGTAAATACAATGACCGGGCCACCTGCCGTGGAATAGGACATTGAGGAGGACCGAGATGAAACATTTGTCACTGATACACACAGCACTGATAGCACTGGTGGAGCAATACATTGTTCTGTGGCCCACTTGGTTC
>CAWFZU010000005.1:0-5315 GCA_963820195.1 uncultured Acidobacteriaceae bacterium | reverse complement strand
CCTGCCATCAACCATCCGTTCTCCAACTCGCAACGCAAGGATAATACGGTCTCCTGCGAAAACAATGCTACGAGTTGCTAAAAAGGTCGATTGCGTTTGAGAGTCGATGTGTGGACCTGTTAATGTGGGGCCTTCAGAGTTGAAGATAATGCCCGTCACAGGCTCAGCCTTTGTCAGTGGTCCTACAGACCACAAACGTGTTGGCGTTTGCAATTTCTGGGCCACGCCAGCAGAGATTGATCCCAGTAGCAACAACAGCCCAATCCGAATGATCTTTTGTGACAGTGAATTGAACTTCACAATAACGTCTCCTTTGCTTCCCAGCAACAAAACTACGTCGTCTCCGTCAGCGCTTCGGTGCTCTTGCTCATCTTGGCGGTGCGCTCCAGCTTGTCCCAGTTGAAGGGCTTGCCGTCGATGGCGCGCTTGACCGTCTTGAACAGCACGATGGAAAAGACCTGGCGATAGGCGAAGCGTTGCAGCCAGATGTGGAAGAGCAGCCAGCCGTCGCCTTTGTTGGCGGGATGGCGGCGCTCAAGCGAGAAGGCAATCGACGAGGTGATGAAATCGATGACCAGGAAGCCGATGAAGTAGACCAGCAGCTTGTAGAAGTCGTCGGACGAGGCTGATTCGGGATGGTAATGGCGGTCGACGACGTAGTGCAGGATGCCGGCCAAAAACATGATGTCGATGAAGGGCGAGACCAGCGGCAGCAGCATTTGAAAAATAAGAATATTGGGCAACGCGAAGAGTCCCATGGCCTTGTTGCGCACAAAAGCCAGGCGATGCTTCCAGACCGCTTGTAAGATGCCAAACGACCAGCGGAAGCGCTGGCGCATTAGTCCCTTGGCGTCGATGGGGGCTTCGGTGAAGGCCAGCGCGCGGTCCTCGTAGACGACCTTGAGATTCAATTCAAGCAGCGCCATGGTCAGGTCGGCGTCCTCAGCGACGGTGTTCACGGGATAGCCGCCCGATGCCTTGACGGGGCCGGTGCGCCAGGCGCCAATAGCTCCGGGAACCACGACGACGACGTTAAACAAATCAAGCGCCCGGCGCTCGAAGTTCTGGCTCGTGATGTATTCCAGAGCCTGCCAGCGGGTCCACAGGTTGACGCGATTGCCGACCTTGGCGTTTCCTGCGACGGCGCCCACCCGCGGGTCTTCAAAGTGCGGGATGAGCTTGCTGATGGCGTCGGCGGCGATGACGGTGTCGGCGTCGATGCCGACGTAAAACTCCTCCGTCAGGCGGTCGAGGGCAAAGTTCAGCGCGGCGGCCTTGCCTCCGTTGGGCTTGCTGAGAACCTGAACGCGGCCGGTGGCGATCTGGGCGGCGTAGGCCGCGCGCGCGACCTCGGCGGTGCGGTCGCTGGAGCCGTCGTCGATGACGATGATGCGCAGGTTGGCGTAATCGGAGTTGAGCACCGAGCGGATGGTGCGGACGATGACCTTTTCCTCGTTGAAAGCGGGGATGAGGACGGCTACGCGGGGATTGAAGCCGGGCGAGGCCACGGCGTGGGGACGAAGCAGGCGGTCGATGACGGCTAGGATGCCCACCAGGATGAGGCGCGCGCTCATCAGAATATCGCCTACGAAGAAGACCAGGACAATGAACCTGCCGATGATGGCCAGGCTGGAGAAGGCGATCGAATCAGGCAGGGCGCGCAGGTACTGTCGGAAGGTGAGCTTGGGCATCACCTCGGCAGTAGTCTTGCCCATCAGCGACGGAGACGGGGACGATGGTGTAGCCGTGGGCGCGCAGCGCGTCGATCAGCATGGGCAATGCGGCCACGGTGGCAGAGCGGTCGCCGCCGCCGTCGTGCAGCAGGATGATGGAGCCGCGGAACTGCGGCTTGGTCTTCATGCGTCTCCAACTGGTCGAGGATCGATCTGGGTGATCTCCTGCGGCGTCTTGCGCGGATGCTCGTTCCAGTCGTTGGTGTCGATCTTGTTGCCGATGATGGTGTAGCCGTCCTGCTGGATGCGCTCCACGGGCGCGGCCTGGTCGTCGGTGTCCGGCTCCTCGTCGATGTCGTAGGGCGGGCGGAAGTAGAGCGGCTGAATGCCCAGCTTGCTGGCGAAGAGGCGCTCGGTCAGCTTGACTTCGAGGTCGAGCTGGCGGTTGGAGATTTCGCTGATGTCGGGATGCGTGTAGGTGTGGTTGCCGATCTCGTGGCCCTCGCGCACGACGCGCTTCATCAGGCCGACGTTCTCCTGCGGCCTCGGCGCCGATCAGCATGAAGGTGCCCTTGACGTTCTTCTCGCTGCAGAATGTCGAGAATCTTGGGCGTCCACTTGGGATCGGGGCCGTCGTCGAAGGAGAGCGCGACCTCGTTGGGGTGGTAGCCGTACTGCTCGATGGTGTAGGTGCGCGGATAGACGTCCATGTGCTCATCGATGATGAGCTTCTTGCGCGGATCGGGCTCGTCGGTATCGACCTCGACGGTGCGCTTGCCGGGCTGGGGCAGGCCGGTGACGCGGATGATGTCGCCGTCGCCCTCGGTGTCCACGTCGTGGCCGGGCTGTACCGAGCCCAGGGCTTGCAGCGAGTCGGGGCTGCTGGGCTTGTCCCAGATGTTCCACAGCGAGCTGTCCTCCTCGCCCAGCCGCCACAGCGCGAAGGTTTGCAGGCCCAGTGCCGCGGGCGGCGCGCATCTCGTTCAGCACCGTGACGCCATCCAGGAACCAGACCACGTGGCGCTGGTTCAGGTCCTCGTCGATGTACTCGAAGTGGGGATTGAGGGAGTCGTAATCCAGGTCGAGGTCGGCGTCGGCGTCGGAGGCGCGCTGCCAGGCCTCGGAGACGTGCAGGTCTTCGGTATTCAGCACCTTGGGTGCTTGCGGCCATGCTTCCTTTCTTGTGCCGGGCTGGGTATGGAGAGCGTCCAGTCGTAGCCGTAGTTGCCCACCGCGCAGATCAGCTTCTCCTTGGGCACCAGCTTCAGGACGCGGCGCAGGTTGCCGACGAACCACTCCTGGCTGGCGATGGGGCCCGGCTGGCTGCTCGATCTGGTGCTCGTCGTAGTTCATCAGGATCAATGCCGTCGGAGTTGGCGGCTATCCGCTTTGAGATCGTCGTCCGTGGTCAGGATCTGGCGTGTTGACATAAAGCCGCAGTTTGCGCGCGTGCAAGTCGCCATAGAGCTCCTGGAATAAAGCTCATATACGCCGGGCTGGCTTCATCCGGCAGGTTTTCAATGTCCAGCGAGAGGCCGCGATAGGCCGGGAAAGCGGCAAAGAAACGCAGGATCTGCTGGCGCAGCGCGGCGCGCTGGTCCGGCGTCGCCCAGCAGTTGCCGCTATCGCCGGATCCCAGCTCTGCGTGTTGGGGTTGAAGTTGTTCAGGTGAGGAAAAATTTCCGTGTCTTCCTTGGCCGCCTGGATCACCCGCTTGATCCTGTTCTGGTCGTCGGGATCGTGCACGGTGTTGCCTTCAATCACCGGATACTCATGATGGTTGTCGCTGCTCATGGCCAGCAGCGCGGCCTGAGGAGCGTCAATGTGCAGCCACTCGGGAAAGAGCAGATCGATCTGGTGAACGTGCTCCTTGAACGAGGAGTAGCTGGCCGGGTCGTAGGGCACGTAATAGGCTGCGCGCAAACCTTCGCCGGTGTTGAAGGGAATCTCGGAGGGCTTGCGGGCGGTCTTGCGGCGCGCGGGGCGCTGGCCTTTGCAGCGGTATGCGCTCCGGCAACGCCTTGTAGTTGTGCCTGGGAGTGGCAAGCAGCAGCTCCGGCAACTGCTGATAGCGCAGCACATTGAAGATGAAAACCACCAGAACCAGTGTGGACAGCACAGCCGTCGCATCGAAGATGCGGCGCAGACGCTTCCATCGCTTGCGTTGCGGATCGAAGAATATCTGCTTATCCGGCATGAGTGCTCTGAGTCTTCCACTTGCAAAATTGGGTTGAAAAAACCGTGGTCGTAAGAGTACAGGGCGCGAAAACCGCAAAAACAGTCTACGCTATACAGTACGAATCGTATGGAAGCTGCCTCCGCGAGTCAATCGATAGCCCACGCCGCCGGATATTTGTCCGTGTGCTTTCCGGCCTCTCTGTCGCCCTGGCCCTGGCCGCCGGCCTGGCCTTGCGCCTGTGGGTGCTGAAGGAATTCTTCCATCGTCAATGGCGACCCGCTGATCTACGGCGACCTGGCCAAAAACCTGCTCCTGCATGGCAGATATGCGCTCACCGGGGTGGCGGCGAAGCTGCAATCCGACGCTGATTCGGCTCCCCGGCTATCCCGCTCTTTCTGGCGCTCTGCTTCCGCCGCTTCGGGATGGAAAACTACGTCTCGGCGGCCTGGGTGCAGATTGCGCTGGAGCTGGCCGGCTGCCTGCTGCTGGCCGATTTTGCCGCGCCGCATCGCTCCGCCCGTACTCCGCAACGTGGCGCCGGATTCAGCAGCGGCGCCGCGCACGCCACGCTGTGGCTGGCCGCGCTCTGCCCCTTTACGGCGATCTACGCCGCCGAGCCGCTGCACCGAGGCGCTCACGCTCTTCATGATCGCGCTGGCGCTGTGGTCGGCGGCGCGCTTCCGTGAGCGGCCGGGTTGGCGTCGGCGCTCTGCTTTACCTTTGCCGTCACCTATGCGGCCCTGCTCCGCCCCGACGGCGCGCTGGTAGCCGTAGCGCTGGCCCCGGCGTTGATGATCGGGTTGAGGCGAGGGGAAGGGAAGCCGAGGATAGAGGAATCTCCGAAGGTCGCCAGCGCCATAGGCGCAGTGGTCATTAGCCCCGCGCTTCAGCGTGGGGTAGGCGCAACCAATAATTTCCCGGAGTCCCGTAGGGACGGCGCTTATATTCCGCGTTTTTCAAATAGCCTGATCCGCATGGCCCTCGTCTGCACGTTCCTGGCGCTCGCTCCCTTTACCGCCTGGACCCTCCGCAACTGGCAGATCTTCCATCTCTTCCAGCCGCTGGCCCCGCGCTACGCCAACGACCCCGGCCAGGAGACCTATCCCGGATGGCAGCGCTGGGTCAAAACCTGGTCCCTCGACTTCGTCTCCACCTACGATGTCTATTGGGAGGTGCCGGGAGCTCCGCTCGACCTGGCCAAACTCCCCAGCCGGGCCTTCGACTCGCCCGCGCAGTACGAAGAGACCGCCGCTCTGGCAGCCGACTACAACGACCGGGACAATGCAAAGGATATTGTGCCGGATCTGGATGCGCGCTTTGGCAAGCTGGCCGATGAGCGCATCGCCGACCCATCCGCTGCGTTATTACCTCTGGCTGCCGCTGGGGCGGCTGGCCGATATGTGGCTGCGCCCGCGCGTCGAAAACATGGACATCGACCTGGATTGGTGGGTCTACGCGCATCA
>CAWFZU010000004.1:0-5274 GCA_963820195.1 uncultured Acidobacteriaceae bacterium | reverse complement strand
ATCTTTACTGCCGCTGGACGAGTACGTATTGCTGACGACGACGGCCATCGACCTCGACGAAGAGATGCTGAATCGCTGTCTTGTGCTGACGGTGAATGAAGACCGCGAGCAGACCAAGGCGATCCACCGTGTACAGCGCCAGGCGCAGACGGTCGAAGGACTGTTGCGTAGGCAGGACCGCAATGCGATCCTCACCGTTCATCGCAACGCACAACGGCTCTTGAAGCCCGTCCCTGTCGTCAATCCCTACGCGCCGGGGCTGACCTTCCAGGACTCGCAGACGCGCACCCGGCGCGATCACATGAAGTATCTGACGCTCATCCGCAGCGTTGCCCTGTTGCATCAGCATCAGCGGCCACACAAAACCGTCGAGCATCGCGGGCGCACGGTCGAGTACATCGAAGTCGCGCTGGCCGACATCGCCATGGCCAACCGGCTTGCGCATGAGGTGCTGGGCCGTTCGCTCGACGAGCTGCCGCCGCAGACGCGGCGGTTGCTCCTGGCCGTCGATGAGATGGTCACGGCGGAGTGTGAGCGGCAGAAGATGGCGCGCTCCGACTACCGCTTCTCCCGGCGCGACGTGCGCGAGTTCACCGGCTGGGGCGACACGCAGTTGAAGACCCACCTGCACCGGCTGGAGGAGCTCGAATACCTGTTGATCCATCGCGGCGGCCGGGGCCAGAGCATCGTCTACGAGCTCGTCTTCACGCGGCCGAAGGACGGCGGGAAGCCGGTGCTGGGCGGTCTGATCGACGTTGAAAAGCTCTCGAAAAATGGTTACGACGGAAAGAAGTCGGGGCCGGAGGGCGAGTAGTCGGGGCCAAGTCGGCCCCAAGTCGGCGGGGTGTCGGGGTGCTTGAATCCCACAACCAGCCAGTATCCATGCGGCTTCCAGCCGATCCAGCGTTGGAACGCGGAAAAACACTTATACGGGGTGCAGCAAAATAGGCGCTCCGTCCTAACCATAGCGAGGAGGCGAGAGCAATGGCGCGTGTAACGAAGACCCGCAAACCCGAAACCCTGCCAGCCACACAGTTGGAGGCGATGATGCGCGATCATCTCCAGGCGCTAGCCATACAGAACTACTCCGCGTACACAGTGAAGAATCGCCAGGCCCACATCGGCTTCTTCCTTCAGTGGTGCAAGGAGCGCGGCTTGACCGAGCCGGTCGAAGTGACCCGGCCCGTGCTGGAGCGGTATCAACGGCATCTGTTCCACTACCGCAAGAAGAACGGCGAGCCGTTGAGCTTCCGTTCGCAGCACTCGTGCCTTGTGCCGCTGCGCGTCTGGTTCCGGTGGATGACGCGGCAGAATCACATCCTGCATAATCCGGCTTCGGAGCTGGAGTTGCCCAGGCTGGGCCGCGCGTTGCCCAAGAACATCTTCTCCGCCCAGGAGGTCGAGCGGATCGTGCAGCTCTGCGAGATCGAGGAGCCAATCGGCTTGCGCGACCGCGCCATCCTCGAAGTGCTCTACTCGACCGGCCTGCGCCGCATGGAGATCATCGCCTTGAAGCTGTACGACCTGTCGCTCGACCGGGGCCTGCTCCTCGTTCGCCAGGGCAAGGGCCACAAGGATCGTTATGTGCCCATCGGAGAGCGGGCGATAGCGTGGCTGGAAAAGTACATCCGGGAGGGCCGTCCGCAGCTTGCCATCGAGCCGGACGACATGACCGTTTTCCTCACCGCCCAGGGCGAGCCGTTCAGCCGCGATCATCTGAGCTTCGCGGTCAAGGAAAGGGTGGACGCGGCGCAGCTGGGAAAGACCGGCTCCTGCCACCTGTTCCGGCACACAATGGCCACGCTGATGCACGAGAACGGGGCCGACATCCGGCACATCCAGGCGATGCTTGGACACGAGGACATCCGGACCACGGAGATATACACGCAAGTCGCCATCCGTGCGCTGCAAAAAATCCATGCGGCAACCCATCCGGCGGCGATGCTGGAGCACGGCGAGAACCTGTCCACAAAAGCCACGAGTCCCGACGCCGAAGCACTCTTCCAAATGCTTGCGGCAGAGGCCGAAGAAGATCGCGAATGACGCGCGCGCAGTTCTTCTTTTAGTAGCTGCTTTTAGCTGCTAAAGAGGGGCCGCTTCCGTCCCGGAATCGGCCCCCGATCAGCACCGCAATCCAGCCTGCAAACGCTCGACAATCCGCAACTCTTGCACCGTGCAAACCGTGCGCAATGCCGTGCACAATCCGCTGCTCTTCCGCCGTGCAATCCGCTCACAATCCCGCGCACAATCCGCACCGCTTCCCGGCCCTCAAGACGTACAATCGGAGGCAATGGAACCAGCCCCAAACCATGCGTTCTATGAACCGCTTCCAGCCGCAATGCCGCAGCTAAGCGAAAAACTGCATCTGGGGGTTCAGAGTAGAAATCAGGCATGGAATCAGGGTCCGAATGTCCCTAACTCCACGACCGTATTAGGCTTGCGAGCAGCCGAGCATCTGGAGCGCGTCAGATCACGCTATACGCAGAAAGAGCGCGACACCGAGTCCAACAACGATTACTTCTTCGCCCGCTACTACAACAGCGCGCTAGGCCGCTTTACCACACCGGATTGGAGCGCGAAGACGGACCCTGTGCCATATGCAGTTTTTACTGATCCGCAGAGTCTTAACTTGTATGCTTATGTGCGGAATAATCCGATTACACGGGTGGATGTGGATGGGCATGGACCAAATGATCCTCCTTGTAATCAGATACTACTCAAAGTTGAGGCTGGAAAAAACCAAAAGATTGAAAAGGGCCATGAAGAAAAAGGAAAAGATCCTAACGGGAAACCGATTAAGATTCATGCGACGGGTGTTTTCGCGAAATTAAAATTTACACTTGAGTCACATGGAGATAGAATTAAGGGCGCTGCAATTACGGAGCACAATGCTCCAGTGAATAAACGAAATGGCATACCTCAAAAGACTTTTCTGAACCAGGCTATGGAACCACTGCCTTCAAATCTCGACGGTCAATATGCTGACACTGCCACAATGGCGAAGCCAACCAATAGCAAGGCAGAGGAAACGTCAGTTGCGGCTGATTTATCTGGAAACAGATGGGAACATACAGATATAAAAAGGTTTGATATAACTATATCCGGGACTGAACACTGTTCGGCGGATTTTATTGAGACCATGTCTAATGGTTCAGGTGGGGGTAAATATCAGTTTAATTCAGGCATTCCGAAGGATGGTCTTCCCTTACAATGATGTGAAATCACACAGGAGAGTGACAATATGGGCAAAGTTATCGGTTTTCTTTCAATGATCGCGTTAATGGTAACTTCGGTAAAGTTATCGTCTAATTGGATTGCGAAATATCCGGCAGTTGAAACTTACGAAATAAGACCCGGGATTGTGATGATGCCTAGGTATTCGAAAGATGGTAAGGTATGTGAGATTGGAATAGAAAGGCGTCATTATATTGATCGAGGTATTGACGTGGAAACCCAACTCTGGGATGACCAAATCAATAATATCATGGATGAATTAGTTTCACCCGATGAAAGGGGTGCTAAGTTACCTAAAGGACCTGGATTGACAGATATGATTAACATAGATGGTGTTGTCATTACTAGAAACTATGATTACCAGAATGTTTCAATAATTATCTATGGTACAGCTACTAGAGTGTCTAAGAAAAAAGATAATATAGAGGATTTAGGTGCGATAGTTAGATGGAAGAATCGAGAATGCAAAGATAGTGCTGTATCAGGCGAATGACTTTGTGAATGGGTGGTGACAAGTGGCCCGTTCATTTGAATCATGATGAGTTATGAGAAGCGGCGGCGGGTGGCCCCAGTCCCTCGCAATTGGGGACCGGGGATGAAGCCACGCAGAACGCCACCCTCATCGCCGCGCCCTCCATCACCTGGAAGACCAGCTACGACCTGGCCGCGCGCGTCAGCTCGGTTGTTGTGCAGGACCAGCCCGCCACCTCGGTCTTCCCCATGGCCACCTACTCCTTCGCGCCCACCCTGCTGCGCCCGGTCATCTTTGACTCCTTCAACCACCTGACCGGCGCGCAACTCGGCATCCCCAACGGCGGCTCCGCGGCGGCTGTGGACGTCTCCCGCCAGTACGACAACCGCGGGCGCATCCTGAACGAGAGCGACGGCGGAATCACCCTCACCGAGGCCGGCACCTCCGGCACGGGCGCCATCACCGTCTACGGCGCCGACGGCTACCAGGTGGTCTGCACCACCATCACCAACCAGTACACCACCTACACCACCTGCAACGACGTCCCCGCCACCGGCACGCTCACGTTGAGCATCGGCAGCTTCACGGCCACCGCCAGCTACGGCGCGGGCACCGCCGACGCCGACATCGCCGCCTCGCTCGCCAGCCAGTTTGCCGCCTCCAGCTCGCCGGTCACCGTCGTGCAGAACAGCGCTTCGCTCGAATCGCTGCGGATAGAGAATCTTTCGGAGTGAAGATGGATACGGTAATGCAGGTATGCTAGACGCTGGAGTGGTGACGATATGGGTATTCAGAATCAGGCGGGAGAAGCGGCGAGGCACTACTACGGAAAGTATCGCGGGATTGTGGTCGAGAACATCGACCCTTTACAGATCGGGCGCATCATGGCGCTGGTTCCCAACGTGCTCGGCGAGACGCCTACCAGTTGGGCGATGCCGTGCGTGCCGGCGGCAGGCGTACAGGCGGGATGCTTTATTGTGCCCGCGGTGGGCTCACAGGTCTGGATGGAATTCGAACGCGGAGACCCTGACTATCCCATCTGGACGGGCGGATTCTGGAGCCTTGCGGCTGAAGTGCCCGTGTTGGCCGTTGGCCCGCTCGCTGTTCCGCCGGGACAGAACATCGTGCTCCAGACGACCGGCCAAAATACAGTATTGCTCAGCGATGCGGTGGGTGATTTGCTGAGCGGGATCGTTCTGAGGTGCGCGAGCGGGGCGATGATTGTGGTCAACAATAGCGGGATAACCATCGACAACGGCCAAGGGGCGAGCATAACGCTCGAAGGCCCCGATATCGTCTTCAATCCTCCTTTGGCGTAAGCATGAATGCGGAATCCCTGGTCTCAGAAGCGAGAGTGGGGCACGCGGTCTCATCGGATAGGGCCGCTTATTGCTTACCGCAGCCTTCTGCGGATCAGGTCGAGGGCTTGCTGGGTGGTCCACTCTCTTACGCGCTGGCGGTCGCCGCGGATATTTTTTTCTGTCACTTCGGTTTTCTGGTCGTCGCTGAGTGCGATGTAGACCAGGCCTACAGCAATACGTACTCGTCAAGGTGTACGCGGCAAAACA
>CAWFZU010000003.1:0-12926 GCA_963820195.1 uncultured Acidobacteriaceae bacterium | reverse complement strand
AACGTCATTACGTCCGGGAGACTCTCCCCTTTGCGTGTTAGGCGATGCCAACGGCATGAACTGCTGAATTATATGGTTGCAGGCGGTTCGGAGCTACTGCCGGGTCTGGTCCTACGCTCCCAAGAGATCGTTCGACCGCGTTCGAAAATATTTTCGATGCTTTTTCCCTGCTAGATGTTCCTTACATACATAGAGGGGAAAATATCGCGGTGATCAATGGAACCGCGTCGCTAAGGATGCGGGCGACTGAGTGCGGCCATTGCTCTGTTCCCGTAGATTCCCTAAACGCACCTAAAAGCACTTGCCGCCTTAATGGGACGTCGGCTGCGGCCCGATCCAGCGTTCCGGCGGTCGCCCAACGGCTTTTCGCCCGAACCCAAGAGAGTAAAGAGGAAACAGTATGTCTGATGAGACTCAAGCAACCAGCGCACCTGCAGCAGCCAGCTCGGAATCCGGCCCGGGTTCAGGCCACAGTTACGGCCATAGTTCAGGCCCCCGCCCCGGCGGACGGCCTGCCGGCGGTCCCGGCGGACCCGGCGGACGGCCCTCCAGTCCTCCTGGCGGCCGCGGCAAGTTCTTCCGCCGCAAGAAGGTCTGCAAGTTCTGCACCGAGAAGATTGACGCCATTCCTTACCGCGATGTCCGGCTACTGCAAGGCTTTGTGGCCGAGCGCGGCAAGATTGTGCCCCGCCGGCTCACCGGCGTCTGCACCAAGCACCAGCGCCGCCTGACCCGCGCCATCAAGCAGGCCCGGAATATCGCCCTGCTGCCGTTTGCCACGCGGCACTAATGCATTTTCACTGATGGTGTAAGGAAACTCCGTGTCCCATCCATTTCACGTTCTTTGTGAAATGGGTGGGAAACCACGAAACCTACCTTACAGGAACAGTGAAAATGCACGAATGCGATTCCTGGAATCGCCGTAACCATCGGCTGCCGTTCCGCCGCCTCGCGCACCTGCTCGCTGTGAGTGGCTCGCGCGAAGCTGATTTGGCGAAAGGCGATATTGTGGATGCCGAACGCACAGAGGAGAGTGAATCATGGAAGTCATTCTGAAGGATGATGTAGTGAATCTGGGCCACCGCGGCGATCTGGTGAAAGTCGCCGACGGCTACGCCCGCAACTTTCTGCTGCCCCGCAAGCTGGCGCTGCAGGCCACCTCGGCCAACAAAGCCGTGGTCGAGCAGATGAAGAACGCCGCCGCCCGCCGCTCCGCCACGGAGAAAGCGCTGGCCGAGGAGCTGGTCGTCAAGCTCGAGCCCGTCGTGCTCGACTTCACCCGCAAGTCGGGCGAGGCCGGCCACCTCTTCGGCTCCGTCACCTCGGCCGACATCGCCACCGAGCTCGCCGCCAAGGGCTTCGAGATCGATCGCCGCAAGATTCAGTTGGACGAGTCGCTCAAGACGCGTTGGCGATTACACCGTGGCCATCAAGCTCTACCGCGAAGTCACCGCGCACGTGAAGGTCAACGTGCTGGCCGAAGCCACGGAAGAAGCCGCCGAAGCGCCGGTCGCCGAGCCTGTCGCGGAAACGGAAGCCGCCGAGTAGCACATCTCAACCCGCCGTCTCGCCGCCGCCCGGTTCGTCGAGGGGCGGCGCGGGCGTTTCAGGCTGCGCTGTCCTTACGATCTTCCAGAATCAACTGAATGGCGGCGCAGAGGCTGTCGCGGCACTCTTCGACGGTACGGCCCTGTCCGTTAGCGCCGGGGATTTCGGGCGACCAACTGACAAACCACTCGCCATCCTGTTCCATCACAGCCGTGAACTCATTCCGCATGAGTGAGTATACACATCTTTCTCCGCCTGAACCAACCTCCATATTACCGATTCAAGCACGAACGTCGCGGTCAACAAGGCGCCGTTTCCTTGTGTTCGATCTCTGCGTAGGTTTGGTAACTTGTCTGGCGGTCAGTGCGCTTACCCTGCGCCTCCAGCTGCGCAATCCGCTGCTGATGCGCCGACCATGTATCGCTGATGCTGGCTTTTCGGCCATGCCTCTCAATCATTGGCCCAGCGGGCATCCCCCCATCAGCGTACGTCGTCGATATGAGGAGGGAACCATCCTGAAAGGCTGTATAAAACTTGGTTCCAAGTCCACTCGGCTCGGCAAAAGCAGTCTTGTTTTTAGAGATATAGACCGGATGTCCTACAAGATGCTTCGTTCCATCGTGAATGGTCATTACCTCTCGCTTGCGCCACATCGCGAATACGACGAGAGCCGGGAAAATCAGAACGAATCGAAACAATGGAAAAGTCTCTCCATCCGAAAACTGGTAATCAAACCCCAAACTTTGCAATTGATCAATCTCAGATTGATACCATCTTCGAATGCGCTGTTCGAGTTCCGGTGAAAAGACTTGAATATGCCCAATGGTGCCGAATATCCAATGAAGCAATCGCAGAAATTCTCGATCTGACGATTTGCCGGATGAATAGATCGGCTCTGCAGGCAGAATAGATTGATCTCCCTGCAAATAGCGCAGAACAATCCATATTCCCTGAAGAGAGATGACAAACCCCGTAAATACAAAAGTCAATAGACAACGCTGTCCATTCGGCCAGGGAAAATGTAGCGTCAGCACACCCGATAAAAGAGCGCCAAGCGGTATAAATGGGTAGGAGCGTCCGCTAACCTTCATGTTTGCCCAGAATAATACCGCGAGCAAGGCTCCAGTGACCACGGGGGCCCAGTCGTGTGTGCGTTGGTAATACACCGGTGCGAGACAAAGACAGAATGCAAACCATAATATTTGACTGGCACCGTTGTTCTCGTCTTTACGGAACAGACCCACGGTCGTCACAATCAAAATAATTAGCATAACTACAATATTCCAGTGGGAATGCGACATATGCTTTTGCAGTAATATTTCTCCGAAAACTGTAGAGAACCAAAGTCCCAATAGAAACGTCCTAGCGACTCGAAGCGCGGTCTTCAGTTTGCTGGGCGGAGCGGTTTGAATGATTGCCACATTGCTTTCTTTTTCCACGTCTTTCTCCTTGCCAAATTCATTCACAGCAAATCCTATCACCCCTACACCATCGCCCGCTCCTTCACCGTCAGGTACTGATTCAGCACCGACGAAGTGAGCGCCTCGGGGTTCAGGTCGAGGGTGAGCGCGCCCTGCTCATGGAGGCGGGCGAGAAGCAATTCGCGGCGGCCGGCCATCTCCTGGGCGGCGGAGGCGCGGAACATCTCGTTCCACATTTTTTGGCCGGGCCTGGGCGATTTGCTCGACCTCCGGCTGGGCCATGGCGACAAACAGCAGCACGTGGCGGCGCAGCAGTTGCAGCGCGCCGTCGATCACCTCGGGGCGCATCGCGGTCTCGGCCAAATCCGTCACCCACAAAATCAACGACCGGCGGGGTTGCAGGCGGTTGAGCATGGCCGTGGCTCGCAGGTGGTCGGCCTCGCCGGATTCGGCGTGCACCTGGGCCAGCGACTCGATCAGTTGCCGCAGGTGGGCCGCGCCGCGACCGGGCAAAAGCCGCTGCTGAATGTCCTGCCCATAGGCCAGCAGGCCCACGCGGTCGCCGGAGTAGAGCGCCAGTTGGGCCAGCGCGACAGCCGTGGTGCAGGCGTGGTCGAGCTTGGAGTGGACGCAGGCCGGCTTGGCGCCCGGCCTGAGTCTTTCGGCGGTTCGCTGCCATGGCCACCCGCGCCCGCATCAGCCGTCCGCAGTCGAGCACGATCCAGACCGGCTGGCTGCGCTCGGTCTGGTACTGGCGGGTGATGGGGCTGCCGCGCCGCGCCGTGGCCGTCCAGCAGATGTCGCGCAGGTCGTCGCCCTCGCGGTACTCGCGCAGGCTCTCGAAGTCGCGGCCCAGGCCCCGCTGCTGCGCGCGGCGCAGTTGCAGGTCGATCTGGCGGCTGCGGGCGAGGAAGATCTGCTGCTCCTCGCCGGCGCGCAGGGCCGGGTAGACGCGCACCGTCTGCGTGAGCGGCGCTCTGGCCCAGCGCTCGGCCAGCCCCAGCGGCGAGCGGTAGCGCACATAGAGCCAGCCCGTCTCCCAGTCGCCGCGCTCTTTGGGCTCCACGCGGTAGCGCAGCTTGGCGGGCACGCGGGGAAAGGCGGTCAGCCGGTGCGTTGCCGGCTCGGCGACCAGCGCCGGCGGCAGATCGTCCACCAGCCGGCACTCGACGATCATCCGGCCCTGGTTTTCAATCGTCAGCTCGATCTCGGTCTCGCTGTCGAGGGCCGGAGCGTTGGACCAGGTGCGGCTGGCGGTCAGTTCGGCCGGGGCGGGCAGGCGCAGGCCATCGAGCAGCGCGAAGAGCAGCACCAGCGCATCCCAGGCCAGCATCGCGTAGGCCAGCCGTCCATCCCAGAAGCCCGGAACCAGCCAGACGAAGCCCAGCCAGCAGCAGGCCGATGCTCCGCGGCGTGAGCGCCGAAGCTCCAGCGGCGGCGTCGCTCGCAAACGGCGCTGACTGGAGCGGGATGGAGAGAGGGAGAGATCATTGCCTCGGCACCGGCACGGCGGCAATCACGTCGGCCAGCACGCGGTCGGCGTCGAAGCCCTCCAACTCGGCCTCGGGCTTGAGCATCACGCGATGGCGCAGCACCGGCTGGACGGCGCGCTTCACGTCGTCGGGCAGCAGGTAGTCGCGGCCATCGAAGGCGGCCGACGCCTGGGCTACGCGCATCAGGCTCACGGCGGCGCGGGGACTTGCGCCCAGCAACAGCGTAGGCCACTCGCGGGTGCGGCGCGCCAGCGCCAGAATGTAGTTGTACAGCTCCGGCTCGATGCGAATGGCGCGCACCTCGGCGCAGGCAGCGTCCAGCAGACCGTCGGGAATGGGCGCAATCGCTGCGTCTTCCAGCAGACCCGCGCCCGAGCCAGCGTGGTGGCGCTCCAGAATCTGCCGCTCCTCTTGCTCGGTGGGATAGGCCACGCGAATCTTGAGCAGGAAGCGGTCCAGCTGCGCCTCCGGCAGCGGGTACGTGCCCTCGAAGTCGATCGGGTTCTGGGTGGCGAAGACGGTGAACCAGGCGGGCAGCGGGCGGCGCGTGCCGTCGCGTGGTCACCTGGCGCTCTTCCATGCATTCCAGCAGCGCGGCCTGGGTGCGCGGAGGCATGCGGTTGATCTCGTCCACCAGCAGCAGGTCGGTGAAGACCGGGCCGGCGTGGAAGACGAAGTTGTCCATCGACTTGACGCCGGGGCGCAGAATCGTTGTGCCCAGAATGTCGGCCGGCATCAGGTCGGGCGTGGCCTGCACGCGCTGAAAGCCGAGGCCGAGCAGCCGCCCCAGCGCCTTGACGATCAGCGTCTTGGCAATGCCCGGCACGCCCTCCAGCAGCGCATGGCCCTGGCAGAGAACGGCGATCAGCACCTCCTCGATCACCTCTTCTGGCCGGAGATCACGCGGCCCAGCTCCGCGCGGGAGTGGGCGATCAGCTGGCTGGTCGCGCGCAAGTGCTCTGCGTGTTCGGCGTTTTGGTCGAGTTCCTGGTTGTTTTCCTGGCTCATAAAGCCCTTTCCTGCTTTGGAATTGAATCTTCTCAGATTGTGCGGCCTGGCTGCCGCTTTGTCTGCCCGGCCTGGCCGCTTCTTTCAGCTTTTCATAGTGCCCGTGCAGCGTCTGGATCAGCTTGAGCGCCTGGCGGGGATCGACGGTTTCACCCCACGCGGCCTCTTCGCAGGCGGCCAGATCGGCTTCCAGGCTGGCGTCGGCGTGCGGAAAGCGGCGGCGAATCACCGCCGCCAGTTCCGCCGCGCCCATCTTGCTTGCCCCGTTGCCCGCAGAGCCGCAGGCTGTGGCGCCGAAAGCGCTCCCAGGCAACCGCGACGGCGGTGGATGCGGCTCCGGCTTTGCGATAGAGCGAGCCCAGCGCCTCAAGAAACTCGATGGGCGTGGCGCGCGCCGGCGGCGGCAGGTCGCGCACCGGCCCGCTGCGCCGGCTGAAGCTGAAGACGACCAGCAGCGCCAGCAATCGGCAGGCCATATCCACAGCAAGGTCCAGCGCCAGGCCCGCCGGCGTAGCTCCAGACTCGAGCGAATCTCCCCATGCAGCGACTCGTCCCAATAGAAGCGATGGCCCGCGCGCGGCCCCAGCGAAGCCAGCAGCAGGTCGAGGTTGTGGGCGCGGCTGAGCGAGCCGTTTTCCAGCGGCGTCGAGCTGGCCCACCAGACGATGTGCCCCTTGCCCCAGTCGTACTCCACCACCGCCGGATGACCTGCGCAACTGTACTCGACGCGATGCGCCGGGTTGCCCACCATCCCAGGTGGCCTGCGGAACCATCCACACCTCGCCCGACGCCAGCCAGCGCATCCAGCCCCTCGGGCTCCAGCTTGCAGGCGGCAAAGTGGAACTCCTGGGCGTGTCGCTGGCCTCGCCGGGCAGAATGAATCCGCCCCATGTAGCCGGTGGAGAGCACGCGGCCCCCGCGCTCCACAATCTTGCGCACCGCCTTGATGTCGTCCGGCTCGCGGGAAAACGGCTGGGCAAAGATCACCACCGTCTCCGGGCCGGCCGTGGCAGCCAGCTCGCTCAGCGGCCGCTCCCAGCGCTCAATCTGATAGTTGGAGCGGAGCAGCGTCTCATAAGCGGCGCGCGCGCCGTGCTGTCCGGCCAGGTAGGTCGAGGGCAGCGGATTGTCGTTGTCGTTTCCGTTGGGCATCAGAAAGCCGGTGGCTACGGCCAGCGCGATTGCAATCCCCACGCACCAGAGCAGCAGCTTGCGGTCCTTGGCGTCGAGCGAGGAGAGGAACGTCATCGCGCACCGCCTTCGGTCGCGCCTGTCGCCGGAGTGCCACCCGCGATCAGCCCTGCCGCCAGCTCTTCGGCCTTCTTGTAGTCGCCTTCGCCCGCCGCGCGGCCACCGTACCAGGTCCGCTCAAAGCTGCGGGTCAGTGTGGCCAGTCCCGGCTTGCGTGGGTCTTCGGCGGTGACCAGCGCCAGGTACTCGCGCGGTGTGCGCGCCCGGTCGGCCGGCCACAGCCGTCTGGATTCGAGCCGGGAGATCGCCGCCCAGTAGACGAAGTGAATCGCCTCTCGCCACTGGCCGGCGGCGGCGGCGCGGCGCGCGTCGGCCAGCCAAAGTTGCCAATCGCGGGCCGAAGCGGCTACGGCGGCGGGGCCGTCGCTCTCCGGCACCAGCCGGATGCGCCAGCGGCGTTCCAGTTGCATCAGTCCCCACACCAGCCCCACGCAGACGGCCAGGATGAAGCCCCAAACCAACGCCGGCCCCAGCCAGGCTACGCTGGCCTGAAGTTTGCCAAAGCTCGCGAAGAGCCCGTTGAGCCACGCGCCCAGCTTTTCCAGAGCCGAATCGCGCGCCGTGGGCGCCTCCAGGTTGCGGAAGTCGCGACCGGAGAGCACCTGCTTCATTACGTCGCGCTCCTGGGCGTGATCGGGCGCGGCAACGGGCTGGGCGGCCGCTGCTCCGTCCGCCTGCGCGATGTCCTGGGTGAGGCGCGCCTCGGCAGCCTGCAACAATTCACTGGTGGTCGGCTTGGGCGGCCGCGTAGGCTCCTCGACCGGAGTCTGTTCTGATCCGACGACGGGCTTGACTTGCGGCTTGGCCGGGAGCTTGTCTTCGGTCTTGGCTGCGTCCTTCTCTTGAGCTTGTGTGAGCAGCGCGCGCAGCCAGTTGTAACGCACCATCCGCCGTTCGGCGTTGGGTGCATTTGAGAGCGGCACACGGTCGTCCTGCCCTACGAGCGCTGGGTCGCAGGCCTTGGAGTTGCGCGCCTTGGCGCAGGCTGCCACTACGGCATTCAACTCGACCAGGTGCTGGCGGTACTCGGCGAGCGTTGCTTCGCGGAAGCTGCTCGCGGGCTGAGCGGCGGGGGCATCGGCATGAACCGTTGGCACGGCGAGAGCCGCAGCAAGCGCCACAGCCAGCACCGCACAAACGAGTTGAGCACGGACCGTCAAGCCTGGCCCTCCACGGCCTCGGCAGGCTCAACGAGGCCATTGCCGCTTGGCTGAGGCCCAGTCGCGATTAGTCCAGCGGCTTCCATCATTCTCTCTATATCGTAGCCTCCGGATTTTGCGGGGCAGGCTGCGGCGGATTGGCGGCGGACGGCAACTCGGCCGGCGGCGGCGGCGTCAGTCCGGCGGCCTGCATCATCCACTCGATGTCGTAACCCTCCTTGCGCACCCGCTGGTCGTAGTAAAAGAGCGTGATGCCGGTGGCCCAGATCGGTCCCAGGAAGGTGTTGGTGAAGAAGCCCATGATCTGCGACAGCGATAACAGGCCCGGCCCCGGCATTTGGCCAGGGTGCTTGATGGCCGCAACAAAGATGAAAAACTGGGTGACGGAGACCAGCCCCAGCTTGATGATGCCAACCAGCAACGCCAGCAGGAAGATGCGTCCCCACGACCCTTTGGCCAGCTCAATGCTGCGGCGGATCGCCGTGCGGGCCTTCATCTTCTCCACCACGCAGGCCGGAATCGCCAGCGAGTAGCGCAGACTCATCAGGATGGTGTAAATACCGACGGGGAAGAGGAGCAGGAAGAAAACCCCGAAAGCCACAAGGACAGCCGCCGCTGCCTGCGGATTGGAGGCGAAGGAGGGTTGAGCGGCTGCGCCGGGGTTTGCGCCCATGCCTTTGAGACCGCCATAGAAAGCAAAGGTTCCAAAGAAGCCGGCGTAGAGCAGCACAAACGGCGTCCAGACCCTGAAGGCGGTGATGGTCATCAGCCACAGGTAGCGGCCCAGTTGGGGCAGGATGCTCCGGTAAGCGCCGCGGATGGTGGCCGGTTCGCCCAGGTGAACCCAGGCCACGGCGCGGCTGATGGCGGCGGTGGCTGCTCCAAGCAGGAGGAAGATCAGCAGCCATTCAACCCCAGCCATGATCCAGATCATCCATAACACGGCCCCGGCCATGTGCAGAGATTTCAGCAACGCGCCAAGGCCGATCTGAAGCAAGCCCATCACCAATACAGCGCCGGCATAGACGGCGAAGATGCCGGCAAAGAGCAGGAAATTCGTGCGGTAAAGCTGGGCGGTGCGGTCCAGAATCTCACCGAGAGTGAGCGGGCGGAGGTTGCATTCCATTTGAGGCTCCCCGGAAATGCAGTGTTTTTGCTTGCAGGGATACTAGCACAGCCGGATTCTCTTGTGCTTTGCGCGCCGGGGAGTTTCAGACGCAATGACGCCGCCCCGCTACTCCAGCTTCTGAATCTGAGTTCCCTCGGTGAGCTTCAAGATGAACTCGTCCCCAGTCAGAGGAGGGTTCTTCGGGTTCTCCACGACCTTGTCGATGGTGAGAACGACCTGAATATCCTCCAGCGGGCGCTTGATGACGACCCTTGACGGATACTTGCTCCCGCCGAAGTCGTGGTACGCGGAATAGGAGACCTGGGTCTCCAGGTTGCCCTCGCTGTCGTATAAATCCTGATCGTAAGGGAGCAGATCTTCGCGATGGAAGGTGATCACGCGCACCGGCGTCAGTTGGTTGCTTCCCGGCTTGCGACGGCTGACGCTTAGAACGTATTCCGGAACGGTGAACAGGTGCTTCCTGGCTGTGTCCTCCACCGTTTCCGAATCTGACACGACGGAATACAGGTCATCCGGATCGAGGCCCTGCACGACCAGAGCGTCCAGGAAGAAGCCCGGCCGCAGGTTCTCCAACTGGTTGGCCGACTTCTTATTCACCGTGTTGGCGCCTTTGAAGGCCATGTTTTTCGAGGGAATCCACAGCGTGAAATCCTTGCCATCGCTGACCATGTCGAACATGCGAGTGCCGAGTACTGGAACCCGCCCATAAACGCGCAGCATCTCCGGCTTGAGCATGAGGATAATTCCGCGGACGGAGGTGTAGTCCTTGGCCACGCCCTCCTTGCTCTTGAGCACGCTGGCTTGGATTTCGACGCTTGCGTTCAGGCTGTCGAGGGCATCCCAGCGCTGATTGAGCCGCTCCACCAACTGGTCCGGCATGACCGTTTGCACGATCGACGGAGCCTTTGGCACAGGCAGCTTACGGGTGGTCCACATGCATCCGGAAAGCAGCAAGACCGGAAAGAGGAGGGCCACGGCGGGCGCGCGGAGGAGGCTTGTTCTCATCGTCCGCCTGCCTTCTTCACGGCGTGCCTGTAATCGGCCACGTTGCGCTCGTGCTCCTCGATGGTGCTGGCGAACAGAGACCGCCCCTGGGGATTAGCTCCGGCGGCCACAAAGTATAGGTAGGTGGTTTTGGCCGGCTCCATCGCCGCGCGCAGCGAGCGCAGGCCGGGATTGGCTACCGGACCCGGCGGCAGGCCGGTGTGCAGATAGGTGTTGTACGGGGTGTTGAGCTTCAGGTCGCTCTGGTAGATTGCGCCCCGCCAGCGGCCATCCAGCTCCAGCCCGTAGATCACCGAAGGGTCGGTCATCAGCGGCATCTTTTTGGCCAGCCGGTTTTCAAAGACGCCGGCTACCAGCGGACGCTCCGCATCCACCGCCGTCTCCCGTTCCACCAGCGAAGCCATGGTCACCACGCGATGCATATTCCCTTTCAATCCCAGTTGCCCGGCTATGACGCGAAAGCGCTTGACCATCGCCGCGCAAATCTGCGCCGGGCCAAACTTGCGGGCAAAATGATAGGTATCCGGAAACAGGTAGCCCTCCAGGCTTACTGCGCCGGGGTCCAGGTCCTTCACCAGGCCCACCTGCTTTGCCGCGCCGTCCAGAAACTCCTGCCGCGTGCCAAATCCCGCCTGCTCCAGCCGGGCGGCAATTTCAAAGAGGCTCGATCCTTCTGGGATCACCACCGTCCGGGTATAAACATCGCCGCGGAGGATGCGCGCATAGACCTCGGTAACCGCCGCCGGATGGTCGAAGCGGTACTCGCCGGCCTTGAGCGTTCCCCGCTTCCACCAGCGCACCAGATCGAAGGCAAACTGGCTGCGCACCACGCCTGCCTCTTCCAGTTGCTGGCCCATCCGCACAGCGGAAGAGCCCGGAGCCAGCTCGACGAAGGTCTCCTTCTCTGGACCGAAGGGCGTAAATACCAGCCAGGCCAGCGCACCCGCCGGCAACAAGATCAAGACAAAGAGAAGCGTCCACAAGATGCCCGCCGCGCTGGAACCCTTTCTCCTTCTTTTCGTCTGTCTGCGGCGCACCATTCGTTGCTGTCAACCCTTCACTGTTGAAAAGACGGGAAAAATCCCTCTTAGGACTCCCTACCTTTGATTGTACCGGGCCTATGGCCCACGGCAGAGCGTTTTCTGCATGGGTTGCCGCTGTGGGCTTTAAGCTAGAAGCCAGGAGTTCCAAGCTGGAAGCAGCCCCTCATCCCCGTTATCTGGGCCTCGATATCGGCAACCGCCGCATCGGCGTAGCGGTGTCGGACGAGCTGGGGCTGACGGCGCAGCCGGTGCTGACGCTGGAGCGGCGGCATAATCGGCGCGACGACCTGCGCTCTCTGGCGCGGCTCTGCCGGCGCTTTGGGGTGGCGGGTATTGTGGTGGGCAATCCCGTGCATCTCTCCGGCGACGTTAGCCCGCAGGCCGTGAAAACCCAAGCCTTTGCCGCCGAACTGGGCGAGTTGACCGGCCTGCCGATTTACCTGTGGGATGAGCGTCTTACCAGCCGCGAGGCGCACCAGATTCTCTACGAAGCCGGACACGCGCGCCAGGAACATCGAAAAGTGGTGGACCAGGTGGCGGCTGCGTTGATTCTGCAATCGTTCCTGGAAAGACAGGGAATAGGGAATAGGGAATAGGGAACAGGGTTCATTGCAGGTGCAATTCGGCTTGGCAAGCCGGGCTGCTCCTGTTGAAACTGATCTTCAACGCCTTCCCGCGCCGCGCTTGACAGCCCCTGCCGCGCACCTTACCGTTGGAAACCGAAGAGCAGCCTGAAACGTCTAGGAATAGGTTGGGGCTTAATGCGGCTTTTCAACCCTGACGCCTGCAAATTGACCCCTGAAAGAGGAATCTGATGAAGTGCTTTGGATTGAAGAGGATGGCTGTGGCGCTGACGTGCGTTATGGCGGTATGTATGGCCGGAGCGCAAAACGCCCCCAAGCCCGCTTATTGGGACACATCTTTGTCCGCCGAGCAGCGCGCCGCCGACCTGGTGCAGCGAATGACACTGGAGGAGAAGGCCAGCCAACTGGTCAATCAGGCGCGGCCGATTCCTCGGCTGAATGTTCCGGAGTACGACTGGTGGAGCGAGGCTCTGCACGGCGTGGCCCAGGATGGCACCACGGAGTTTCCAGAGCCGATTGGCCTGGCCGCCAGCTTCGATGTGCCGGCGATTCATCGCATGGCCGAGGTGATCGGCACCGAGGGGCGCATCAAGCATGTGCAGGCAGTGCGCGCCAAGCTCAACGACTTCATGACGGGTTTAGACTTCTGGGCGCCCAATGTGAACATCGTACGCGATCCCCGCTGGGGCCGCGGCCAGGAGACCTATGGCGAAGACCCGTTCCTGACGGCGCGCATGGGCGTGGCCTTTGTGACCGGAATGCAGGGCGACGACGCGCGCTACTATCGCGTGATCTCGACGCCGAAGCACTTTGCCGTGCACATCGGGACCGGAGCCGACGCGGCATACCGCGAATGTGACGGTGAGCAAGCACGATGATCTGGACACCTACCTGCCCGCCTTCCGCGCCACGGTGGTCGAGGGCAAGGCGGGATCGGTGATGTGCGCCTATAACTCGATCAACGGCCAACCGGCCTGCGCCAACGAGTTTCTGCTGGAAGACCAGTTGCGCGGCTGGTGGGGCTTCCGGGGCTACGTGGTCTCGGATTGCGGCGCGGTGCTCGACATTCACAGCGGGCACAAATTCAACGCCACGCAGGCCGAGAGCTCGGCGGTGAGCCTGCGCCGCGGCATGGACAACGAGTGCGTGGACTTTGGCATGAAGGTGAACGACGACCACGACTACAAGGCCTATCTGGACGCAGTGAAGCAGGGCTACCTGAAGGAGAGCGAGATCGATGTCGCCCTCACACGCCTCTTTACGGCGCGGATGAAGCTGGGGATG
>CAWFZU010000002.1:0-3498 GCA_963820195.1 uncultured Acidobacteriaceae bacterium | reverse complement strand
ACTGTGGCCTGGTTCAGTTCGTGTTTTGCTACACCCATGTCACCGGAATCGGGCCTGGCTGGGTGGAGATAGGCGGCAAACGAATCGACGCCGCGGTGATACTCTGGGCGGCGGGCGTCGAGGCTTCGCCGCTGGGCCGGCTGCTGGGCGCGCCGCTCGATCGCCGCGGTTCGGTACTGGTGGACGACCGGCTCAATCCGCCGGGACTACCCGAAGTCTTCGTCCTGGGCGACCTGGCCCACCTCGAGCAGGACGGCCATCAGATTCCTGGCGTCGCTCAGCCCGCGATGCAGATGGGCGATCACGTCGCCAAAATCCTCGCCGCCGATCTCGCGGGCGCGCGCCGACCTCTCTTCCGCTACTTCGACAAAGGTGACATGGCCACCATCGGGCGCATGGACGCCGTAGCCAGGATTGCATGGCCCTTCAAGGCCCACTGGAGCGGCTTTCCCGCCTGGGCCACCTGGCTGACGGTGCACATATTCTTCCTCATCGGCTTCCGCAACCGTCTCTCGGTCTTTGCCGCATGGATCTGGACCTACTTCACCTTCACACGCGGCGCACGCCTCATCACCGGCGACCAGCGCCTCCCCGGCTGGCAGGACAAGATTGACGTGGGACCGGTCAGCCCGTCACAACAACCAGCAGCACGAGTGTAGTTTGGATGCATCTCGAAAACATATAAATTATCACCATTTGGTGATATAATGGGTGATACAAGAGGCTTTTATGAGAGCAACAGTGGCACTCGATGATGAATTGATACGTAAGGCTCAAGCGTTATCAGGCGTGACGGAACGAACGGCCTTGCTCCGGGAGGCTTTGAAGGCGCTAATTCATCTTGAGGCTTCGCGCAGGCTCGCGGCGGTCGGAGGGACAGAGCCGGATTTGGAAGACATCAAGCGTGTGAGGGCTGACAGACTGTGATTCTGGCCGACACATCGGTCTGGGTTGACCATCTGCGCGGCCGCAACCCTGAGATGGAGAAGCGCCTTATCAGAGGACAGATTGTCATGCATCCCTTCATCGTTGCTGAGCTTGCCCTCGGCTCGCTTCACAACCGGCGAAAAAGACTTGATGATATGGATGCGCTACTCGAAATTAGAGTGGCGCAACTAAATGAAGTGCGGCACATGATTGAAGCGCACACCCTCTACTCGAAGGGCATTGGCCTTACGGATGCGCACCTCATTGCATCATGTCTGATGACGCCGGGAACTCAACTATGGACGCGCGATGCCGCTCTGAAAATAGTAGCCAAGGCTCTGGGAATTCTCATCACTTTGCCCTAAGGCATCCAGGGAACGTCCAACCCTGTCGAGTAAACTGGTAGTGCGATGCTTGATTCAGGATTCTTGTTTAAAAACTGGGAAACTGTTGCGCCGAAGCTGTTGGATCGCGGCGTCACACAAGAAACTCTTGACAACTTTAAGAGACTTTCCCAAGAAGCGCGCAAATCCATCACAGAGGCGGAAAGGCTTAAGGCTCGTCACAATGTATTGAGTGAGCAGGTGGGCGTGCTAAAAAAGTCCGGCCAGGATGCTGCGGCGCTGATGGAAGAGATTCGTTTCCTCAAAGAGGAGTTTGACAAGGCTGACCAAGTGGCGAGAGATCGCGGCTCGGAGATGCTTCTAATTATTATGAATATCCCGAATCTCACGCGCGACGAGGTTCCAATTGGGGAATCCGAGGAAAAGAACGAGGTGCAAGGGAAACCGTGGTGGCCGAAGGATTACATTAAACTCAACTTCACCCCCAAGCCGCATTGGGAGCTGGGCGAAGCCCTCGGCATTCTCGATCTGGAACGCGCAGCCAAGATCAGCGGCGCGCGCTTCGCCGTTTATATGGGTGCGGGAGCGCGGCTCGAGCGGGCGCTGATCAACTTCATGCTTGACATGCACACTGCTCCACGCGACGGGGGTGGGCACGGCTACAAGGAAGTCCTGCCGCCCTTTATGGTCAACAAGGCGAGCCTCTTCGGTACGGGCCAGATGCCCAAGTTTGCCGAGGATTTGTTTCGCTGCGCCGATGCTGACTGGGAAGAACGGTCGATTGCAGCAGAAGAATACAACAAGGCAGTGAAGGATTATGGGCTTGATAGCGTTGGAGCGCAATATGCTCGAGAACGCCTTGTTCGGTCTGAAGATAAGGCAATTTTTAACGACCACTGGCTCATCCCCACCGCCGAGGTTCCCGTCACTAATCTCTATCGCGACGAAATCCTCGACGAAGCCCGCCTGCCCATCTGCCTCACGGCCTACACCCCCTGCTTCCGCGCCGAAGCTGGAGCCGCCGGTAAAGACACGCGCGGCATCATCCGCCAGCATCAATTCCAAAAAGTCGAGCTGGTCAAATTCACCCGCCCCGAGGACTCCGACGCGTGAGCACGAGCGGCTGACCCGCGACGCCGAAGAAATCCTCGAGGCACTCAAGCTCCCCTATCGCCGCGTTCTACTCTGCACCGGCGACACCGGCTTCTCCTCCGCCAAAACCTACGACCTCGAAGTCTGGCTTCCCGGCCAGCAGCTCTACCGCGAAATCTCCTCCTGCTCCAACTTCGAAGCCTTCCAGGCGCGGCGCGCCAACATCCGCTACAGGCCCGGCGGCCGCCAAAGCCAAGCCCGAGTTTGTCCACACCCTGAACGGCAGCGGCCTGGCCGTCGGGCGCACCTGGCTGGCCATCCTCGAAAACTATCAGCAGGCCGACGGATCGGTCCTGATTCCGGAATTGCTCCAGCCTTACATGGGCGGCCTGAAACGCATTACAATGTAAGAAGAGCATGAAACAAATTCTCAAAAGCTATTTCTACTGGACCTACCCGCGCGGCTGTTTCCACTATGACGTGATGGTGACGCTGATCCTGCTGTTTATCTTCATCACCCCGCATCTGTGGAACTACGGCGACAGGCCCTCCAACGCCGCCGGCCCGCCGCATCCCATCCAGGTCATCGGCGATGGCGGCCGCGGTCTGATCATCACCGTGCCGGCCGCGGATGTCGACCTCGACCTGAGAACTACGGAATCCAACATGGTGGTGAAGAAGGCCCTGCACAAAGCCATCGAGCCGGTCACCGGCGACGCCGTCTTTATCACGCGCTGGGAGACCGCACAGGACGCCCAGGGTATCTGGAGCTGGAAGGTCTGGGCGAGCCACTGAGGAGTTTCTTCAATCCGTTTCCCTCTGTACCTTTCAGACCGCAATCTCGTCAAACAACATAAGGAAATCCATGCATAAGGCAATTCAATTTATCTTCTCCGCGTTGATCGCGTTGCTTCTGCTCGCCGCGAGCCCCGCCGTTACCGCTTCTGATAAAAAGGATGAAGTGCTGCGCCGTCTCGACCAGGCGGCAAAAAACTTCCGTTCCACCTCCGCCGACTTCCAGTTTGACACCTATATCACCGATCCTATCCCCGACCAGGAGACGCAGAAGGGGACTGTCTACTACGAGCGCACCGGCAAGAAATTCAGCATGGCCGCGCACATCCGCGAGGAGAAC
>CAWFZU010000001.1:0-4298 GCA_963820195.1 uncultured Acidobacteriaceae bacterium | reverse complement strand
CAACCAGTAGGTTGGCAGTAAAAATGACCGCATTGCCAATACCGTTCCCGGTATTACCTATATCTCGCCGGCCAATTACAAGGACGTGACGGTGCAGAACGATCTGCACACGTACACCTGGACAGTGAATGGCGTTCGCACCGCCTACCAGAATATCCTGAAGCTCGATACGGCGCAGGGCCGTTTCTTCAATGAAGCCGAGGACCAGCAGCGCGCCCACGTCTGCGTCATCGCCTCCGAGGCCAAGACCAAGCTCTTCAGCGGCGGCTGGGCGCTGGGCGAGACCATTCGCCTGAATGGCGAGATGTTTACCATCGTCGGCGTACTCACCCCCAAGATGCAGGAGGGCGACGACAACGACATCAACCGGCAGATTTACATTCCCTTCAACACTATGGGCGATCTCATGGATACCAAATACCTGGGAGGCATTTGGTTCGCCTATCAAGGCGACAACGAACAGGCGGAAAAGAGCCTGCGCGAGACCATGGGCGCGGCCCACCACTTCCGCCCCACCGATAAGCGGGCGATCTATGTGGCCAACCTGATGACCCAGCTGCACCAGTTCAAGATTCTCTCCATCGCCTTGCAGGTGCTGCTTTCACTGGTGGGCGCGCTCACTCTGGGCATCGCCGGCATCGGCCTGATGAACATCATGCTGGTGGCCGTACAGCAGCGCACCCGCGAGATCGGCATCGAGAAGGCTCTGGGCGCGCAGCGGCATCACATTCTTATCCAGTTCCTCGCCGAAGCCCTGGCCATCACCACCGTCGGCGGCGTTTCGGGCATCATGCTGGCCTACGCGGTCTCTCTGGCAGTAGGCCGCATCACGTTCTACAGCGCCCTGGCCAAGAACGCCGAGGCTGCCGATATCCGCCTGCTGATCTCACCCTCCTCGGTCATCATCGCCACCGCGATCCTGGTCATAACAGGACTGATCAGCGGCATGATCCCCGCCATCCGCGCCGCCAACCTCGATCCCATCGAGGCGCTGCGCTACGAGTGAAAGTAGTCAGTGGTCAGTTAACGAACCTCTGATTTATCGAAGTTTTGAAAGGGCACGACTTCACAGGTTACGGAACAACTCGATAAAGAGTCCAGAAGCGTCAGGGCACGGCTTTAGCCGTGCCGCAAACGTAACAATAATGATTTTGGGCTTTAGCCCCTGAGCGATGGTTTTCTACAAGGAACAAGCTTATTCAGTGATTTACTGGCAAGAAAGGAATGAAAACGCGTATGACGATTGAAAGCGCAGTCAACCAACAGGATGCATCGCTCGACAAGCTCGCCCGGCGGGCGGGTGCGGTCTATCTGGCCTACATCGTGTTCATCGCTTCTTTCGGGATCATGCAGAGCCATCAGGTGGTTTGGAGCGATCTGGCCGCTACGGCTCACAACATTCAGCAATCCATCATGTTTTTCCGCGTCGCCTTTGTGACCGAGATTGTCGCCACGCTGCTTTTTCTCTGCGCCACATGGTCTTATTACGTTCTTCTGAAGCCGGTGGGCAAGAATCTGGCCTTGCTGCTGGTGTTGCTCAACCTTGCCGGCGTCGCTGTGGAGTGCGCCTCCGCGATCACTCGTTTCGGCGTTCTGAAATGCCTGACCGACGCCGATCTGATGCATGGTTTCACCGCGGATCAAATGCAGGTCCTGGCCATGCTGTTGCTACGCGTCGGTGGCACGGGCATGACCGTGGCCAATCTCTTCTATGGCGCATGGCTCTTTCCCTTCGGCTGGCTGGTCTATAAGTCGGGATTCATTCCGCGCTTCTGGGGCATTTTGCTGGTCGCGGACTGCTTCTGCCTCTGGATCTGCTTTGTACAGATGTGTCTTTTCCCAGAGTATGAGAAGTGGACCTACCCTCTCTTTCCCATCATGTTTGTCGCGGAGGTGGGTACGGCGCTCTGGCTGGTCATCAAGGGAGCCAACGTGAAGGTCCAGCCCTTGCAAAAAAATGCCTTGGCTCCTTAGAGCACCCGCGCCAGCCATTTTCCGGTGTGCGAGAGAAGATTCGCCGCAATCTCCTCCGGCGTTCCTTCGGCTACGATTCTGCCGCCGGCCTCGCCGCCTTCGGGGCCTAAGTCGATCACCCAATCGGCGCACTTGATCACGTCCAGATTATGCTCGATCACGATCAGCGAGCCGCCCCCGTCGATCAGCTTGCGGAAGGCCGTCAGCAGCTTCGACACATCGTCGAAGTGCAGGCCGGTGGTGGGCTCGTCGAGGATGTAGAGGACGCGGCTGGCCTGGGAGGGTTTGGCGACGGCGTTGGCGGCGCGCACCTGGGAGAGGTGAGCGGCCAGCTTCACGCGCTGCGCCTCGCCGCCTGAAAGTGTCGTTGCCGATTGGCCGAGCCTGAGATAGCCAAGGCCGATCTCGTCAAGAACGGCGAGCTTTTCCAGCAATCGCGACTGTCCGGCGAAGAAGCGCAGCGCCTCCTTCACGGTCATTTGCAGCACATCGTGGATGTTCTTGCCCTTGTAATCGACGTTCAGGATTTTGGCTTGATAGCGTGTGCCGTTGCAATCCTCACAGGGCAACTCGACGTCGGCCAAAAATTGCATTTCGACGGTAACCGTGCCATCGCCTTCGCAGGTGTTGCAGCGGCCGCCGGGGACATTGAAGGAAAAATGCCCCGGCGTAAGCGAAAGGCGCTTGGCCTCGGGCTGCTGGGCAAAAAGCTCGCGGACCAGGTCGAAGCCCTTGATGTAAGTGATGGGATTGGAGCGCGGAGTGCGGCCGATGGGCGTCTGATCGACCAGCACCACGTCGTTGATCCTCTCGACGCCGGTCAGGGATTTGTAGACGCTGGAAGGGTCCGCGCCGTCGCCCTGGCCCAGTGCGCGCGCCACGGCGCGGTAGAGCACCTGGTGGACCAGCGAGGACTTGCCCGATCCGGAGACGCCGGTAATGGCGACCAGCATTCCCAGAGGAATTTCGACATCAAGACCGTGGAGGTTGTTGGCCGTTGCGCCGCGTAGGATAAGGCGCTCTCTGCCCGGCGGACGGCGGCGCGTGGGTACGGGGATGGAGAGCTGGCCGGAGAGATAGCGGCCGGTGAGGGAGTTGGGGTTGGCCTCGATCTCGGCCAGTACGCCCTCGGCGAGCAGCTTGCCGCCCTGTTCGCCTGCGCCGGGGCCAAGATCGAGCAGATGGTCGGCGGCGCGGAGAATGTCGGCATCATGCTCGACGACGATGATGGTGTTGCCCAGGTCGCGCAGACTCTTTCAGGATGCGAATCAACCGGGCGGTATCGCGCGTGTGCAATCCAATCGAAGGCTCGTCCAGCACGTAGAGCGCGCCCACCAACTGCGAACCGAGCGAGGTTGCCAGTTGAATGCGTTGCGCCTCGCCGCCGGAGAGCGAAGAGGCAAGGCGGTCGAGTGTAAGGTATTCCAGGCCGACCGCGTCGAGAAAGATGAGCCGCTGGCGGACCTCGTGAAGGATGGAGCCAGCGATCTCCTCGTGCATAGGCGAGAGGCGCAGGGCGGAGAAGAATTCCTTGGCCTGTGCGATGGTCAGCGCGGTGGACTGGCAAATACTCAGGCCGTTAATGCGGACGCTGCGGGCCTCGGCGCGCAGGCGTTGGCCGCGGCAATCGGGGCACTCGGCGTAGCCGCGATACTTGCTCAGCATCACGCGCACGTGCAGCTTGTACTTCTTGCGCTCCATCTGCGTGAAGAAGCCGTAGACGCCGGCGAAGGTGCCTTTGCCGCGCAGCACAATCTCGCGCGCGGCCTCCGGCAGCTCGCGCCAGGGCACATTGAGCGGCACGGCCAGCTCCGCCGCGTGCTTGCGGAACTCCGTGAACCAGGGCCGGTACTTGGGGCGGTTCCAGGGGTCGATGGCGCCGTCGGCCAGGCTGAGGCCTTTGTCTGGAATCACCAGGTTCAGGTCGAAGTCCATGGTGTTGCCGAAGCCCTGGCAGCGCGGGCAGGCGCCGTAGGGATTGTTGAAGCTGAACAGGCGCGGCTCCGGCTCGCGGCCGGGTCGATGGCAACTCTTGCACTCATACGCGCCGAGAATCGATGGCGCGGGCGCGAAGCTGCCTCGTCGCGCGGGAGTTCTTCGAAGATGACTTCGCCGGCCTCACGGTAAGCGATCTCCGCTGCATCCACGATGCGGGCGCGGTTGTCCTCGCTGACGATAATCCTGTCCAGTAGTACAAAGACCGGCAGCGTGAAGTCGAGGTCGAGAAGCGATTCCGGCGTGGAGAACTCGAAGATTCTGCCCCGCTGATAGAGGCGGTTGAAGCCGGAGGCGCGCAGCTCGATCAAACGCGCTTTGAGGGCCTC